>CAWKAE010000001.1:0-229822 GCA_963847565.1 uncultured Halobacteria archaeon
TGGCTGACGCATGAAGCGGATATTCCGTCTTGATGTGGTTTGTATAAACAGCTGACACAATGAGGATAATTTAATGTTCAGTAGCAATCCCTTTTCCGAGCTTTCGTTATCTATATCACCCTCGATGATGCAGGGGTACGTCATCTTAATGGTTCTGCTGGTCATAGGCGGAACTGTTCTTGATATGATCCACAAGAAAAGTGCACAGTATTTTTTCGAGAATGCGAAAAAAGCGAAAGCGAACGCAAAACGGTCTGTTGGCACTGGTGAAAAGGCATCAATTGCCGTTCAAGTGCTGGTTAATGAGGTGTTAACCTCTGGTGAATTCTGTAACGTAAAACGCAGGCTTTCCCATCTTCTGACCATGTACGGCTTCGTTTTATTCGTCGCTACAACCGCCATCATGATTTTTGCCTATCCGACCGCGGAGACGCCCACACCAGCCATCCTGCCGGCACTGTGGCATATCGGCGCGCTGATGCTGGCGATTGGTGGATACTGGTTCTGGTTCTTCATCCGCGTTGACGTGTCTGCGGAAGGCCTTACGTGGTATCGCTTTGAACGAACGGATTTGTTTATTATCTCGCTGCTCACTACTGCCACCTTCGCATTAGCCTGGTCGTATACGCAGTCGCAGGGCATTGCCGGATGGTCAGTACTGACTTTCGTTTTGTTCATCGCTTCAAGTACGATGCTTTTTGGCAGCGTGTTCTGGTCCAAGTTCGCGCATATGTTCTTCAAACCTGCTGCCGCTTTCCAAAAGCGTGTTACCAAGGCTGATGGTTCAAGAGAGAATTTACCTCTTGACTACGATCTGACAGATCCTGCAGTACAGGCAAAATTCCCGGATATCCCGCAGTATATGGGCAAGAACCCGCCATACATGGGGCAGGGTATCAGGCGTGAGTCAGCAAACCACTACTAACATTAATTTCTTACCGATTATTTGAGAATAGAGAGAACATATTATGCCAACTTTTGTATATATGACTCGTTGTGATGGTTGTGGCCAGTGCGTTGATATCTGTCCATCTGACATCATGCACATCGATAAAACGCTTCGTCGCGCTTACAACATCGAACCTAACATGTGCTGGGAGTGCTACTCCTGCGTTAAGGCCTGCCCACATCAGGCTATCGATGTACGCGGATATGCCGACTTCGCGCCACTTGGGCACAGTGTCCGGGTACTCCGTGATGAAGAAAAAGGCACGATTGCATGGCGCATCAAGTTCCGCAACGGCAAGAAAGACATGGATCTGTTAGCGCCTATTACAACCAAGCCCTGGGGCACAGCGATTCCCAAGCTAGCCGACGAATCAGCACCCAGTAATGAAATGCGTGACGGTGAGCTGCTGTTTAACGAGCCGAAGTATGTCCGCATGGATGAGGGTGGTTTACACACGCTCGAGTCCAATGGCCTGAAATTGAAAGAAGGGGTGTACTACTAATGGGCTACAAAACTATTATTGAAGAAGATATCGACGTATTGATCGCAGGCGCAGGCCTCGGTGGTACCGGTGCTGCTTTCGAAGCAAGATATTGGGGCAAGGACAAGAAAATTGTTATTGCCGAAAAAGCAAACATCGACCGTTCTGGTGCGGTAGCCCAGGGCCTGTACGCGATCAACTGTTACATGGGTACGCGCTGGGGTGAAAATAACCCGGAAGATCACGTCCGTTACGCACGCATGGATTTGATGGGCATGGTTCGTGAGGATCTGGCCTTTGATATGGCGCGTCACGTTGACTCCGCTGTTCACCAGTTCGAAGAGTGGGGCCTGCCACTGATGAAAGACCCGAAGTCGGGTAGATACATGCGTGAAGGCCGCTGGCAGATCATGATTCACGGTGAGTCATACAAGCCTATTGTTGCAGAAGCAGCGAAAAAATCGGCAGACAAGGTATTCAACCGTATCTGCGTAACCCACCTGTTAATGGATGACGCCAAAGACAACCGCATCGCGGGTGCTGTAGGCTTCAATGTACGTACGGGTAACTACCACGTATTCAAATCCAAGACTGTTATCTGTGGCGCCGGTGGTGCTTCTAACATCTTCAAACCACGCTCAGTGGGTGAAGGCGCAGGTCGTGTCTGGTACGCACCATGGTCTTCAGGTTCTGCTTATGGTCTGATGATCGAAGCAGGCGCGAAGATGACGCAGATGGAAAACCGTATCGTACTGGCTCGATTCAAGGATGGTTACGGTCCTGTCGGCGCATACTTCCTGCATCTCAAGACCTATACACAAAACGGTCTGGGTGAAGAGTATGAATCCAAGTGGTTCCCGAAGCTGACCGAAATGGTTGGTAAGGAATACCTGGATACTGAAGGCCAGCATTTGTCGCACAAGCCTATTCCGACCTGTTTGCGTAACCATGCATTTATCTCCGAGGTGAATGCTGGCCGTGGTCCTATCCATATGGTCACCATGGAAGCCTTCCAGGATCCGCATCTTGAGGAGATTGGCTGGCACAACTTCCTGGGCATGACCGTTGGACAGGCAGTACTTTGGGCTGCAACCGACGTTGATCCTAAATACGAAAACCCGGAATTAACGACTTCCGAGCCTTACGTAATGGGTTCACATGCAACCGGTTGTGGTGCATGGTGCTCCGGTCCGGAAGATGTTTCCCCTGAAGAGTATTACTGGGGCTATAACCGTATGACCACTGTTGAAGGTCTGTTCGGTGCGGGTGACGCGGTTGGTGGTACACCACACGCATTCTCCTCGGGTTCTTTCACTGAAGGTCGTCTGGCTGCTAAAGCTGCCTGTAAGTATATTGATGATGGCAAGGCCGAAGGCATTCGGGTTTCTGAGCAGCAGATTGCTGATCTCAAAGAGAAGATTTACAAGCCACTGGAAACTTATAAAGTTTATAGCAATGAGATCGTTGGGGGTTCGGTTAATCCAAACTTCATCAACCCAAGGCAGGGTCTGGATCGCTTGCAGAAACTGATGGATGAGTATTGTGGTGGTTTTGGTGTTAACTACATGACCAACGAAAAACTTCTCCAGATTGGTCTCAAGAAGATGAAAACGCTTGAGGAAGACATGGAGAAGATCGCCGCAGAAGACATACACGAGCTGTTGCGTGCATGGGAATTAAATCACCGCGTGCGTACTTCTGAAAGTGTGTTCCAGCATACCCTGTTCCGTAAGGAAACGCGTTGGCCTGGTTACTACTACCGTGGTGATGCGATGAAACTGGATGATCAAAACTGGCATGTACTGACAGTTTCTCATCGTGATCGGAAAACAGGTGAGTACACTATGGAGAAAGCCCCTCTTTACCACCTGGTGGGTGATGAATAGGGTGCTGGCTGAGTAAAAATCAGGAGTAATTTTTACTTAATCATAAAAAAGACCAGCTTATTGTTTGCTGGTCTTTTTTTTCCATGGTTTGTAGTTTGCGACCTTTGTATGTTTTAAGTGAACAGTAGAATTATGAATATTATTGAAAAAACAGATGAAGAGATATTGGAGCTGGCGCACCCGATGTGGGCTGATCTGGTTAAATACTCGAACGAACAAAACTACGGTGCATTCACCCGGAATTTCGCAGCAGCTATGCTGATGGGTGCAAATGAAATCGAGATGGGCAAGCAGTTTGCAAGAAGTGAATTAACCAAGAACCTGTCTGAAAATTACGATTATCTTGGCATTATACGCCGTGGTGAACATGTAACGGTTTTATATAAACAGAGACATACCAAGAAAGAGGGTGAATGGCTTGGCAGACTGGTGCTGGGTTATGAAAAGGACAAGGTGAAAATATTTGGTGCCACGCTGTTCTAGGGCGCCTTTATCTATAGCAGGCTTTACCTGTCATGTCAGATACTATACAAAACGAAAAATTCGTTGAACTAAATTACAAGATCATCGATCAAAAAACCGGTGACGTGCTTGTTGCTGTGGATTTTCCCCTGGGTTATGTCCATGGTGTGAATGATGTTCTGTCTGAACAGGTGACAAGTCAACTGGATGGTAAAAAAGTCGGTGATATCATCGAAGTGCCTGTTGACACCAGGCTTCTCTATGGTGAGAGAGACGAATCACTTGTGTTTACCGATCATATCGAGAATGTGCCTGAAGAGTATCGAGAGATCGGCATGACCATCACCATGGAAAATGAAAAGGGCGAGCCAAAAACTTTTATCGTCACTCGTTTCGATGACAAGACATTAACTGTCGACGGAAATAATCCTCTGTGTGGCAGAGAAGTAATATTTAGTCTGGAGGTTTTGACGATACGTGAAGCGACCGATGAAGAAATAGGGCTTGGCGGAGCGGTTGACGCCGATCCGGACATAAACGATATTCTAAGTCGCGCAAAATGAAATTCTCTAATACTTACCTGTTTTACCCGGTCAATAAGGCCCTGGAACTTGCCATAGCAAATTCAATCGGCAGGTCCGGTGAAAAATTGTCAGAAGTTGCTGCTCCGGATACCAGGGTAACTGCGGCTGATAATTTTCTTTATACACGGGGAAATTATGAACAGCATCGTTTCAGTTCAAATATTCTTGACGGTGCGCGTGAGGCGCTTGAGGCATCACTGACTGATGAGTATCGCGATCTCGAGCCATTAGCCTGGGCTGAGGCTCAGAATAGTCTTGGCAATATTCTGGCGGCACAGGGGCAACAGCAGTGGGATGCTGAATTTTATGAGAAAGCCATTCAGTGCTTTAACAATGCGCTGGAAGAGTTTAACCAGGAAAAGTCACCACTGGATTGGGCGGCAACACAAACTAACCTGGGAACCGCAAAGCAGGCTTTGGGTCGGCAGCTGAACGACTCGAAAATGTTGAAAGAATCCATTGATGCTTATACGAATGCATTACTGGAATGGTCGCGAAAAAAGACGCCTGAAGAATGGGCATCGGCCATGCATCAACTTGGCGCTACTTTCCATACGTATGGTAAATCTTTAAAAGGTAACCGTACTTTTCAAAAGTCCGTTGTCGCCTATAAAAATGCAATCGCAGAGTTCGATGCTGACAATAACGCCTTTGAGTTAGCCGCTACACACAATAATTGTGGTGCAGTACTGCATAATCTGGCTGAATCAGAAGAGAACCCGGATCGCCTGGAAGAGGCAATAAGATCATATGAGACGGCATTGACAGTTTGCATGGAGCAGCAACTCCCTATTCATCTCGCAGTACTATGCCGGGTAAACAGGTCTACGGCTCGAAGCGTCCTGGCTGGGTTAACAGATGATGCTACACTTGCCGATGAAGCGGCTGATGAATTTGAATTGATTATTGAATGTTTTCCGCATGCGCTTCAACCTCTCTGTTTAAAGCATTGCGAGGAGCAAATCAGTACGGCAAAGTGCGCTAGCATTTGAAATTAGCTTTGACAGATGAATCGTGAAAACAGGGATGCACTAGATCTTGATATTTACGTCAGTCAAGTGGGAGGGCTGACATAGCTGTTTATATTCCACTCGTACCAACCATTTAGGAGTTATTACTATGAGCGATGCACCAAAAACCAGGCCAAAAGTTCCTGAAGGCAAGGCGCGTTTTCTGACCACCACCCAGATGGAGGCCAATGAAAAAGGCTACGTTGGCTATAGAACTACCTGGGAAGCTTTCCAGAAAGAAGTACCCTACAAGACCCCCAAAAAGCCTTGAGATATTCAGTCGCGCGAACTTGAAAGGTCGCGCGGCTACTCAATCTGAATTCTGTTTGTGATGCGGGCGTTTTTTTATGCTTTTTTGAAATCCGAAATTTTAACGGAGATTATATTTCGGCAAATTCAGAAAAAAAATCTCTGTGCGATGTTGGTACGGGCTAGATTCCATCAGAAAGCTGGTAATCCACATTAATAAAAGCGCCAATTTCTGCCAGAAAGCGAATCGTTCTGGCACCGAAACCAACGTCGGGTGCTGTTTCGTTTTTATCGGCTGACAAAACCAGGACCACGCCAATTCGGGGTGATAAATTATGGCTTTTTATCACTTCAAGGATCTTTTCCTTGGCCGGTTCAATTTGCTTGATAAGTTCGTTCGTCAACTCATAAACGTCGACATCATCAGTAATCGTTGCTGTTGATAACTCCCATGAACTAATCACGGGGTTGTCCAGTCCGCTGCGTGCACCGGAAGCATCGATTGCGGTGGGTTCTATGCCAAGCAGGCGAGTGACGTCATCGGGATTGAAATGATAGCCACTAAGTGCGAAGTAGACCCTTCCTTTATTTGAAGCCAAGATATTAACCTGATCAATTGATTGTAAATATTACGAGTAATTATAGCGTATATAGGCTGGAACACTACGAACCAGGTGGTCGGGAGTTCCAGCCGAGGCTGGCGAAACCGGCCGGGACAACGCCCGCTTTGCCGGCGGCCCCGCAGGGGCGAGGGCAGTTACCCGGGTAATCTCTCCAGGCGCGCCATATAACCAGGAAGGCTCGGCGACTCTGATTGCTTGATTTCAACAAGCGATCGAAATATCACGGGTCACACTATTGAGCCCAGGTCGTAATAGAGAAACATCGTTACCAGCCCAACGGCACCAACAACCAGGAAAGGCAGCAGCAGTTGCCTGAACAGGGTCCGGTGCCCGAGGCTGAATATGAGTATCAGTTTCATGAAGGTATTCGACAGTGCGCCCAGCACCAGGTTGAAGCTCGCCCAATCGAGCGGCACCAGCCCGGCATGCTGCAGGCTGCTGAGGGAGAATGCAATGGCATCGGCGTCGGTCAGGCCGCTGACGATGGCCACCAGCGGCAGCCATTCATTCCCCAGGTAGGAGGTCGCCAGTCGTGTGACCATCAATATGGTGGCGAACACCAGGGCGAAATTGATGGCGGACTTGAGGCTGAACGGGTTGTCGAAACGTACCGATACCCCGCCTGCGGCCAGGTTACGGGATTGTCTGTAGAGAAAGAACGCGACCAGGGCACCGGTTGCGCCCATGATCCCCAGGGGCACCATGATGTTGCGCATCAGGGGCTGGTTGACGACGGCGATTTCCAGCACCAGCCGCGGGAACATCACGGAACTGGCAAGAATCACCGCCATTGCAAACAATCGGCTGGCCTCAGGATTTTCCTTGCTGCGCCGTGCGAAGCTCAGCGTCGTCACTGTGCTGGATACCAGGCCGCCGATGAGTCCGGTGAGGCCAATGCCAGCGCTGCTCCCGATACTCTTGATCAGCACATAACCGATGAAGCTGATGAAGGAAACCAGTACCACGATAAGCCAGATCTTGTAGGGCTTGAGCGCCGACAGCATGATCTGCAGAAAGGCTATGTTCAACGGTTGACGCGCCATCACGCCGGCACCCAGTTCCTGGGCGGGTTTCTCCCTGAGTACCGCCAGAACTTCCCTGTCGTCCACCTTGCTTACAACCGCTTCACCCAGTTTCTCGTATTCCTGTGACAACAGTACGAGCATTCCGCCGATCTCGACCTCCTTGTCGGGAAGCAGTTTCATTCGAACCTGTCGCTGGCCGGAATCCACTTCGGTCAGGGTTGCCACCGTAAAGCCCAGGTAGTTGTCCAGAGAGTTCCTCGGGAGCACGGGCAGGATAATGAATGTGATAATCAGGAAAAGCACCACCGCGCGCAGTTCGTGTGCCTGCACCTGTGCGCGAAAACTTTTGATCTGCTGTTTCGGGAACAGGACGGCCAGGGTGACGATGGATAGCGCTATGGCGAGCTCGCTCGAACCGCGCATGATCACGACCCCGAGGAGAAAGGTGATCACCGCCGCCACCTCGGTGGTAATTCCGGTGCCATGGTCGCGATCTGCCCAGTAACTCGACATGATCAGGGCAAGCAGAGCGGCCAGCCCGCTTACGATCAGCCAGGGACTCTCATACTGCGTGGACAGGTAGGCACACAAGGCGCCCAGCAGTGCGAACAGCACGAAATCGCGAATGCCGAGCGTGACACTCTGTTCGTCGCGCATTTCCCGCTCGAGGCCGATGAGAAAACCCAGTATCGCGGCCAGGCCGAACTGTCCGAAGAGATTAATCAGGTTTTCGCTGTTCATGGTTCGTTATTGTTGCACAAATTATTAACGCTATCCTGCCGGGTGACCTGTGGTGTCACTGCGGCAGTGCCGGCAGTTACAACGACTGCAGGTCGAAGCGGGCATTGTATGTACAGGGTACATGGTAGCCGGGATTATAAACCAGCAATATCGTCAACCGGTCTTGTTGACGGGACTTTCGGCTGACCCTGCCGGCTACAGGCTATTATGAATGGAAATTACCCGATAGCAGTGGCTCCAGCCGTCACCGGCGCCTGCTAAATGGGTGCCGATTGAATTGCAATAATCAGGTACAGGGATAACAATGCCATGTACTCGAGCCTGCAAGGTGAATTCAAGCCAGCGATCGAAAACAGTTATCCGGGTGGGGATATATGAATGAATCACTGAAGAATGCCTCTGACAAGTCGGGCTTGCCGCCCGGTTCGCTTGTTCACGTGGGTGATGTACTGGTAGCCGAAACCAGGATATCAGTAGTTGATTACAGTAAAGAGAATTTAGAAGAGCAGCAGATCCAGTCAATAGACGAAATTATTAAATACAAGGACAGTGATACCGTTACCTGGGTGACTATCGAGGGGCTGGCTAACGTTGAAATTATTGAAAGCATCGGGGCAATATTCGACATACACCAGCTTGTGCTCGAGGACATTCTGAATACTCACCAGCGGCCGAAATTCGAGGAATATGATGACCACCTGTACATCGTGCTCAAATGCCTGATGTCTGAAGATGAAGATTTTTCCGTTACCTATGAACAGGTAAGTATTCTGGTCCTGAAAAATTTTGTTTTCGTGTTCAAGGAAAAGTCCGATGATCTTTTATTACCCGTGCAGCAAAGGATCAGAAACAGCAAGGGTCGTCTCAGGAGCCTGGGTGCGGATTACCTTACCTACGCGATTCTGGATACTATAGTCGATAAGAACTTTATCCTGATTGATTCGCTGGATGAAGCCGTCACTTCGCTTGAGGACAGTTTGCTGGTCGCCGAGCCAACACAGGAATTTCTTTACAGGATCCAGGGGCTCAAAAGCGAATTGATCACCATCAGGAGGCATGTTTCTCCGGTAAGAGAATTGATGGCTGCAATGCTTCGTAGCGAGTCGGAACTGATCCAGGAAAAAACGCAGATCTATCTCAGGGATGTGTCTGACCATACAATACGGGTAATCGAGTCAATAGAATCGTACCGGGACATGTTGTCAGGCCTGCTGGAAATCTACATATCCAGCGTTAGCAACAAAATGAACGAGGTGATGAAGGTGTTGACTGTATTCGCCTCGATTTTCATACCGCTGACTTTCCTGGCCGGCATATACGGAATGAACTTTGAATATATGCCCGAGCTCAAGTGGAAATGGGCCTATCCGGTCCTGTGGGTCGCGTTTATTACCATTCCCGCCGTGTTGCTGGTTTATTTCAGAAAGAAGAAATGGCTTTAACGACTGTTCAGGATATTCAGCGAGGAAACGTTTACCGGTGATTTCAAGATCAGCTGACCTTTCAATATATTGAACAGTTTTTCTGTCAAACCTTGCGCCATAGACTTTCTCAACGAAAGCAGTAAAAAATTCCTGGCGTCTTCTGATGGCCTTGTTTTTTGAGTAAATCATTTCAAGCAATCTGAATTTTCCGCCTGGCTTCAGAACGCGGCTGAATTGGTCCAGCGCCATAGGCTGGAATTCGTCCGGCATGACACAACAAAGAAAGGTTGAGATTATCCAGTCGTATTGATTCGAATCGACATGCTTCATTACGCTGGCATCGTCATGTACAAGTACTATTTTACAGTCGGCTTTACGGGCCTTCCTGGCGGCCTTTTTTAACATTACATCACTTAAATCAACGCCTGTTAATTCAACACTCTCATGGTAGTGCTGAAAATTTCTTCCTGTACCAACGCCGGCTTCCAGCACCTTGCCACGCAAGTCACCCAGTAATAATGGCCGCCACTCTCTGTAGACGCGTTCCCATGGATAATCAAGTATGTCGTAGAACAGTGCTGTGACATTGTACTTGGCACGCAAGGACAGGTTTCCTTCTCTCACGAATTATGCCCTTTGATATATCGCGCATGACTGAAGTTATATGCATTTATGTTTATAACACGGGTCTTCTTTGTGCCAGTATTATTTGCCAGGTACTGTTTTATATTAGTGGCGACTAAACGAGCGGGGAGGGTCGAAAGCAGGCATCCTGTGCCGTATATTTATAATTATTCAGAATTAACCACATAGCCGGCCTGTGTGGCAGGGCGCAGGCAGTACTGTTGTTGATCTTAATCAAGGTCTTCCGGGTGCGACTGTGGCGACAATAAGCGGATATTCAGCACAGGAACTTTCGGCCCATGAGTAACTCTGACAACTGGCTTGTGCATGAGCACTCGTTGTATGAAGGTCTGCTTACCTGGTGTCAGGATGCAGTGGAAATGGAAGACTGGGAGACTGTAGACCGGGTATTCAATGAACTGGTCGCGCATCTGAAACGGCATATGGCGCTGGAGGAAGAGGTGCTGTATCCCGCCTATGAATCTGCACCCCATGCGCCGCAAGGCCCGACCACGGCACTGCGGGAGGAGCATACCGGCATTGTCCGCCTGGTCCAGGATATGGCGCGGATCATCACAACCCGGGACTCGGGCCATGTGCTTGAGTCGCTGGCCCATCTTGAATACCAGATGATCAAGCATCATGAAAAAGAGGAGGACATTTTCCTGCCTATGGCGAGTCACATTCTGAATGACAGTCAGGATGAGCTGTTACGTAAAATGAGCGAGTTCGATATATCAAAAATAGCAAGAAAGTGGAATATTTGAAGCGGCCAATAGCAACAGATGGGGTGAGTAATGGAAAATCCAGTGCAGCAGCAGAGTCGTAAGACGCGGCATAAATATTGGACTGACTTTCTGCGCTTGTTTGTATTCTACCCGTTGGCCTGGATTATCGTCAGTGTGGTCCTGTTTTACCTGGTCACAATATAATTAGTATCAGGCGGGAAAACTCACAAACAGCAGCGGCGGTGCCGGTAACCACACGGCTTATTCGTAAGGCAGGGATGTCGGTTCATCATGTTTTCCCGAACTGTCCCGGACACGATCAAGTTCTGACCTGAGCCGGTTGTTTTCCGCGCGGAGACTGGTAACGTTCTGCTGCAGCAGGTCGTAGTTCTGGCGTTCGATGAGTAACAGACCAAGACAAACGACCGATACGGCCGCCAGCGTGAATAGCGCCAGACACAGGTTAAAAAAGGTTTGATGTCCAAAACCCAGCATGGTGAGTCGTTATTGTTGCCGCCCCGGTAGACAGTTTAGCCGATCCGGCTTGCCAACGTGAAGTGTGGTGAGGGCTGGATCAGTTTTCCATGGCGCCACTGTCTATCCATGCACGGATGGTTTCAATTTCCCCGGTTTCAAGCGGTTCTTTCCCGTGTGGCATCGTGACAGCCAGGTTATCTTTGCCGGAAACCATGATGTACAGCGAACTGGTCCTGGCAGAACCCGGATTGACGATTTGTCCTGACAGGGTGCCATTCATGATGGACTGGTAGGTGTCCGTCACAAAGCCGGTCGCCATGGCCCCTGGCAGCCCGGCAGCATGACATTCAGCGCAATGTTTCTGAATGATGGGGTCTACATCATTGGCAAACGATATTTTTAGGGGTTGAGCCTGTTCAGCTTTTTCGCAGGCTGTCAGGCTTGCAGTAATGAAAAATAAAATAGCAAGGGGTGCGATCCATGTGCTCATTCTGGTTGCTGTCTCCGGAGATGTCGGCTGACTTCTGATTGACGCGCCGTGCTGTGAGGTTGGATCAAGAAATATTCAGGTATTAAGCAAGTAGATTACGAGGATCACAACCGCAGTTACGAGCACGTAGTCGAAGAAATGGTCTTCTTCTGGAGGTAGTTCATGTGCTGCGATGAATTCCCTGGATTCCTCAACCAGTCTTTCTATCGCTGACTTGTGCTCGGTGCTTTGTAGCCGGGTGTGCTCACGCTTCAGCTCGGCTTTTCTGGCAACATCCGCGCAGGCCTGATGATAGCGCTTTTCTTCCGCATCATCGCCCTCGTCATTTTCGACGGAAATCCACTGTTCCTCAAGCTTGAGAAAGCGATTATCTTCCCATGCGCCGATAGCTGCAATCTTCTGCTCGGCGACGTGTTCACACCATTTATCTATGGCATCGCCACGGCCTTCCTGTGACCATGCAAGCACTTTGTGGGCTGCGAGCGAGGTAATGACTTCATAGCTGTCGGGGTCGTACTTCTCGATGTAAAGATGTCCGGGCAGCTCCGGTTTTGAGTCGTTCATTTATAACCTGTATCAGGTAGAGGCGCGCAACGGGGTTGCGTGCTATTTCCGGTTACGGATGATTATACGAGGCGATATTCACCGGGCAGGTACACACAGTAGATCCCGGGTATTTTTTCTTGTGTGCGCAAACACGCCTGTTATTACACCTGAGTAGCAATACATCCCTGTCGACGAAAGGCTCAACCTTGCATACGGTTTTACCGGTCAGGCAGGCGTAATTGGTGTCGCAACGGGTACTGTTAATAATTCCGGGTTCGACATGGATGTTTCTTGATAAGGCCATGATGATCGCCATCCCGCTAGTCGTATAGGCTGAACATACATGAAATCAGAGGTTCCTTCTATAACCACGGTTATCGATACAAATGATTCTGATTCGCAACGGAAAAGCAGCAGGGCTATGCCGACGCTGCTGTCATCTATCCATTCGATGTGGTGGCATGTCATGGCGGGCAAAACGAAATCATTGGGACCAGCGGCTTTTGACACCGAAATCGATATCCGGGGTGCCGCCTGGCCCGCAGACGAAAACAAGCGGAAGCAGTATGATGCTGTTCTGGCGAATGCCAATTTTGCAGGAATTTTCCGGTTTGCATGCTCAAACTATCTGGGGGAGGTCAATCCAGCGTTCTTTTTGCCCGCCCTGGCTTGGCCGGCTTCTCATGACGCACCCTCTGTGTCTTATCGGCGAGATGTCTCATGGCTGAACAGATATGATTTATCTGCTCGCAGATAGTGCACTCGTGATTCGCCTGCTACCATAAATTCTAATGATTTCCACCGATTGGGCGATGTACTGAACGTGAGATACCAATACAGGAGATAGCCAGGTAACCAGGCCTGCAGATATCAATGGTTTGTCACAGAGGAGAAAAGTTATGTCAGTAGAGAGGGTTCTTTTCGCATTTGGGGGATCCATGGTCATGTTCACATCACTGCTGGCCCTGTTCCATCATCCGAACTGGACCTGGGTGACCTTGTTCATCGGCTTTAACTGCTTGCAAAGTTCATTCACAGGCTTCTGTCCACCCGCCTGGGTGATGAAAAAATTTGGTATAAAAACCGAGGCAGAACTGGCGCTGGTAAACAAATAGTTCGGGGGGGCACACCAGGTCAGTCACCAATGTGATCTGCCTTCGGCAGTGACCGACAGATAAAGAAAGGATTCTTGGCCGCAGGCTGCCGTACATCCGGTTATCAGGCTCTTTGCAGAGGCAGCAATATTGGACGGTTAACATCATCAGGGAATAGATGGAATGATTGCAGCAGAAATACCCGAGGACGAGGACAACCGTCTGCAGAAGTTATATGAACTGGGGATCCTTGATACTCTCGAGGAACAGGCATATGACGACCTGACCATGCTTGCAGCGCAAATCTGCGATACACCCATCGCGCTGGTGAGCCTGGTAGACCACGATCGGCAATGGTTCAAATCACACCATGGTCTGGATGCACGCGAAACCCCCCGGGAATCCGCTTTCTGTGCACATGCAATTCTCGGAGACGATATCTTCGTAATTGAGGATTCAAGCAAGGACCAGCGGTTCCATGATAACCCGCTCGCCACCGGTGCACCGCACGTGATTTTCTACGCAGGCGCGCCACTGATTATGAGCGATAACAATAAACTGGGTACATTGTGCGTTATCGGAAGCGAACCACGGTCAATCACGCCCGCGCAAAGAGATGCACTCAAGGCATTGGCCCGCCAGGTAGTGAGTCAGCTGGAGCTAAGATTAAAACTCAAAGAACTGGAAGTCCTGGATAATGCCAAGGACGAGTTCATCTCGATGGTAAGTCATGAGCTAAGGACGCCATTAACTGCCATATACGGTTCGCTATCGCTGCTGGAAAAGAGAAAAGTCGGGCAGCTGAATGAACAACAACAGCAGCTTATCGGGGTTTCATATCGTAATACCGAGCGTCTGCTCAACCTGGTAAATGATATCCTGGATGTTGCCAAGCTGGAGTCCGGGACGCTCAACCTTGATATAGAAGAGCTGGATTTAGCCGCATTACTGGATAAAGCCGTTGAGCTGAATGAGCAGTATTGCAGGGAGTGTAATACTGGGTTAACCCTTAAGTATCCTGACAACATTGACACTATCAGGGTTGCTGGCGATGAACAGCGATTAATGCAGGTGATGAGTAACTTTATTTCAAATGCAGCAAAATTTACACATAAAAACGATCTGATAGAAGTCAGCCTGACAATAGAGAATCACCATGCTGTTGTAAAAGTGACTGATCATGGGCCGGGGATCCCGGCAGACAAGCAGGCCCTGTTGTTCGTGAAATTCAAGCAGCTGGCTGACAAAATAGATAACAAGCTGCCCGGATCCGGTCTCGGGCTGAATATAAGTAAAATACTTATCGAAATACAACAGGGGACAATAGGCTTCGAATCGATCCCGGACGAGCGCACCACCTTCTATTTTAAATTACCGCTTGTTTAGGTTATTCCGGTGGGTGTTAAATGCCGCCTGCCGCTTATTTCCAGCTATGGAAGGTTATGAGCCTGGTGTTGCGGGTGTTCAATCCTGACGCCGAGATCAGTTATCTATAAGGTAGCCCTGTGCAGGCAATTAACGACATGGCTATCCTGACATATTGCCTAGCTGATCATGTTCCGGATTCGTTCCTGGTCCTGCTCGGAGATATCTATTATTAAGAAGCCGGTCCAGTGGCTTGACTCTTCAGCGCTGGATTGAGACCAGAGGCTTTCGACACCGATATTAATATCAGGTTTGCTGCCTGATTCGCAATCGAAAACAAGCGCAAGCTGCATGACGCTGTTATCGGGGATAGGTTGGGTGCCGAGCATCATGATGCCTTCCTCGCTGATATTGACCAGCTGGCCGATGTCGCGGCCGCTGGGTTTGTCGATAATGCGCACCACGTCGGTTACATCGACCCGCTCTTTCTTGCGCAAATCCTTGACGGATTTCTGATTGGATTGCATGTCAATACTCCCGGTATATTACTTGTCAGCTTGCATCTAGTCGCCGGTGAGAATCCGGCGAATAGCAATCAGCGCACGTTTCACAAAAGGTGATTTTGTTTCATCGATAATTCTTGCCCTGCCATCCGCGATCAGTGCTGCCAGATCGTTACGATCCCAGACAGTGGATTTGACGCCCATGCTGTCTACGAACATGTAATTACCCGACATCTTGGAATACCAGGAGAGTTTTACCCTGACAGGATGTGCGTTTCCGCTCTCCTGGATATAGAACCAGGTGCCAAACGCAATTGTTTTGAGTGTATCTACTGCTGCCTGTATTTCTTCTGGCAGGCTGTCATCTTCCTGTTCAGGTTCTACTGCCTGGCTGTTACCTGTTTCATCGGTGTTTTCGGCAGCCGCTGCTGCAGGTGCGGGTACATCTATTGCCGCAAGCTGATCATCTGCCGGTTGACGCAATGCGTCTTCCTGGAGTTCCGTGATTAAATCCAGGTGCCTGTCGTTGTCACACGTGCCGTATGTTTGGAGATCGTTGAATGCTTGTGTGATACGGTTTCTGAGTACCGGAAGTTTTACACGAAGTTCTGTCTGGCTTTCTTCGGTAAAGCGCGGCTCGACACTCCAGATGATGTCTTCAATCGTTCGAACGGCCAGGCGCCAGCTAGGACTGTTTTCTGCATCAGGCTCCCTGAGATAAATGAACATCAGCTTGTCGAGCCAGATATCCCCCATCATTTTCCTGACAGACGATGGCACGCTTTTCCCGGAGACCATTGCCTGGATGGCCTCTGCGGCATGGTTGCGTGCCATGCCAAGTTTTTCCTTGCCGGCCGCTGCCTGTTTCGTACGTTCCTCGATGGCAGTTGCCTTGTCGACAAGCTCGTTCAGGCTGCGGTTGAAAGTGCCCAGCAACTCGGAGAACAGTTCGATGTTATTTACAAAATCATTGATAACGCGCTGCACCGTACTGCGGATCGAGGGGAATATGCCCCGTTCGAGGTCATCTTCGAACACCCAGCGAGTGGCTGCGTTCGCCAGCGCGTTCAGGAGTTCGTGAGCCGGGTGGGTTTTATCGGAAAAGAAACGTTTGTCGATGATCGCAATCTTGAGATACGGGGTATGCAATCGGCAGAGCTCTGCCTTGGCGACGTTAGGCAGGTCTTCATCCTTTAGGAGGTACTCGAACATCATGCCAACCAGGTCAATCACCTGTGTGTCAGCAACGGGCATTCGCCGCCGGTCGATACCTGAAAACAGTTTTTTGCGTTCCTCGGTCAGGCGATCCGACATCTCACTGACGAGATTGGTGTGTTCCATCGTACCCGGTTGTATGGCTACGATCTGTTCAGCCATGATGCCTTCGACCGGTGCCGAATGCTGGACCCTGTCAATTGCGTTGACGATATCGGTTTGCGGCAGCGGGTTGCTTACAGCCGGACTGTTAGCGCCAGCGCCTGCCCCGGATCTGCCATCGCGCCGCGCCATCAGTGACATGATGTTACCGAACAATTCGTCGCCCAGACTTTGTGCGCCTTGCTGGGATTGACCGGCAGGTGCGCCAGTCCGGTTGCCGGATGTTTCTTGCGGGGATGCGCTATTCGAGTTACTGCCCTTGCGTGTGGCGCTGGCTCCATTCGGGTTCTTGTGGACCTTGTATTTCAGATTGGGCAGGAGCCCGGCCTTGAGCAATCGTTCGTTATATTCTGCATACAGTGGCGCCAGCTTGCTGAGTACAAACTTGTCGAACAGCATATAAACGATCAGTTTCGTCTGGTGCTCCAGTACGAGTATCTGCACCGCCTCGTTAAATGCCTTTGCCAGGCATGCCGGGCTTGCCGGGATGTCTTCATCTTTAATTTTTCTGCCGTTATTCAATACTGCCAGGCGCTGCCGCAGCGCGCCCAGTTCCTGCGCCGAGCCGGTCGCGGCGCTGGCTGTCATGTTCTTGATCGCGACCTCGATATCGGTGTCTTCCTTGCTCTGAAGTGTCAGTGTCACATTTGTGGTATGCGTGCCAAAAGGTGAGATCCGGGTTCCATTGCCGAATTGTGTAAAGCTGTTACTGAGTGAGCGGTTAAATATTTCTTCCACCTGGGTATGGTTTTTCTGGACGGCACTCATGGCCTCCACAAACTGGATCTGCGAGGCAGGAGACTGGGCTTTTTCTGCAAATTCAGTGAATGCATGATTGCTGTTCTCAAACATTTTCAGCAAGTGCGGTTGCAAATGAGCTTGCACCAGTTTGTGGCACTCGGCGAGGAGAGAGATTGACCATGCCTGCGTGTTAGGTGTGGCTTGCATGTAATTACCTTTACCAGTCTCGACAGATTATTCGGGGCGCAGTCCGTGCGGTTGCCGTTATGACGTATCCATTTATGTGCAATATCACTATGATTATTCGGCTGTTTGCCGGACTTCTTGATTACTCTGTTCCGGGCATTGCGACGGCCGCGAGATTGGCCGGTTGAGTATGCTACAAGGGGCGCGCAATTATTCGTAACCTTCTGTAAATAAAGATATAAAAACGGGACATCAACAGGGGGGCCGGGATATTCGCGGATGTGCCGGTGTCGTCCGAGGTCAACCTGTGCCTTGGTCCAATGACAGATTCGGCGCCAGACACATACATTTATACATAGTAAATACAGGTCATGAGGATCCATGAGAAAAATAATTCATACGCGTGCTGATACACGTGTGGCGGGCGGCACAACCGCGGTTACCATGTTCTGGGCGCTTGCAGGATAGCTGTTGATGGCTTGCCTGGTTGAACAAGTACAGGCGAGTTCTATCCGGTACAACGGCGTCGGGTTTAACGATGGAAACAACGGACTGATATTCGGTATTGAGTTTACCCCTGGCGTCAATATCGATGTGACCATGCTGGGTGTATTTGACGGTGGAATGGACGGTCCTGGTCTTGAGGTTGCGCATGACGTCGGGCTGTTCAGTGCCGGCTTGCTGGTGTTATCTTCAAACATGCGGCGAGCGAACGACGATATAACTGTATCGGTTCGCTTTTCTCGCGGACCAATTTCCTCTACTCTTGCTCCCTCGGTAATGATCGTGGTTGCCACTGCGCATATACCGGAATTCTGCACTTACCTGGGGGAGTAGTTTGAATTCATGTCGACAGGGAAGGGATATTCTCGAGAATCCGCTGCTCAACAAGGGCACGGCGTTCACTGCGCAGGAGCGCAGGAAATTCGGTCTGCTGGGATTGTTGCCTCCCTATGTCGAAACACTGGAACAGCAGGTTAAGCGTGCGCACGAGGCTTTTCTGAAGAAAGAGGATGACCTGGAGCGTCATATTTATCTCAGAAATCTCCAGGACACAAACACCACCCTGTTTTATCGTTTAATCGATGATCACCTGAGTGAGATGATGCCGATCATCTACACGCCGGTGGTCGGGGCGGCCTGTGAGAAGTTCAGTGAAATCTACCGACGCCCTCGCGGCCTCTTTATCCCGTATCCGGAACGCGCGCATATCGACGAGATGCTGGGCAATGCCATGGTCGAGGACGTGCGCATAATCGTGGTTACCGATGGTGAGCGGATTCTTGGCCTGGGTGATCAGGGTGCCGGTGGGATGGGTATCTCGATCGGCAAACTGTCACTGTATACCGCCTGTGGCGGTATCGACCCTTCCTGTACCTTGCCGGTATTACTGGATGCCGGGACCAATAACGAACAGTCATTGAATGACCCGCTTTACATCGGGTGGCGCAACAAGCGCATCGCCGGCAAGGACTACGATGAATTTGTCGACCTGTTTGTGCAGGCAGTCAGGCGCCGCTGGCCGAATGTGTTGCTGCAATTCGAGGATTTTGCCAAGGGTACCGCCAGCCCCTTGCTGGAGCGTTATCGTGACCAGCTTTGTACGTTCAATGACGACATCCAGGGCACCGCTGCGGTTGCGGCCGGCACGCTTTTCTCGGCCCTCGAGCAAACCGGCGGGGTGCTGGGTGAGCAGAATATTCTGTTTGTCGGTGCCGGCTCGGCAGGTTGCGGTATTGCCGAGCAGCTGGTAGCTACCATGCGGGGCGCAGGCATGCCTGACAGTGAGGCGCGCGCACGTATCTTCATGTCAGGTCGCCGGGGATTGCTGCATGATCGCATGGATGGACTGCTGTCGTTCCAGCAAAAGCTTGCCCGGCCGGCAGCACAGGTGCTGGACTGGTCGAGTGGCAGTGATGGCGAGGTCAGTATCATGGATGTCATCCGTTATGCTCGTCCGGGTGTGCTGATTGGCGTTTCCGGCCAGCCGGGTCTCTTTACGCGCGAGATGGTCACGCAGATGGCGGAATACTGCGATCGGCCGATTATCTTCCCGCTTTCCAATCCAACCTCGCGCGTAGAGGCGACCCCGGAAGACCTGTTGCGATGGACTGACGGGCGGGCGCTGGTAGCGACCGGTAGTCCGTTCCCGCCGGTTGAGTTGAACGGCACCTGTTACCCGATTTCACAAAGTAACAACAGTTATATATTTCCGGGTCTCGGCCTGGGTGTGCTGGCATCCGGTGCGCGGCGGATTTCTGATGGCATGTTCATGGCAGCCTCACGTGCGCTGGGTAAATATCCTCGCAGGATGCACTGCGATACAGAGCCACTGTTACCGTCACTCGATGAAATCAGGCACGTCAGCAGGTTTATAGCACGAGCGGTTGCGCTGCAGGCCCAGCAGGAAGGTCTGGCGGATGAATTGACTGAGGCAGCGCTGGAGGCGAAGATTGAGGCTATATTCTGGCGGCCGGAATATGCAACGCTTTCCTGAGTAGTTGCAAGCCTGGTCGCATAAATATATAAAAACTGTCAAGGTGCCAACAATGAACACCATCGATGCAGATTTTCGTTTTTATACTGCGGATGAAAATACCAACGAGTTCTACCGCGAGGTGATTAACGGGTTGAGCAACGCCCCGCGTAAAATACCACCGAAATATTTCTACGATGAGAAGGGGGCCGCTCTCTTCGAGTCAATCTGCGAGCAGCCCGAGTACTATCCGACCAGTACTGAATATTCGATTCTCCGGGAGAATTCGAAAGCAATTGCCGGGCGGGTCGGTACCGGAAATATACTGATTGAGCCCGGTTGTGGCAGTTGCGAGAAGGTAACAACATTGCTGGATGCCATGCGCCCGGTGGCGTATGTGCCGGTGGATATCTCGTGTGAACAGCTGCAGCTTGCGGCCGCCCATGTCGCGAAAAAATACGACTGGCTGGATGTGCATGCGGTTTGCACGGATATTACAGACAGTCTGGATCTGCCGGGAATTCCAGATGACGAGCGTCGACTGGTATTTTATCCGGGTTCAAGCATAGGAAATTTTGAGCCGGGTGATGCCGTGGATTTTCTGCGCACGCTCGCTGACATCGCCGGGGAAGGCGGAAGGCTGCTGATCGGTGTGGATTTGCAGAAAGATCATGACACGCTGAATGCGGCTTATAACGATGCAAACGGGGTAACCGCGGAATTTAATCTGAACCTGTTGCATCGGATCAATCGAGAACTGGATGCAAATTTTAATACCGATGCGTTCGATCATCATGCGTTTTACAACAGTCTTGCTGAGCGGATAGAAATGCACCTGATCAGTGTGCGTCGGCAGACAGTGAGGATAGACGGGCATTCATTCGAATTTTCTGCGGGTGATTCAATTCACACCGAGAGTTCATACAAGTACACCAGTGAATCGTTTATGGCGCTGGCGGGCAAAGCAGGGTTTGAGCCACTGGATAACTGGTCGGATTCGGACGGATATTTCGGCCTGTACCTGCTCAAGGTGGCGGCCTGATCGTTGCACATAAAAAAAGGCCCGCCGGAGCGGGCCTTTTTAATTACCACATCTGTTACGTGAGCGGTGTCAGCATGATCTCGACACGACGATTCTGTGCGCGACCCTGCAGGCGTGTCGTTGCTTGCAATTGGCTGCGACTCGCCCATGCCCTGTGTGTAAATGCGCTGGGCCAGTACGCCCTGGGACTTGAAGTAACTGGAAACGCTGTTGGCGCGGGCCACTGACAGCTGCATGTTGTAACTGTCTGCTCCCGTGCTGTCTGTGTGGCCGGTTACGTCAACGTAGGTCTTCTCGAACTCGTTGATCACCAG
The DNA here is from genome assembly GCA_963847565.1 of uncultured Halobacteria archaeon. Lineage (GTDB taxonomy): Bacteria > Pseudomonadota > Gammaproteobacteria > UBA9214 > UBA9214 > UBA9214. Next base: position 21,398 of record CAWKAE010000001.1, read on the forward strand.
GGCGACCGAGCTGAGCACCTCATAAAAGTCCGCCGAGATGTTGCTCGAGTCCGTAGCGAAGGTGATATTACCCGGCATGTTGAGGATAATGTTGTCGCCGTTACGGGTAACGCTAACGCCGGAATTGCGCAGTTTTTCACGCAGCTTGTTTTCCTGCTGGTCCATGTAATAGCCGACTGCACCGCCACCGAGTGCGCCAATACCGGCGCCGATCAGTGCGCTCTTGCGGCTATCGCCGGCAATGACGCCAGCCACTGCGCCAGCCAGGGCACCAAGCCCGGCACCCTTGGCGGTTTTCGATGCCGTCTGTTCGCCGGTAAACGGGTCAGTTGTGCAGCCCGCCACGCCCAGTGACAGTGCCAGGATGGCAGCGGTTACGGATCGGGCGCCGATCGCGTAACTGCCCTTGAGTGTGTATGTGGGAATGAGTTTCATAGTTGCTCCTGTTTGAGCCTGATTGGCTGAATATTAAAGACTGTAGGCGGAAATTATCTGTTAAGCAGGTAAAAATCCACTCTTTATCCTGCTAGCCCTGTGCCGGGGTGGCGTGTCCAGAGTAAATTAAATTAACGTGCAATATATACCAACTTGTTGAATAGTCATATATTGTGAATATGAATTCTGGCGAAGTTTACAGGTCCGCGACGGTGCCGAAACGGGCTGCCACCCGCATTCCCCATGCGCCGTAAATTAACAATTCTCCTGGCGGTTATCCTGGCCATGCTGGCCGGACTGGGACCGATAGGCTATGCCATCTATGCGGCATATACCACCACGATCAGCAATGCGGAGGCGAATCTGCAGTCGATTGCGCGCGGCATTGCCAATGATACCTCTGAAATGCTGCTGCAGATCGACCAGGGTTTGATCGCGCTGTCCGGCCTGTCTTATGCCTGCACCGCGAAGGATATCAGCGCCATGAATAATATGGCATACGATATTCCCGGCATCAGTGAACTGGGTCTGATTCGGCCTGACCGCAAACTGGTATGTACCAGTTGGGGCGCAGTAGACCCGCCGGTTGACCCAGGTCTGCCACCTCCTGTTCCCGGGTTCCGCCTGGTTGGTCCGCTGGAAATTCGCTTGATGGACCGGTTCGGGCTGGTCGCGCTCCGCCAGCGGGATGATGGTTCGGAAATTGGTGCGCTCATTCATCCCAGTGCGCTGATCGGCCAGCTGGGTACGGGTCTCGGTGAAGAGGGTTTTGCAGTCCTGCTGCGCCGTGAGGATGCACACCTGTTTGCCTGGGAAGGGAAAGTTCCCGAGATGGATGTGGTCGAATCGGCATCGGCATCAATAGACAGCGCCACGCAACTGCGGGCGTCATTCAAGGATGGCGTCGAGCGCACACTGTTTGCGATCGAGCTTGATGGGTTCCCGGGAATCTACTCGATAGCCGCCGCGTCGGATGCCTGGATATTGCGGGACTGGGTACGGATGGCGCTGGTGCTGGGTGCCGTCGGGCTGGTTACGTCGATTGTGCTGGTCTTGCTGGTCATCAGTATTTTTCTCAAACGGTTATCGTTACAGGGTGAACTGGAACGCAGCCTGCAGAAAGACGAATTCGAGATCAATTATCTGCCGATTATCAGCCTCAAGGATGGTCTCTGTGTCGGTGCAGAGGCGCTGATATCCTGGCGTCAGCCCGGTGGCAAGCGTGTCCGGCCTGACCTGTTTATTCCGTTGGCTGAAGATACCGGCCTGATCGAGCCCATGACCGTATGGTTGATGAAGAAGCTGCATAGCGAAATCGCGGACCTGTTGCAGCATGACCGGTCCCTGCATATTGCAATCAATCTCAGCCCCTCGCATTTCGAGTCTGGCAGGATACTGCAGACCTCCAGCGCCATTTTCGGCAACAGCGGTATCCTGCCCGAACAGATAATTTATGAAATCACCGAGCGCAGCCTTATTGATGATGGTGAGAAGGCGAGAGCGGTAATGGAATCTCTCAGCAATCGACATTCGGGTATCGCGCTGGATGATTTCGGTACCGGTTACTCGAGCCTCAGTTATATCGAGTCGTTCCCGGTTGATTACCTGAAAATCGACAAATGTTTCATTAAGGCAATCGGCTCGGATGCGCCAACAACCGGGCTGGTTGACGCAATTATCGATATGGCGAAACGGCTGGGGTTGCAGACCATTGCCGAGGGTGTAGAGACGCGCGAGCAGGAGACATACCTGTTAAAGCAGGGGGTCGATTTTGCGCAGGGATGGTATTACTCGAAGGCAGTACCTGTCGGTCAGTTCAGGAAATTTCTCGCCAGGCACAATCAGCCAGAGGGCTCTTGATTAATCGTTATTGCACGCGACTCCAGGCATTGAAGAGGTCACCTGGGTAGATCTGTGGTTCCCTAGATTTTCGCGAGCATGGTCAGTTCGTAGTAAATAAGTATCGAATATACCGGTACCATCGCATACAGAACGTAGCGAACGGCAATGTACTTATTAAAAACGCGGAAGTTCAGATGCATGACCAAAATGATGAGTGCCGTGCCGGTTACGGCCATTTTCACGACGGCAAACATGTGGATATCGCGCTGAATCAGCCAGTCCATAAAAATGTTCAGTTCAACGGCGCCTTTGCTAATCAGTACCGTCGTCAGGAAAGCATCGGCGAAGCACAGCAGGATAAGGGTAACAGTTGCAATCAGCGGCATATGACCGTACCAGTCGATGTAGTTATCGATGTGGTCACCATCGCGGCGGGTGTTGCGCCGGCGATTCACGAACAGCGCCCCGTACACCGTCAACCAGTTTGGTCGGCGGCGGTCAATTGCACGTTGTTCCAGCGTGTCTGAACCGGTTTGTTGTTTCTCGGTATTCAAGTTGCTTCCTGTCAGTGAGTGCGCTGCCTGGTGGCCAGGCAAGTCAAATTTAGCGTCTGCTTTTATAAGTCCATGTTTATATAAACCTATCAGGGTTTGCGACAGGCGGGTAGTCCCGTGTCCTGTGTGTCTGCAATTGTGCCGCTGCAGCCCCGTTCGTTCTGCTGAATATTTATTTGTAAAACAAAAGGTCACTGCATTCAGTGGCGGCCATCACAGGCGGGGCGGTTTTGGCTGCCTGCGGATATCGCCTGTTTATCTCGTAATTCAACCCGCCATCCCCTGATTTTTCTTATCGGCAGCGCTTACTAATCTTGACTTGAAGAAACTACTATGTTGTTCAAGCTTGTGTTAGCTTGGTCATTAATAGAGGTTTTTTTCTTGACGGATCATGTGACTGACGGGTTTTCGTCACCGATCTGGTGAGAAATATCTTCTATATTTGGTGGTTTTTGTTGTTACGATCACAATATATTGATGTATCTATAATTCATACAAGGAGGGGACACTGAAATGGCTGACATGTTTTCTGACGAATGGATGAATAGCTTTAAGGATCAGTGGAATGCCGAGCCGGAACTGTCGGATGCATTGGCGAAAATCAATTTCAATTCAGTGATTGCGTACGGTTTTGATGGCGAAGATACCCCGCGTGGTGTGCTTACCATCGAAAACGGCAAAGCCACCAATGCCGGCCCGTATACCGGTAGTGAGGATAGTCAGTTGGGATCTCCGCGCGACGTTCGATAACTGGAATAAATGGATGGCCAAACCGCCCGGCATGATGGGTCTTGGTATGGCTTATACCTCGCGCAAGCTGAAGTTCAACATTGGGGATTACGGTGCGATGATCAAGGATCCGCGTATGGCCGGACCGTTCATCAAGAGCTTTTCAGTGATGGGGCGCGCCTGAGTTTAACGGCGTGATACCGGAATTTGATTCCGGACAGGACTTGCAATGTGCCAGGGATTGGCGTGATTGAGACGGCCTGCCGTTATGGCAGGCCGGTACAACTGGTGAATGCATGTGTGACAGTTGTGAATGTTTGGCATGCAGTTATGGAATGAGGCAATAAAGATGTTAATCAGGAACACGACCCTGGCAGGAATTATTTCGGTATTCCTCTGCAGCTCGCCCGTCTGGTCGCAGGGCAATAACGAAACACTCAGAACCGTGCCCAGTATTGCAGTACCGGCGACGGTCACGCTCGGCGGTACGGTCGTGCCAATCAAGGATGTTACCTTTTCGGCGCAGATACCGGGCCGGGTCAAGAGCGATAGCCGGCGAGGAAGGTGAGTTTTTCGAGGAAGGCGCAGAGTTGATTGCCATCAATGATGATGACCTGCTGGCCAAGCGTCGTGCTGCATGGGCCAACTTTGCGAATGCCGAGGCGTCGCTGAGAAATGCGGGTGTCCAGTATTCGCGTGAAGTAATCTCGCCGTATGGCGGCGAACAGAATGATGCCATGGGCGGCCTGGGTTCCTTAATGAAGGGTTTTTCCAACCCCATGCAAGGCATTATGGGGAGCGGTTCTTCTCCCGGATATGACCGGTATGCACAGCGCTATCAATTCGGCACACAAATTGAACAGGCGCGTAGCCAGTTGGCGTCAGCAAGGGCAAGTATCGAGGAAATCGATACCAAGCTGCGCGATGCCAAATCTGTTGCGCCGTTCAAGGGTGTTATCACCAAGAAGCTGGTCGAGGTGGGTGATACCGTCCAGCCGGGGATGCCGATGCTGAAGTTTGCTGATATGTCACAGTTGCAGATCGAGGTGGAGGTGCCTGCCCGCCTGATGCCGGGCGTCAGCAAGGGCATGGTTGTCCAGGCGCGGCTCGACGTCGGTGACGTCCAGATTCCTGCGCGGGTTGTACAGATTTTCCCGATTGCCGATCCCGACCGCCATACGGTTACTGTCAAACTGGAGCTCCCGCAAGGTGCGCCGGGCGGTGCCGGTATGTATGCAGAAGTCATGATTAACGACGTCAATGCGAAGGTGCGCGAGCTTCCTGTAGTCCCGAAGGAGGCACTGGTATGGCGTGGCAGTTTGCCGGGTATCTATGTCATGAATGCCAAAAACAAGCGCGAGCTGCGCCTGGTCAGGACGGGTGACGATGTCGGTACCGATGGAATTTCTATTCTTTCCGGCCTGAAAGCCGGAGAGCAGATCTTCGTCAAAGGGGCGGAAGTCGACAAGCAAAACAGTTCATGGAATTGATCGTATGAAATACGGGCGCTGCGTATAACGGCAGCCTCGATAGCAACAACAAGCAAGAATTACAGACGAACGTACTTGCCCGGCCAGAAATATAACAGCACCGCATGAAAGTGCCGATTGCGTTATCCGGGTACAGTCACGGAAGAAGGTGGATTTTCAAGTATGGCTGATCAAGACAAGCAGTTCTCCACACCGGTTAACTACGACGCCCACTCCCTTGGAATCGCAGGTCGAACGGCACGGTTGTTTATTACCTCGCCGGTGACCCCGATGATTCTGATGGTGGCATTGCTGGTCGGATTAATTGGCCTGATGTTTACGCCGCGTCAGGAAGATCCGCAGATATCCGTGCCGATGATTGACGTGTTTGTCGGTTACGAGGGTGCGTCAGCTGAACAGGTTGCCAGCCTGGTAACAGAGCCGCTGGAGCGGCTGTTGCTGGAAATTCCCGGAGTACGCCACACCTACACCGCAACCGAGCGCGGTCGGGCGATCGTAACTGTGCGCTTCAAGGTCGGTGAGGACATGGGCGATTCGCTGGTCAAGGTGCATGACAAGCTGCAGTCCAACATGGACAAGATTCCGCCGAATGTGTCGCAGCCGCTGGTCAAGCCGGTCGGTGTGGACGACGTACCTGTCGTCACGCTGACGCTCTGGTCAAAAGATGTCGATGATGGTTCGTTGCGCCTGCTGGCGCTGGATCTTTTACAGCGCCTGGGTGGTGTCGAAGACGTCGGCAAGGGCTTCATCGTTGGCGGCCGGGAAGACCAGGTCAAGGTCGAGGTGATGCCGGAACGCCTCTCGGGGTATGGCATCAGTCTGCAGCAGGTTGCACAGACTATTCAGACTGCGAACGCCGAGAAGTCAGCCGGCGATGTTGAATCAAGCGGTATGTCGTTTTCGGTGCGTACCGGTTCATTCCTGACCAACGCCAAGGAAATCGGTCGACTGGTCATTGCCATACGCAACAATTCGCCGGTCTATGTCCGTGACGTGGCGCGTGTCTCACAGGCCTCCGCTGAACCGCACCAGCTGGTGACGTTCTTTACCGGGCCGGCCTATCAGGACGATACCGAGCGTGCTGACGGCGATGCGGCGGTAACGGTCGCCATCGCCAAGAAGGAAGGCACCAACGGTGTCGAAGTGTCCAAGGCCATCCTGGCCAAGGTGGACGATTTGAAAGGCAGTCTGATTCCGGCCAATGTCCATGTCACGGTTACACGGGACTACGGTAAATCGGCCAACGACAAGGTCAACGATCTGCTGGGTGCGATGATGGAAGCGGCGGTGATCGTGTCGATCCTGTGCCTGATCGGCCTGGGTTTCCGTGCGGCCTTCGTTGTCATTTCCATTATTCCTGTCGTGATTCTGCTGACCATCTGGTGGGCAATGATGGTGGATTACACCATCGACCGCGTCAGCCTGTTCGCGCTGATATTCTCGATCGGCATCCTGGTTGATGACGCGACAGTGGTGGTCGAAAATATCTTCCGTCACTGGCTGGAGAAGGGCAAAACAAGTGTCGCCACGGCGATCGACGCCGTCCGTGAAGTGGGTAACCCCACCATCCTGGCGACGTTTACCATTATCGCGGCATTGCTGCCGATGGGCTGGGTGAGTGGCCTGATGGGGCCGTATATGCGACCCATTCCGGTGCTGGGTGCCTCGGCCATGTTTTTCTCGCTGATTGCCGCGTTTGTCTTTACGCCCTGGTTCGCCGTCAAGGTCGCTCCCAAGCTGGGTGCGCTCAAGAAGGCAGAGGAAAAGGAAAAGAAAGCACACGCACGCATCAGTCGCATGTATCGCCCGATCATCATGCCACTGATCAAGAACCGTAAACTCGGCATCCTGTTCCTCGTTAGTATCATCGGCATTACCGCATTGCTCTGTATCACGTTCTATACGCAGCATGTGCCGGTAAAAATGCTGCCGTTCGACAACAAGCCGGAGTTCTCGGTCATTGTGAACATGCCGGAAGGCACCGCGATGCCGGATACGGCCAATGTCACACTGGCGCTGGCTGAAGCCCTGCGGGAGATTCCGGAAGTGACCGCCGTGATTACCTATGCGGGTACCGCGCAGCCATTCAATTTCAACGGCATGGTCAGGCATTACTTCCTGCGGCAGCAGCCCTGGGAAGGCGACCTGCTGGTTATGCTGACGGACAAGAAAGAACGCGAACGCGGCAGCCATGAAATTGCAGTTGTTGCGCGCCATATACTGAAACCGATCGCGGACACATGGGTGCGCGCATCGCTGTTGTCGAAATGCCGCCAGGTCCGCCGGTACTGCAGACGCTGGTCGCCGAGGTATACGGTCCGGATGCGGACACGCGTCGCCAGGTGGCCACTGACCTGATATCGATGTTCGAGCAGGTCGAGAACGTGGTCGATGTCGATACATACATGGCCGAGCCCTATGAATTCTGGCGCTTCGAGGTCGATACCGAGAAAGCAGTCAGGCGCGGGATCTCTGTTGATACCGTCAACGGCAGCCTGGCAATGGCGATGGGCAGTTTCAAGCTGGGCGACATCAAGCGTGGCACCGTACTGGAGCCGACCTATATTGTCATGCAGATTCCGCTGGCAGTGCGGTCACAGATATCGCGTCTGGGCGACCTGCCTATTCCGACTGCAGACGGACGGACCATACCGCTGTCCGAGCTCGGCCAATTCAAGAAGGGTTACGAAGATCCGGTTATCTATACAAAGGACTTGCGTGCAGTCGAGTACGTTGTCGGCGAGATGGAAGGACGCCTGGGCGCGCCGATTTACGGCATGTTGCATATCGAGGACCTGATCGAGGAATACACCGCACCGGATGGCGTGAAGATGGAAGTCATGCCGAAGACGATTCTGGGCAAGCCGGGTGACTGGACGTTTGTTGGCACACGCGCGGATGCGAGTCAGTCCGGCTACGAGTGGACCGGTGAATGGACCGTTACTTACGAGACGTTCCGTGACATGGGTGGCGCCTTCATGGCGGCACTGGTCCTTATCTATGGACTGATCGTCTGGGAGTTCAAGAACTTTGCCCTTGCCGGCCTGATCATGTCGCCCATTCCTATCACCATGCTGGGCATCATTCCCGGTCACTGGATGATGGGTGCTGAATTTACCGCGACATCCATGATCGGCATGATTGCGCTCGGCGGTATTATCGTCAGGCAATCCATCCTGATTGTCGAGTTTGTCAAACTCGAGGTTGCGAAGGGTAACGAGGTGCAGGAAGCCGCGGTACGCGGCGCCGAGTTGCGTATGCGGCCGATTTTCATTACCTCGCTTACCTTGATGGCCGGTGCCTTCGCCATTATTGATGACCCGATCTTCAACGGCATGGCGATCAGTCTCATGTTTGGCGCAGGTGTGGCGACCGTCATGGCACTGCTCATTATTCCGCTGGGCTGTATCAGTGCCAAGAAACAGTTCTACATTGAAACATCGGATGACGGCAGCGTTTTCGTGAGTCCGTCCTATGCACGAATCGAACATGTCAGTGACGAGCGTAGACACCGGCCCTGTCCGGCACATCGTTCCTGATGAAGATCTGGGGTGGCATCTTTTCCGCACTGGCCTGGGTGTTCTATATATTCCGCGCGGTATTCACCATGGCAATGATGGGCGTGAAGTCCGTCTTTGGCATGTTCGGTGGCAGGGGCGGTGGTGGGACACCACCACCACCCAGGGCACCGACGCCGGGTGGCGGGACACCGCCGCCGCCGAGAGGTGGGGGCACACCGCCCCCACCGCGTGAAACACCGGTCACGGCGAGAGGTGGCACACCACCACCGCCACGTGAAACACCGGTCACGGCGAGAGGTGGCACACCACCGCCGCCGCGTGAAACACCGGTCACGGCGAGAGGTGGCACACCGCCGCCGCCGCGTGAAACACCGGTCACAACGAGCAGGTGGCACACCGCCGCCGCCGCGTGAAACACCGGTCACAACGGCAGGTGGCACACCACCGCCGCCGCGTGAAACACCGGCCACAACGGCAGGTGGCACATCGCCGCCGCCGCGTGAAACACCGGCCACAACGGCAGGTGGCACACCGCCACCGCCGCGTGAAACACCACCCCCGGCACCACCGGCGACATCCACTGGCACGCCACCGCCGCCACGTGAGACGCCACCGGCAACACCTGCTGATACGGTACCGCCGGCTGCGGCAGTCGTTGCCGACGCAGAATCACATGTGGATGCAGAGGACGGAATAGACGATGAAACGAGCGATACTGTTGGCAGGAAAAGACGCGGTATTCGACTCAAACAGGATCTCACCTGACAGCTGTAATCGCCCGGTTCAGGTATTTATGATTCAGGAAGGAACCTTATGACTGATCGCCGAAACAAGATGTTGATTGTCACACCCGTCATGCTGGCAGTGCTTGCTGTCATGCCGGTTTCCGGTTTTGCCGAAAAAGAACTGGAATTTACCTATTCAGATGAGTGGTCGGTCGTTTCCGCGCCGCCACCTTCCGGTCCATACCGCGTAGTTCATGTTGATCCGCGTGTTCCCGGCCAGGGGATTACACCACCGGTTACCTCCTCATTTGAGATGGCCGATCCCGCTTTACCCTCGCTTGATGAGTTGCCGGGCAAGATTGACAGCACTGCGGCAACAGCCGCAGAAACACAACCGCTTGTGACAGAGCGCGTTGATGTGCGTGATCAGGCTGCTACGGGTATGGCCACGGCGGTACCGATGGCTGAAGAAAACAGGGTGGTTGAGCCAACTCTCTCCGGGGATGGCGTCGCCGCGAGTGCGCCGAAGATTGATGACAGCGACAATGCGGCGGCATCACTGACACCGGCTGACGAACAATCGCGTATGGCAACTGGCGCACAGGATGCAGCGCCGGCAATTGGCACCATTGCAATCGGGAACGAATTGCCTGCGAGTGATGAACTGTTACACCCGGAGCGCACAACAACAGCACAGGATAGCGGTACTGAAGTGCTTGTCCCGCCGACGCTGGCAACGTCCACTGACAAGATAGACGCAGTGAAGGCGCCGGCAGCGGCGGTTGCTCCTGTCGGTGTGGTAAAGCCGGCACCGGTCGCGGCAGTGCCTGTCCAGGAAAATAACCTGGCAGCACCGATGTTGCCGCCTGCCGTGCCCGGGCACTATGCCCCGGGACTACCTGCGGTTGCCGGACGTGAAGCGGTCATGCCGGCTGCGCGGCCGCCGCTGCCCGGTGTTTCTGACGATACAATGCCGCCACCCGCTGCCGGTGCACCGGGTGCTGCAACAATGCCGCCTGCGACAGGACGGCCAGGTACAGCGGAAAGTTATGGACGCATGATGCCGCGGCCACCGGCTTACAATTACCCGGGACGTAACTGGCAGCCGGGCTGGGGTATGCCGGGTTACGGCAATATGCCGCCCTATGGATATTACCGGGGGCCTGCCGATGGTATGGGTAGTGAAGTGCCGCCGCCGGGGCGGTATGTTCCACCGCCGAATTACGGTGGTCAATACCCCGGACGATGAATGACCGGGATGCTGTAAGACTATAATGACATTATGAAGGAATGCGCAGCATCGACATACAATGCATTAGTCATCAGGGTATTGTTGCTCTTTACCGTTTTGTTGACGGTTGCCTGTACAAAAGACGAGGCGGTTGTTCATTCAAATGTCTCGACAGGGTCGCCTGAACGTGCCAGTCCCGTCAAAGCACCCGAGTGGTATCCGACACCCAGCCAGGGGAGCATCTCATCCGGGGTCAGTGTTCGGCCGCCGGCCGCCGGTGTTCAAAGTACCGGCAGTTTCTCCACCCAGCTCGGTCAGCCACCAGCGAGCGATGCCACACGCGCACCGGCAACGCCGCAAATGCCAGGACCTGCAAGTCACTGGGCGCCTGATCAAGCCGCTAATGGCTATATTTGGCCCTCAACAGTACAAGCCCGGGGAAAACCACAGTATTCACCCTGGCACGACGGTCAATCAACCGATACCACTACGCCACTTCCAGCGGCGCCGCCTGCACGCAGGCCATGGGGTGACGAGGGCGAAAGCTACTCACCCCGGCAACAGGGTGGGCAAAGTGTCTGGCAGTTTAAGACTGCTCCGGCGGGTCGGAAGGCGCAGAATATCGACCATCAGGCGGGCAGCATGCCGCTGGCACCGGTGCAGCCTGCATGGGGTCGTTATCCGGGATATGTTTGGTAATTGCCACGATTGAATTCGTGGTTACATTTTATACGCAGTATGGTGTTAGTTGATGAACGTGTTTTTCAGGGGTTCGAATAATCGCAATTACCGGCCTGCTGGCCATGCCGTACTCGGTCGCCCAGGCATGGGGTGGACCCGGCTGGTAACGACAGAATAGCGGTCTGCATGGCAGGCCGGTTGATCAGTGATAATGGCTCCCGATGGTTACTGATCTGATATTCGTAAGGGAGATTCAGCAGCCTGATACTTTGTGGCTGTCTTTACAATATATGAGGTAATAACAAATGAACATTATCAAGAAAACTTTATGTGCAGCCGCTGTCGCCGGCCTGATGGCAGTGCCGTTCTCTGCGGCGCAGGCCTGGGGTCCATGGAACGACGGTGGCTATGGCAACAACAACTGGGGCAACAACGGCTGGGGCGACGGCTACGGTGACGGCGACATGGACGGCAGCTTCGGCATGAACTTCAGCGGCAGCGGTCGCGGCAGCGGTCGTGGCTACGGCAATAACCGATATAACAGCGGTTATGGCGGTTACAGGGGTTATGGCCCGGGCTATGGTTATGGCGCTCCTTATGGTGGCGGTTATGGCGCTCCTTATGGTGGCGGTTATGGCGCTCCTTATGGTGGCGGCCCCGGTGCGTATGGCGGTGCGCCATATGGTGCACCTCCGGTACCGCCGGCTGGCGCTGCCCAGTAACGTCACTTGCGTGTGAACGAGCCAGGCACAGTGATGTGTTCTGGCTCGTTTTTTTACATTAACCCATTGATCGGAACAGTAAGTGACGCGTATACCATTCAATTTTTGCTTGCTGGTGCTAATGACATTTGTCATGACACAAGCAGTGCTGGCCGCGACTGAATATTCCGCGATGACCCGAATATCAACTGCACAGCAGGGTGAGATTACGGCGAGGATTTTTGTGGGTGAATCCGGAATTCGCAGTGAATACGAGCTCAACGGTAATAAACTTGTTCAAATTACAGATTTCGAAGCCGGGGTTGTATCCCTGGTTAATCCGGCCTTGCGTTCCTACAAGCAACGGCCAATAACGATGGCGGATGCTGCCATGGCAGGGAAACACCTGCAGTCGTCCGATGCCAGTCCCTGTGCCGGCTGGCCAGGGCTTGTCTGCACGTCGCACGGCACTGAGCAAATCAATGGCCGCATGGCGGTAAAATGGTCGATGGCACCGGGCGAGAGTGGCCAGGGCGGGGCGATGACCGTGTGGCTTGATCGCCAACGGGGTATGCCACTCAAACAGGTGCTGCCTGACGGCGCTACAATGAGCAGGCGCTTGTTGGGTACGGAAACAGTCAGCCAGCGTCAGGCGGAGAAATGGGAAATTACGGTCAGGACCGCAAATGGTGCGAGTAGCGTATCCTACCAGTGGTATGACGACGGGCTCGGGACTACTATTCGCGAGGAGCAGCCCGGGGGCTATGTGCGAGACGTGTATGAAATCAGGACGGGGCCACAACCCGCATCACTATTTACCGTGCCGGACGCTTACAGCAAGGTCGAGGTCGAACAGGAACAGTTACCGTTGCGCTGACAGGAAGAAACCATATGATCCGGGACAATGAGTACCGAGGGTGTGGCGTGACATGATTACAGTTATTGCAAATCTGAAGGGTGGTTCAGGTAAAAGCACGGTCGCGTTTAACCTGGCCGTCTGGCTGGAAAAGAACGGCAGGCGGGTGGTCGGCTATGATCTTGATCCGCAATGTACGTTCAGTGACCTTGCCATGCTGCGTGAGGAGATTGGTAACAAGCCTTACCTGAAAATAAACTCGGTGCGGGCTGTCCTTAAAGATCAGTTACTGTCGCACACGGATTGCGAGGTACTGGTGGATGTCGGGGCTGCCAATATGGCCGCCATGAAAGAGGCAATGACGTCGGCTGACAGGATTCTCGTGCCGGTGCCACCCAGTCAGGCGGATGTCTGGGCAACCCAGCGGTTTCTGCATATTGTAGGACCTGATATGGAAGCAGTGAAGCTGAATGGAAGCCAGCGTACACTGGCATTTATAAATCGTGCCGATACCAACAAGTCTATACGTGAGACGCACGAGACCGAGGAAGCGCTGCGAATGTTGCCGGGTATTGATATTGTCATGCCCCAGCGGTTACGCATGCGAACCAGTTTCAGACGCTCACTCAGTGAGGGCCTGGCCGTATTCGAAATGTGGCCTGACAGCAAGGCAGCCAGGGAATTCAGCGCCTTTGCAACGGCGCTTTATCCGGATGTTGCCGGTAACCAGAACTAGATTGAAGCAGGAGTTGCAGTTATGAGTCTTTTTGCACGTATTTTGAGTCATGGGTTCGCGCTGGTTGTGGTGGTGATGCTGGGGCTTGGCCTTGTCTACCGTGGCGATTTGTTTCCCGGTATGGAGTTGCCGGGATTCCTCGCCTTTGAGCGTGCCGCTGACAGCGGAACCAGCGAGGTGACGGGTAGCGTTACTCGCGGTGAGACCGTGAGTGTGGATGACGGGCAGGTACCTGGGCCCGCGTGATCAGCAGTCAATTACAGGCGAAGCAGGTTCAGTGCAGGACACATTGTCAGGGACAACGGACAATATGACAGTTCCATCGATAGCTGCACCGGGTGACAGGGTGCCAGCCAGTCCGGTCGTGGACAGTACGCGTGTCCCGGTAATGCCGGCAGATGATGTCTCTACCAATGACGAGGGTGATGATGACGAGGAGGCTGAGGCTGAGGCCGTCATGCGCGAAACACCCGTTGCGGCACCACCTGCGGATAAATCCACGCTAACGGACACGCCCGCACCCACAACACTATCAGCGCCTGTTGCGACATCGGCAGCGAATAAATCGACGCTAACGGACACGCAAACACGCGCAGCACCGCCGTCGCCTGTCGCAGCACCTGTTGTGCCGGCCGGTGAGGCCGCATGGCAGCACCCGCGACGACGAAGGTGGTCACCAGTGAGCCGGCCGGACAGGCAGGCACGGCAATCGATCCGGTAAGCGCTGATTCGGAGCAGGCTGATGCATCCGCTGTTGTTGGCAGTTCTGCCACAAACCAGCAGACTGCGGACAATGCTTTGGCCACCGGCAAGCCGGCTGAAAGCCCGTACCGGTTACTGGCTGCCGCACGTGAGGCGTACTGGTTACGTGATTACGCGACGGCGGAAGAGAAATATCAGGCCATGATCGACCTGGATCCGAGCAACCCGGATGGTTTCGGCGAGTTGGGTAATATGTACTTCTCGCAGGGCAAGTGGGAACTGGCATCGGCCACCTATTTCGAAGCTGGCAAGCGGCTGGCAGATGAAGGTCTGCTTGAGCAGGCACGTCAATTGGTTGATGTCCTGAAGGGGCTTCAGGGTCCCCAGGCAAAGGCACTGGAAAAATATATCGCCGACAAGTCGACGACAACTCAATAAACAATCGATCAATCGAAGAAGGAGAACACTATGTTCAAACTGTTATGGAATCTGCTGGCGCTGCTCGGACTTGCCGTGGCGGCGGGTCTTGTCTGGACGATGGTGGCGTTCGATTTCGGGATGCAAAATATCAAGGACCTCGGCAACCTGTCATCGTTTGATGATAACGCACCAAAAGTCTATACAGACATGTTCAAGTCGCTGGTTGCATCCGGTAACGGTGCTGAAGCGACAGTCTGGAAGGTCCAGGTAGCAGATGGCCTGAGTGCTGAAGATGTCGAACAGACCATGCGGTTTGTTGCCAATGAACACAACATCAAAAACGTTGGCGAACTGCCACTGTCCGACCAGGTCGCGGCAATGACGGGTGAGCCACAGCGCTTTCTGAAGATCTACATGTTTTGTAACCCGCTGACTGCTGCGATGATGGTGGATTATTCCGATGCCTACTCGGCCTACCTGCCATGCCGCCTCTCGCTGGTTGAAGACAAGACGGGCAAGTTATGGATTTATACCCTGAACATGGACATGATGATCCACGGTGGTGCGACGTTACCGGACGAATTGTTTGCAGAGGCCAACACCGTCAAGGATGTCATCCTGGATATTATGAACCGCGGTGCAGCAGGTGATTTCTAGACCTTAAGCTATTGTTGACGCATCACAGTCGGTACAGTCAGGCAGGCTATACTGCTGCCTGCATATTCCCGTGCGCTTGCCATGAGGCAAATAAATGACTGATATTCAAAGTGAAATAACAAAAGGCGAATCTGCCTCGCAAGATATGGCCACTTGCATGGACAAGTTTGCCCGCAGCTTCGAAGCCAGCGCGCGGCGCTGGGAACTCGTTGTATATCCATCGTTGCTTGCATTCATTACGATGCATGATGCCACCGGTCCAATGAAAATGATGGGTGGTATATTCCCGTTCTGATTCTGACTGTATTCATTAACCGGCAGGAAATATAGCCATGTCCAGGGCAGGAAAAACAATCAAGCAGCGCCTCAAGAGTCTTGAGAGGCATCTAAAGAAAGAGAGTCCGGTGCTCGTCTCGGTCGTGCAGAGTTACCGGCATCTGGACGAGGTCGGTCGTTCGCTCGGCCTGCTGGACTCCGAGCAGTCGTTCGCGACACAAATTTCATGGTGGCCGATGATTTCCGTGCTGGGTACATTCTCGGCCGGCAAATCTACTTTTATCAATCATTTTCTCGGTGAAACGCTGCAGGCGACCGGCAACCAGGCGGTCGACGACAAGTTCACCGTCATCTGTTATGGCAGCGAGCCGCACGCGCATGCGTTGCCGGGTTCCGCGCTGGATGCGGACCCCCGGTTTCCCTTCTACCAGATCAGCAATGAACTGGAAAAGGTTGCAAGTGGTGAAGGCCGGCGCGTCGATACCTACCTGCAATTAAAGACCAGTACGAGCGACAGGCTGCGCGGGCGCATCATGATCGACTCTCCCGGTTTCGATGCCGACTCGCAGCGGAATGCGACACTGCGACTGACTGACCATATCATCGACCTGTCAGACCTGGTGCTGGTGTTTTTCGATGCACGCCATCCCGAGCCGGGCGCCATGCGCGACACACTGAAACACCTGGTTGGCGATACTATCCATCGTCCTGATGCGACCAAGTTTATTTTTATACTTAACCAGATGGATACCACTGCACGTGACGATAATCCCGAGGAGGTCGTCGGGGCCTGGCAACGTGCGCTGGCGCAGGAAGGGCTGACTGCCGGTCGTTTTTATTGTGTCTACAACCCTGACGCCGCTGTCGTTATTGAAAATGAAGCATTGCGTCTTCGCTATGAAGCCAAGCGCGACCATGATCTGTCCGAGATCCATGCGCGAATCGGCGGCGTGGATGTCGAGCGTGCCTACCGGATTACCGGCGCACTCGAGAAACTGTCCTATCACATCGAGGAAAAACTGGTTCCCCGGCTGGCCGATTACCGGGCGAGGTGGCGGCGCAGCGTGCTGTGGGCCGATGGCGTTATTGCAGCGCTCTTTGTCGTAATAGCGGTGCTGGCGGCTGGCTTGTTTGGCATGCGTGACGGCTGGCGCTTGCACGCTCCAGCCTGGTGGGAAGGCTCCACCGGCAATATTGCGTGGACACTTATCGGTGTTGCTGCGGTGCTGATTTTGCTTGGTATTGTTCATTTCAGGGTACGCAACTGGGTGAGCGGTAAAATCCTGAGGTTGATCGACAGGCAGTATGCACCGGGTCTTGAGCGTGGCCGCCTGCGCAGTGCCTTCCTGCACAACACAAGACCGTGGGTCAGCCTGTTCAGGCGCATCCCGCTCGGCTGGAATGCACGAACACGTAAACGCCTGCACCGGGTCATCGGCGAGGCCAACGCGTATGTGCAGGTCCTGAATAACAGTTTCACCGATCCGTCCGGCGATGTCGTGCAAACGCCCGCGCAGCCGGCCGTGCCGCTTAGCGTGGTTAATGCCGGTCAGGACAAGCCCGCCAGCAAGCCCCTGGATACCGCAGCCAGTTAGGTCGCAGGTGCCCGGACTGTCTGCCCCGGTTGGCTGCGACCAGGCACATCTCCATTGCCGTCGGACGTCTGTTCGACTATTCTTAATGAAAACATGTTGTTAATCACTGCACCCTGCAGGTGGGCCGGCGCTTCTCCCGGGCAGCTGCGGATAAGCAGAGTGGATACTGCGAATCGTGGACATAGCGGGCGACCAGGGCAATACCGGCAAGCAATGCATTGACGCCACCGCACAGCAGCGGGTTGGCGTCCTGCTTGCGCGGCAATCGCCGGAACACGGTGCGACCCTGACACGTGCCATTGAGGCAGCCTGTCATGCGCATCATGATCAGTTGCGCAAGTCCGGTGAGCCGTATTACCTGCATGCGCTGGCTGTCGCCGAAATTCTCGATGAACTAAAGCTGGATTACGAGACGCTGGTTGCCGCGGTGCTGCACGATGTGGTCGAAGATACGACAACCACCATCGATGACCTGGGTAATGATTTCGGGCCGACCATTGCGCGCATGGTCGATGGTGTTACGAAGATGGAACGTATTGGCGAGTTCCACCAGCATGAATCCCTGGACAGTAAACAATCCGACCAGGCGGAAAGTCTGCGCAAGTTGTTGCTTGCCATGGCTGAAGATGTCCGCGTTGTCCTGATCAAGCTTGCCGATCGGCTGCACAACATGCGCACATTGCGTCATCTTGACGCGGACCGGCAAATACGCATCGCGCGTGAGACGCTCGATATTTACGCACCGCTCGCCAATCGGCTCGGTATCTGGCAAATCAAGTGGGAGCTGGAAGACCTGTCGTTGCGTTACCTGGAACCGGAGGCCTACCAGTCAATTGCCAGGCAGCTGGCCGGGACGCGCACAGAGCGTGAGGCGTATATTGCCCGGGTCATCGACATGCTCGACCGGGAACTGGCAGCGTCCGGTATCAAGGCAACCGTCACCGGGCGGTCAAAGCATATCTACAGTATCTGGCGAAAAATGCAGCGCAAGCGGCTCGGTTTCGAGCAGATTTTCGACATGCGCGCCATTCGTATCCTGGTAGACGAAGAAAAGGACTGCTACGCGGCGCTGGGCCTGGTGCACGGCCTGTGGCGTCATATCCCTAAAGAGTTTGACGATTACATCGCCAATCCGAAGGAAAACCTCTATCGCTCGCTGCATACGGCTGTGGTCGGACCCGATGGTCTGAATCTGGAGGTGCAGATTAGAACGCATGAAATGCACCGGCATGCGGAGCTGGGTGTGGCCGCGCACTGGCGTTACAAGGAAGGTGGTGGCAGCGACGCCGGCTATGAAGAGAAAATTGCCTGGTTGCGCCAGTTACTGGAATGGCGTGAAGAGGAACACTCGGCAAATGACTTTGTTGACCGGTTCAAGTCCGAGGCATTCCAGGACCGCGTCTATGTGCTGACGCCACAGGGCAGGATCATTGACCTGCCGCAGGGCGCGACGCCGCTGGATTTCGCGTACGCGGTCCATACCGAGGTCGGGACATCGCTGCCGTGGTGCAAAGGTCAATGGACGCATAGTGACACTGACATATCCATTGCAGAATGGTGAGCAGGTAGAAATTCTTACTACCCGCCAGAGCCGGCCCAGTCGGGACTGGTTGAACAGCCACCAGGGTTACCTGCACACATCGCGTGCCCGTGCGCGGGTACGTGCCTGGTTCAAGCGGCAGGATCATGAACACAATCTAAGTGCAGGTCGAACGATCCTTGACCGCGAACTCAACCGTGTCGGCATCTCGGATGTCCCGGTTGAAAAAATTGCTGAACGTTTCAGGGGGCGACAGGTCGAGGAATTCCTGGCGGCGCTGGGTAGTGGTGAAATCACCACCGGACAGCTGGCACATTCACTCGGCGAACTTGCCCCGCATGACGATGCGCTGAAACCGAAACCGGCGCGCAAGAAAAAGCGCAAGCAATCATCCAGTGACGGCGGGTTTCGATATCCAGGGTGTCGGTAACCTGATGACAAACACGGCACGTTGTTGCCGACCGGTGCCGAATGATCCGATTATCGGCTATATCACGCGCGGGCGCGGTGTCACAATTCACCGTCAGGATTGCGGCAATGTCCTGCGGCTGCAGGGCGAAGACCGCGACCGGCTGATTGAGGTTGAGTGGGGGGAGACCAGTGACGCCGGCTACCAGGTCGATATCCTGGTCGAAGCCTACGACCGTGCCGGTCTGTTACGGGATATTACTTCGCTGCTGGCCAATGAAAAGATCAACCTGACCGGCGCCAATACTCAAACGGATGCGCGTGATGGTATCGCGCGTATGAACCTTACGCTTGAAATCAGTGATATCAGTCAGCTCAGCAGGGTGCTGACCCGTATCGGTCAGTTGCAAAACGTTATTGCCGCCCGCCGGAAGTCTTGAATTGTCTGCAGACGTTCGAACCGTCTGCGTGGTAATTGGTGCCCAAGAGATATTCGATTACTCGGCGCATCTTCATGCGCTGAGGCCTCGGCAACATTCAAGTGGCTGACGCCACTTGTCGAACAATGATACGTCGGACGTTCGAACCGTCTGGTTCGGGTGAAATGAATTGGTGCCCCGGAGACGATTACTCGGCCCGTGACCGGCCTCGCCCTGCGGGTAGTTGCCTGCGGCAACATTCAAGTGGCTGACGCCACTTGTCGAACAATTAATAGATACGTCGGACGTTCGAACCGTCTGCTGGTACGGGTGAAATGAATTGGTGCCCCGGAGACGATTCGAACGTCCGACCTAGCGCTTAGGAGGCGCTTGCTCTATCCAGCTGAGCTACCGGGGCATATAAAATGGTGGAGCCGAGGAGGATCGAACTCCCGACCTCGTCATTGCGAACGACGCGCTCTCCCAGCTGAGCTACGGCCCCGATTATTGATTCTGGCAGCCACTGTGGCTGTGTTTTGAATCCCGGTTATTCTAGCACCACGCACCGAACGGATACCAACGGCGGCGGCGAATATGCGGGTGAGATTGGGTCGTAGTCAGTGCAACACTGGCTGTATGCCGGGCTGACTAGCCCTGGCCGTCAAGTGCGACTTCGAATTCGAGCATTTTATCGGCAATCTGCTGGGAGTCTACGCTAAAGGTGTCTTCGTCCAGCTGGTTGCGAATGTCATAGACCCTGCATAGATCAAACTCGGGTCTGGGCTTTAAGGGAATAAGCATTAATTATCCATTTTATCTTTGAAGTGAGAATCGTGTTGCGTGGCTCGTTTGCCCGCGCTTTGCAGCCTGCTTACACAGCTTATCGTCTGGTCGTTCTGCGGGTTTAATGCTGATTTGAGCGTTCGCGCACAAAGCGGGAAATTATCGGAAAATTACCGCAAACCTGTTTCACATACTGGTTGTGACCCTGGTCCGAAGGTCCCTGGCCGGTGGCCCGATCATGCGTTTGACCGGTCAGCCGGATATATACATGGGGGCGGTATCTTGATGTCAAACAGACTGGTATTACAGCGTCTGGCGTCCGGCAGGCGGGCAAACACCGGTTGCCGGTCAATGGACGCTTCAATCGTTTGCTGTTTGCTTTGACATTACCTTGACGGACTGGTTAATATCCGTCTCAAATATGGGGGAAATCATCGTACGTCAAGATTCGTTCCTGCGATAGAAATGCGGGGTGAAAACAGTCGTTCGAGAATACGCATGCAAACAGAATCCAGGGTCCTTGTTCTAGAATCCGATCCAGCCACTGGCAAAGAGCTGGAATCCGTACTCAATTTTATCGGCTCAAGTCCGTTGCTGGTCAATGATGTCTCCAGCTGGAAGGATGTGGTTGGCGACAGTGAGCCACTCCAGGCGGTGATGCTGGGTTCCTGCAATTCCGGCAAGCCGCTGTCGGCGGTGCTGAGCGAAATTCACCAGTTCGATGAACATTTGCCTGTTTATCTTTTGTGTGACAAGGGGAAAGAACCGACGGTCGCGATCGACTCCGGCTCCTGTATCCTTGGCCGCCTTGAGTTGCCGCCCAACTATTCTCAATTGACCAATGCGCTTCACCAGGCGGAGATCTACACCGAGTCGCATCGGTCAGTGTCAGCAGAACAGCGCTCGGTTGACCTGTTTCGTAGCCTGGTGGGTAGCAGTCGTGCGGTGCAAAACGTACGCAAGCTGATTAAGCAGGTGGCAGACAGCGATGCCAATGTGCTGATACTGGGCGAGTCAGGCACCGGCAAGGAAGTTGTTGCCAGAAACCTCCACTATTATTCGAACCGCCGTGACAAACCATTTGTTCCCGTGAACTGTGGGGCGATTCCCGGCGATCTGCTCGAGTCCGAGCTGTTTGGCCACCAGAAGGGTGCCTTTACCGGGGCAATCAACGATCGCCAGGGCCGCTTCGAAATGGCTGAGGGCGGGACCCTGTTTCTCGACGAAATCGGCGACATGAGCCTGCAGATGCAGGTCAAGATTCTCCGCGTGCTGCAGGAACGCACCTTTGAACGTGTCGGCTCGAACAAAAGTATAACGACGGATGTTCGTATTATTGCCGCTACGCACCGCAACCTGGAGGCGGCGATAGTCGATGGCGAATTCCGCGAAGATCTATTCTATCGCCTGAACGTGTTTCCGATCGAGATGCCATCACTGTCTGAACGGGTCGAGGATATTCCGCTGCTGGTTAACGAACTGGTGAGACGCATAGAGCATGAGAAACGCGGTTCAGTGCGCCTGTCTCCGGGTGCGATTTACGCACTGTGTCAGTATAACTGGCCCGGTAATGTCCGGGAGCTGGCTAACCTGGTGGAACGGATGGCAATCCTGCATCCGTATGGCGTGGTCGATATAAACGATCTGCCTGAGAAGTTCCGCCAGCATGACGATGAAATGCCTGAGCTGATCACGGAAGCCCTGGTCGGGTCGCCGGTGACGTCCAATGATCTCGACCCGAGATTACCGCGGGATGGAATGAATCTTAAAGAGCATCTGAGTTGTCTTGAGGTCAGTTATATCAAGCAGGCGCTGGCTGATTCGGGTGGTGTCGTCGCGCATGCTGCCAAGCGGCTTGGCATGCGCAGGACAACGCTTGTCGAAAAACTGCGTAAATATGGCATGCAACGCCAGTCCTGATAGCTTCTCTTTGAAAACCCGGTCTTTACGCGCCACTGAAGCTGCAAGCCATCGGCCTGCTATCTTTGGTAGTGTGCCTGTGGTAAATTTGGCGTAGTCAAGCTTCTATTATATATAATAATATTCTGTTTTTGGCGGTAACCGGCGGTAATTACCAGACCTGATTTTTCACGGGTTCACGCCGTGCGTTTTGTTGTTTGCTTTTTAAAAGCCAGCGGTATCACGCAGTGGTTACCTGTCCGGTCAATAACATCAAGCAATAATACAATGACTGAACAGTACACAGATCGGGGGATATGACTGGCATGGATGCCGGGGGGCCTAAACGTCCACATGTTGGACCGCGCGTGCATGCTCGCGAGTATAACTACGTCCTGTGTATCTCCGATGAAGAGCTTGCGGTATTGGAAAAATACCGGGAACAGCTCATTACAGGGACCGGCAGCTTCGCCGAGATTTTCTACAATTACCTGTTCGACAATCCCGATATCGCTGATGTCCTGTATGCATTCGAGCGTGAAGGAGGGGACGTAGGTCAGTTCGCGCGCGCAGAATTAACCAACATCCTGACAAGTGTCGTATCGGGTATCGACAGGCAGCGAGAGCAGCACCTGCTTGATGCCGGTCGCCGGCACATGCAGCATAATTTCAGACCGGTCTGGCTGATTGGCGCCTATAACCTGCTTATCGACTATTTGCACGGCATGCTGCCCAGGTTGGAGATTAATACCGATGACCGCCCCGTTCTCGACAGGCTGCTCACGCGGTTGCTGCTGCGCGAAATGGGCATCATGCTGGAAGGGTACTGGTTGCAGGTGCATAGCGAGGAAGGCCGTGAGCTTGAGCATATCGCCGGCAGGCTGGGGCAGGTCGAAGAGCTGCTTGCGGGGTTGCCGCACCTGGTGTGGAGCGTCGATGTCAATGCCAACAAGGTAATGTATGCAAATTACCCCCTGCAAATGCTTTACCAGGAAGGGATGTCGTCGCCCTTACCCTGTCTGGGCGACACGCACACTGATGACCGCCAGTTACTGCAGGACTGCTGGCAACAGGCTGTCAGCGGCAAGCGCGCCTGCGTCGATGTCAGAATGAGGCTGGCTGGTGACAGCGAGCACTGGTATCGCGTATCACTTTACCCTGAAGCCCGTTCCTCCTGTAAACCTGGCAGGGTTCATTGCATGCTGGAAGATGTGCAGAGCGAAGTCAGTGAACGTGAACAACTACAGACATTGTCAACAACAGACCGGCTGACCGGGCTGCCAAACCGGGCTACCTGGGCGGACCACCTTGCCATGGCACTTGCTGCGTCGAGACGTGCCCCCGGATCGCAGATGGTTGTTATGTCGGTGGATATCAACCAGTTCAAGATGTACAACGACACCCTTGGCAGGGATGCCGGAGATATCCTGCTGACTGATGTAGCTGCGCGCCTGCGCTCCATTGTACGAGAGTCAGATTCACTTGCGCGTATGGGTGGTGATCGTTTCGGAATCCTGATGCATCCGGTGATAAATGCGCGTGATGCGGCGGAAAGAATTACCACTGAAATAATGGACAAGTTCGATATCCCGTTTGCGTATCAGGACAAGCAGCTGTGTGTGAGTCTGACGCTCGGGATTGCCTGTTTTCCCGGTGATGGCAACAGCGGGGACGGGCTGCTGGCCAACGCAGAAAGCGCGATGCAACGGGCGAAGCGCAATAGTCTGCCATACCAGTATTTCGATCCGGTAAACGACGTCAGCTCTGCGCAGCAGCTGCACTACTCAGGCCAGATCCGCTCTGCGCTCGATAACAACGAATTCGAACTGCTTTATCAACCACAGGTGTGCCTGGAAACGTCGCGCATTACCGGTGCCGAAGCGCTGCTTCGGTGGGAGCACCCGGTTGAGGGGACGGTGATGCCGCAACGGATCATCCCGGTCGCAGAGCAGCTTGGGATGATCGCACCGATAACGGACTGGGTGCTGGTCACAGCACTCAGGCAATGTCGTCAGTGGTCTTTCAGCGGGACGGCTATCCCTGTGTCGGTGAATGTATCCGCCCGGTCCTTTCAGAATCCGCGTTTGCTTGAAAAGATCAAATGGGCCTTGCGCGAAGCTTCCATGGATGGTGACCAGCTGGTTATAGAGATTACCGAGGCGACATTGATGCAGGATATCGACCGTGCCAGGGATTTGCTGTCCAGTCTCAGCGATGTCGGTGTCACAATCGCCATTGATGATTTCGGTACCGGGTATTCGTCTCTGTCTTATCTAAAGCGCTTGCCGATAAATACCCTGAAGATCGATCAGTCGTTTGTTCTGGACGTAGCATTTGACCAGCAGGATGTCGCGATCGTGCGCTCTATTATCGATCTTGGCCACAATCTCGGTTACAAGGTGGTTGCCGAGGGTGTTGAAAACCGCATGACCCTCGATGTGCTCGGCAAACTCGGTTGTGATATGGCGCAGGGTTTCCACATCAGTGAGCCACTGCCTGATGAACATCTTTCTTCGTTGCTTGAGCGTCCAGGCTCTCTGATCTGACAGCCACTCGTGTGGCGACTGCCGGGAAACACCCGCGTCGCTCGTCAAAAACCCGCCGAATCCCCTTAATTGTCAAAAATGTGACGTAGGTCCGTTTGTTTTGGTTTTCCTGAGTACACTTTTCTTCACTAATTAAAACAATAAGTTGTAAGTATATTGGCGCCGATCTGACTGCCTGGTCCGGGTTGGTATGCAAGTTGCTATTTCCCATGCAGGCATTCACATGCAAATGAATCGGGACAGCAAAAACCATGAACTCCAGTCAATCTGAAAATAGCGCCCATGGAACACACGATGCGCCTTGCTGAAGTAAAGCTCGGCCAGGCTGACACGTCTGCAGACCACACCGGTCACGGGCCCGTACAGGTAATCGCGGTGACCGGCGGCAAGGGTGGTACGGGCAAGACGAACGTTGCCGTCAATCTTGCGCATGCCCTGGCTCGCGTGGGTCGCCGGACCATGTTACTTGATGCCGACCTTGGCATGGCCAACGTCAACGTCCTGCTGGGCCTGACACCGGTACGAACACTGTTTGATGTCGTCAGCGGTAATTGCCAGATTGAAGACATCATCATGACTGTTGATGATGAACTCATGATCGTGCCGGCCGCATCGGGTATGCGCCAGCTGGCCAGCCTGGATTGTCGTGAATGCGCCGGGCTCGTGCGTGCTTTCAGCGATCTTGAACGGCCCCTCGATACACTCGTTGTCGATACGGCCACCGGCATCTCGGAATGTGTTGCCAGCTTCTGCCGTGCCGCAAATGAAATTATCGTTGTTGTTTGCAATGAGCCCGCGTCTCTACACGACAGCGTAGCCCAGATAGAAATGCTTTCTGCCGAGTTCGGTATCAACCGCTTCCGTATCCTGGCAAACATGGTAGATGGTGCGCGCGATGGCCGTGCCCTGTTCGGCAGGATGCTCGCCGAATTTTCAGATAATCACACCCAGGTACTGTCATACGCGGGTTTCGTGCCACGCGACGAATGTCTCGTCGATGCGCTGAATGCGCGCACATCTGTGGTAAGCGCTTTCCCGCGCAGCAGATCATCGATGGCATTGCTGAATCTTGCCAGGCAAGTCCTGTCATGGCCGCAACCGGTGCAGGCCGGCGGTCATGTGGAGTTTTTTGTAGAACGATTGATCCAAAACGAAAACAGTGGGATGGAGGTTACGTCATGAAATCGAATGCGGCAAAGTCAGGTGATGAATTCACTAGCAGTAATGAACTCGTGGTCCATCACGAACCGTTGGTTAAACGTATCGCGTATCACCTGATGAGCCGTTTACCGGCCAGCGTGCAGGCGGATGATCTCATCCAGGCCGGAATGATTGGCCTGATCGAGGCATCGAGGAAATTTGATCCGGAACAGGGTGCCAGTTTCGAAACATATGCTGGTATTCGCATCCGCGGTGCCATGCTCGATGAAATTCGTCGCACCGACTGGACACCCCGTTCTGTACATCGCAAGGCGCGCGAGGTGGCAGAGGCGGTACGCAAAATCGAGAATGCGGTTGGTCGCGATGCACGTGATGTCGAGGTGGCAGAAGTGATGGGCCTGACCCTGAACGAGTACCACAAGATCCTGCAGGACTCGACCGGCTGCCGTATTTTCAGCTTCGAAGATCCCGGTACGCTTGCCGATGAAGGCTATCCGCAATCGAACCGTCAGCCGAACCAGCCACTGGAAAACCTGCAGAAAAGTGATTTCAAGCAAGGCCTCGCGCAGGAGATCAAGGGGTTGCCCGAGCGCGAACGTCTCGTCATGGCGCTTTACTATGATGAAGAACTCAACCTGCGTGAGATAGGCGAAATACTCGGCGTCAGTGAGTCGCGTGTGTGCCAGATTCATGGCCAGGCACTGATTCGTTTACGTGCCCGCATGGGCGAATGGCTGACCGATTAATTCATATTTTACCGGCATAATTAATGGTGGATCGGCAGGACATCGGCGATGAATGGTATGCACGACGCGATGGTGTGATACGTGGTCCGTTCACAGTACTGCTGGTCAGCCGCTATATCCTGCTAGGCCGGATCAGGCTGGATGATGAGCTCAGTGAAGACCGGGTGTCATGGCAGCCAGCTAAATCTGTTGCAGAACTATTACCCGACGAGGTCCGGACACTCTCCAGCTGGGCGGACTACCAGCAACTGGTTGTATCGCGCCTGCAGGTCGATGAACGCAGGCATGAACGCAGGAAATCCCGACCGGGTATCAATGACCAGCCGAATGATGAGCGGCGATCCGGGCAGGACCGACGCACGCAGGATGGTGCACACACAATCGCACGTCTTGCCTACGGGGATGATCAGGGTGGTTCGGGGAAGAAACGCCTGCATCGAACCGGTGCCCTGGTAGCAACACTGCTGCTGGCAGCCTGCGCGATCGTCTTTTTACTGCCGATGTCCGGTTAGTCGCGTCTTCCAGGTGTAATTCTCAAAATAAATGGTGCCGAGGGCGGGAATCGAACCCGCATGGGGTTGCCCCCGCTGGATTTTGAATCCAGTGCGTCTACCAGTTTCACCACCCCGGCGAATAATCGTGTGTGACGAACGCTGCCTAGTATAAAGCTAAACGTCACGCGGGCAAGCCGCTGCCTGTGCTAACATGCCGTCGCCATGCAGCGCAGTGACTTCAATTTCGAGCTCCCCAAAGCGCAGATTGCCCAGCATCCCGGCGACCGCCGTGGAGACAGCCGCATGCTCTGTGTCGATACCGGTTCCGGCCGGTTGGCAGACCACGATTTCCGGGATTTTCCCTCGCTGCTGAATCCCGGTGATGTGCTGGTGCTGAACGATACGCGTGTCATCCCGGCACGCCTGCATGGTTACAAGGCCAGCGGTGGCAAGGTCGAGGTACTGGTTGAGCGCATCACCGCGCCACAGGAAGTATTGGCGCATGTCCGCGCCAGCAAGTCACCGACCGAGGGAACCCGCCTGCAGCTCGAGGGCGATATCGACGCCGTGGTTACCGGTCGCTCCGATGGCCTGTTCATGCTCCGGTTTGAAGGCAATGAAGATGTACTGTCTTTGCTTGAACGTTGCGGCCATATGCCGCTGCCCCCCTACATAACGCGCCTTGATGAGCAGTGTGACCGCGATCGATACCAGACGGTATATGCTGCCAGGCCCGGCGCGGTTGCCGCACCAACAGCCGGTCTGCATTTTGATGAGAAAATCATGCAAACCATTCGTGACCGGGGTGTCGACGTGGCTTTTATCACCCTGCATGTAGGTGCCGGCACATTTCAGCCAGTCCGCGCCGAGCGACTGGAAGACCATGTCATGCATTTCGAGCATTACGAAGTCAGTCGCGAGACCTGTGAGCGGATCAACGCCGCACGGCGACGTGGCGGGCGTGTGGTAGCGGTCGGTACCACGGTTGTGCGTACACTTGAGTCGTCCATAAAAGATGACGTCATACAGCCCGGCGCGGGTGAAACGAACCTGTTCATTACGCCCGGATACCGTTTTCGTGCGGTGGATGCGCTGTTGACCAACTTTCACCTGCCTGAATCGACACTGCTGATGCTGGTTTGTGCATTTGCCGGTTACGAGTTGGCGCTCGCGGCCTATCAACACGCAATTCGCGAGGGTTACCGTTTTTACAGCTACGGAGATGCCATGTTCATCGCGGCAGACCAGTCACCAGGCGAATAACAGGGGTCAGTATGAAATTCAGCTGTACACACACCGATGGCGAGGCGCGCCGCGCGAGTCTTTCATTCGAGCGGGGTTCGGTGCAGACCCCGGCCTTCATGCCGGTCGGTACCTATGGCACGGTGAAGGCGATGACGCCGGATGACGTACTCGACACCGGCGCCGAAATACTCCTCGGCAATACCTTCCACCTGATGCTGCGACCGGGTACGGACATAATTCAGCAACACGGAACCCTGCATGATTTCATGCAGTGGCAGGGACCCATCCTCACCGACTCCGGTGGATTCCAGGTATTCAGCCTGGGCGAGTTGCGCAAAATTACCGAGGAGGGAGTGACTTTCAACTCACCGGTTAACGGCGACCGGGTGTTTCTCGGCCCCGAGGAGTCGATGCAGGTACAGCGTGCGCTGGGTGCAGATATCGTTATGATATTCGACGAATGTACGCCGTATCCTGCAACCGAAGACGAGGCGCGCGATTCGATGGCGCTGTCGCTGCGCTGGGCCCGCCGCAGTCGGGATGCGCATGATGATAATCCGGCGGCACTGTTCGGTATCGTGCAGGGCGGGATGTACCCGGAGCTGCGCGACGAGTCCATGGCCGGACTGCTCGATATTGGCTTTGATGGTTACGCGATTGGCGGTTTGTCGGTGGGGGAGAGCCGGGAGGAGCGCGAGATGATTCTCGAGCACCTGGTGCCGCAGATGCCGGCAGATGCGCCGCGTTACCTGATGGGCGTCGGTACGCCGGAGGATATCGTCGAGGCCGTATGTGCCGGCATCGACATGTTCGATTGTGTGATGCCGACACGCAACGCGCGTAACGGGCACCTGTTCGTGCACACGGGCGTGGTGCGGATTCGTAACAGCGCGCATCGCACCGACACCGGGCCGCTGGATCCTTCATGCCATTGTTATACTTGCAGGAATTTCAGCCGGGCCTATCTGCACCACCTGGATAAATGCAACGAAATGCTCGGCGCTCACCTGAATACGATCCATAATCTGACCTATTATCAGGACCTGATGTCCGGGCTGCGGCAGGCAATTGAAAACGGGTCGCTGTCGGCCTTTCGCGAGGACTTTTACCGCCAGCGCGCTGCTGTGCCATAATACCGCGCTTTGAGCCGGTCCGACCGGCGCCGCTGACGAGGATGAGCATGAATTTCTTTATATCGGATGCAATGGCCGCGTCTGCGCAGCCACAGGGTGACGCCCTGATGGGTTTTCTGCCCCTGGTCGTCATATTTGTCGTTTTTTACTTTTTGTTGATCCGCCCGCAGAGCAAGAAGGCAAAAGAGCAACGCGAGATGGTGGCGGCGCTGGCCAAGGGCGACGAGGTGGTAACCAGCGGCGGCATGCTGGGGAAAATCAGTAAAGTAGGTGAAAACTTCCTGGAACTGGATGTCGCCGAGGGTGTAACTGTCAAAATCCAGCGCCAGGCCGTCTCCAACCTGATGCCTAAAGGCACCATCAAGGGCCTCTGATGCCCGTGCAAGGACTCTGTAAATAATGAACCGGTACCCCGCCTGGAAATACATCCTGCTGGCCATCGTTGTACTGATTGGCTGCATTTATGCTTTACCGAATATTTACGGTGAAGATCCTGCCTTGCAGATTTCCGGTGTGCGCCAGGCCGAGGTTGGTGAAGCGCTCTCGGGCCGGGTGTCACAGGTACTGGAAGGCGCCGGTATTGCGGTCAAACTTATTGAGCGGGAAGAGGGCAAGATGCTGGTTCGGTTTGACGACACCGAGACGCAGCTGACCGCCGCTGACCACATCAAGGCCGCATTGGGACATGACTATGTGGTGGCGTTCAACCTGGCACCCGCCACGCCTGCCTGGCTGACTGCGTTCAATGCATTGCCGATGTATCTTGGTCTCGATCTCCGCGGTGGTGTGCACTTCCTGATGGAAGTCGACATGGTGATCAGCCGGGAAACAGGCGATTGAACGTTACACCAATGAGATCCGTGCCCTGTTGCGCGAGGAAAAGATCCGCTACGCCATGATCCGTTCCGAGGAAGGCCGGGTCAGGCTGGTCCTGCGCAGTGAAGAGGATCGTGATCAGGCCGATTCCATACTGCGCAAGAGTTTCCCGACCCTGGTCGTGGAAGATGCGGAAACAGCGGGAAAACCCGGCATGCTGGTGCGTCCGAGCGAACAGGAAACACGCGAGACCCAGCAGTTTGCCCTGCAACAGAATATCCTGACCCTGCGTAATCGCGTCAACGAACTCGGTGTTGCAGAGCCCGTCATTCAGCAGCAGGGTGCAAGTCGCATCGTCGTTCAGTTGCCGGGTGTACAGGATCCGGGGCAGGCCAAGCGTATCCTCGGTGCAACGGCGACCCTGGAATACCGGGCGGTCGATATTGAACATGACGTGCAGCGGGCCGTGTCCGGCAAGGTGCCGGCCGGTTCACGCCTGTACAAGCAGCGGGACGGTGGCCATATCCTGCTGAAGAAGTCCGTGATAGCGACCGGCGACCAGATCGTCAACGCACGCTCCGGGTTTGACCAGACATCCGGTTCGCCGATGGTGTCGGTGAGCCTCGATGCCAAGGGTGCCCGCTCGATGCTGAAGTTCACCAAGGAAAATGTCGGCAAGCCGATGGCCGTGGTGTTTATCGAGAACCGTTCCGAAACCAGTATTGTCGATGGCAACCCGGTCAAGCGCCAGGTCAAGGTGGAAGAGGTCGTCAGTGTTGCGACCATTCGCGGTGTGTTCAGCAGCCGTTTCCAGACAACTGGTCTGGATAGTCCGAAAGAGGCGCAGGAACTTGCACTGGTGCTGCGCTCCGGTGCGCTGGCGGCACCGATCGAGATTGTTGAGGAGCGTACGGTCGGTCCAAGCCTGGGCAAGGACAATATTCGCCAGGGTTTTAACTCCGTCATTATCGGCTTTATTGTCGTGCTGATATTCATGGCTGTTTACTACCGGGTGTTCGGGCTGGTCGCGAATCTCGCGCTGACGCTGAACCTGGTATTGATCGTGGCGATTCTTTCCATGCTGCAGGCTACCCTGACGCTGCCGGGTATTGCCGGTATCGTGCTGACCGTGGGTATGGCTGTTGATGCCAACGTGCTCATATTCGAGCGTATCCGTGAAGAACTGCGAATCGGCAATAGCCCGCAGGCCAGTATTCAAGCCGGCTACGAGAAAGCCCTGTCAACCATCGCCGATGCGAATATCACCACGTTGATCGCATCGATCGTGCTGCTCAGTTTCGGCACCGGGCCGGTCAAGGGGTTTGCGGTGACGCTGTCGATCGGCATCATGACTTCCATGTTTACTGCGATATTCGGTACCCGCGCGATCATTAACCTGATCTACGGCGGCCGCCGGCGTGTCGCGAAACTGATGATCTGAACATCCAACAGGACTGATCAATGCAACTGTTCAAGGGAAAGCTGGCGATCAATTTCATGGGCATGCGACATGTTGCCCTGGTGCTGTCGTCAATACTGGTGATTGCCTCGATAACCTCACTGGCAACACGCGGCCTGAATTTCGGCATCGACTTTACCGGTGGCACCCTGGTTGAAGTGGGCTATCCGGAGGCAGTCGAACTGGCCGGTGTGCGTTCAGTGCTGTCTGCTGCCGGCTACGAGCAGGCGCAGGTCCAGCATTTCGGTGCATCCAGCGATGTACTGATCCGGATTTCGCCGATAGCCGGCAAGGAAAGTGCGCAACTGAGTGAGGACGTAAAGGAAACACTCAGGACGCATGTTGCAGATGTCGACATACGGCGCGTCGAGTTCGTCGGCCCCCAGGTGGGTGAAGAGCTGACCGAGCAGGGTGGCCTGGCGATGATTTATGCGCTGATCGGCATCCTGATTTACATCGTTGTACGGTTTCAGTGGCGCTTTGCGCCGGGCGCGGTCATTGCACTGGTGCATGATGTCATTATCACCATGGGATTCTTCTCTGTGCTGCAGCTGGATTTCAATCTGACAGTGCTGGCCGCACTGCTGGCCGTGATTGGTTACTCGCTGAATGACACCATCGTGGTATTTGACAGGATTCGCGAGAACTTTCGCAAGGTGCGCAAGAGTACGCCGATCGATATCATGAATCTCTCGATTAACCAGACAATATCCCGCACCTTGATGACCTCTGTCACCACCCTGCTGGTGCTGGTCTCGTTGTTTATTTTCGGTGGTGAAGTGATCCACGCCTTTGCCATGGCGCTGATCGTCGGTGTGGTAATTGGTACTTATTCGTCGATATTTGTTGCCAGTACCACGGCGCTGGCACTGGGTGTCAACAAGTCAGACCTGATGCCGCCGCCTCGCACCGACGAGAATGGCGCCGAATCCCCTGCGCCCTGATAGCTGGCGGCTGTCGAAGTTATTCGATTGACTTGCCGGGAAAGCGGATCACTTTCGCCGAATTTGCCGCCGGTTGTTCTGCGCGCTCAACGGCAAGAATTTCCATGCTGGCGGCATCTCCGCTGATGCACGTTTCACTGGTGAAATCCTGTATGCCCTGCAGTACGTCAAGCATGATCGATTCCAGTGCGGAACCATTGATACGTTTGCCTGCCTTGTGTCCCATGTGACTGCCCCCGGCTCTTTGTCGCCTGTAGAGGACATATCGACACGCGCAGTGTCTCGCTTTAGCCAGTGCGACGTACGGGGTTTAGTTTGCCAGGTCGGGTGTGACGTGCGGGCGGATTGCCTTGAGTATTTCTGCAAACACTTTTGGATTGCCGGATACCAGGTTGCCGCTTTCCAGGTGGTTATTACCGCCACTGAAATCGCTGGATAAACCGCCGGCTTCCTGGATCAGCAGTACGCCGGCCGCCATGTCCCAGGTGTTCAGGCCGATCTCCCAGAAGCCGTCCAGCCGGCCGGCTGCCACGAATGCCAGGTCCAGGGCGGCAGAACCCGGGCGGCGGATGCCGGCCGTCTGCGGGAACAGGGCACGAAACATGTCCAGGTAGGTTTCCAGGTGATGCTGTGCCTTGAAGGGAAACCCGGTGCCCAGCAATGCGCCGTCCAGCCCCTTGCGATTGCTGACACGTATGCGTCGATCATTCAACATGGCGCCGCCACCGCGCGATGCAGTGAACAGTTCCTGGCTCACAGGGTTGTAGACGACGGCCTGTTCAAGTCGTCCCTTGTGTCTGAGTGCTATGGAAACCGCAAACTGCGGGAACCCGTGCAGGAAGTTGGTGGTGCCGTCGAGCGGGTCGATAATCCACTGAAAATCGTCGCCGGCAGTGACGCCGCTTTCTTCGGCCAGAATGGCATGGTCTGGAAAAGCCCGGCGCAGGGTGCTGATAATTACGTCCTCGGCTTCGCGATCTACCTCGGTCACAAAGTCGTTGCGGTCCTTGGTCTCGATGGCAATGCTGTCAAGCCGTGCCATGCTGCGGGTGATCACATTTCCTGCCCCGCGCGCCGCGCGTACAGCGATTTTCATCATGGGTTGCATTGTGGCGTTTCCGTTGGACCTGCGATGATTAGCGGTTGCGAATCATAGCAGAGATGCGTGGTTGCCGGAATCGGCGCTGGTGCGGGTCGGGCGGGCTGTGAGGGGTTCAGTGCCGCTGGCGGTACTGCCTGCGCAGGCGTTCGCGTTCTTCCGGAGACATTTTTTTGTATTCGTCCCGCTTGCGCCTGACGGCTTCGCGTTTGTCGGCTGGCAGGTTCATGTAATTACGCGCACCCCGCCTGAGGCGAGACTGTTCGTCCTGGTCGAGCGTGGACCAGTTGCGGCGATACTTCTTTAACATTTCCTGCTCGCCATTGCTGAGGTTTCGCCAGTCGACCCTCTGGTCGGCCAGAACGGGCGCAGCCGAAGCCATGGCCAGGCAGCCGAGCAAGAGGGCGATTGTCGTGGTGCGAAGCGTCATGTCAGGTACTGCCGTTGTCCGTTCCGTTTTCATTCTCAGTGGCCAGCCACAGGTAGAAGTCGAGGTCCTCGTAAAGGTCAGGTACCGCCTGCTCATTTTCTGCCACTATGTTTGTTGTATCAATGCCGGGCTGAATTGTCCAGAGGCCGACAGTGACCGCCAGCGCCAGTGAGGCGGCTGCGGCATAGGGCAGCAGCGAGTGCCGGTGCTTGTGTGCGGCGCTGGCGGCGCCCAGTGCCTTGCGGCGAGCGGCCTGCAGGGCGTTATCGATGTCGCCCGGATTGACCCGCGGGCCCATGGCATTAGTGTCCAGTTGTGACCAGATACCGGCATGCGTGCGACAGGTCTCGCATTCGGCGAGGTGCTGCTCCATGGCCGACTTTTCCTCGGGCCGGTCATCGAGTAAGCCGGCGCGCAAACGATCCAGCTGTTCTGTGTCAGGATGTTGATGGTTGTGCATGGGTCCACACCTCCGCCAGTTGATTCCGTAATGCCCGCATTGCCCTGAAATGATGTTGCTTGACGCTGTTTTCCGAGCAGCCGAGGGTCAGGGCGGTTTCCTTGATGCTCAGGCCTCGCCACTCGCGCAGTACAAACACCTGGCGTTGACGTTCCGGTAACGTCTGCATGGCATCCGCCACCTTGCCGCGGATTTCGCCGGCGACAAATTCGACCTCGGGGGCCGTGATGCCGTCAGAACGTTCACTGTCGGGCAGCTCATATTCCTCGGTGGCCTGGTTGTCATCTTTCTGTCTGAACAGGCCGGTGAGTGACACCAGTTTGTGTTTGCCCTGCTCGATCATGCGGCGACGCCGGATATCGTTAATCTTGCTGTTAAGAATGGTGCGGAACAGGGCGGGCCAGTCCTGTTCCGGCTTGTCACGATAGTACTCGACCATGCGCAGCATGCTTTCCTGCACGGCATCAAGTGCGGACTCGCGGTCCCACAGTGCGGCGTAGGCGACATAGAACGCCTTGTCCTCGTGGGTAACGAAGAACTGTTCCAGCTGCCGGTTGTTGTCCTTTGCCTGCAAATCCGCATCCACTGACTGTCGGCAGGGACGACCGTGCGCCGGTCGCCCCTGCCGATCGATTGAACGATTACCGGCGTCCAGTATAGCCGATGCCAATCCGGGAGCGGGTATTGTGCCGATTCCTGTCATGATGTGAGCCTGTGTGATGCCTGTTATAGCGTGAATGTTCATCGCGATGGCCGTAGCCATGACCGTGGCCATGCACCCTGTGATGGCGCTTCAGGTGTTTTTTGACATGTTTGCGGCCATGCCGGTCATGGTGGCGGTCACGATGCTTGTTGTAGTAACCGTGATCATGTGAATAACGCGGGTGGTCGTCATACCCTCTGTCGTAATGAATGCTGAGGTGTCCGCTGTCGGCGCGGGCAGTGCCGGTGACACCCAGTGCCAGGGTGGCGGCCAGCAGGGCTGGCATTGCAAGGGTTCGAATCTTCATTTTTCGGCTCCATTTTTGTTAACTCGAATACAGTTAACGCAGGGCCGCTACACAGGTTAACAACTCAGTGGGGTATTTTTTGCTGCAGAATACCTATTTGCCGGCCCATGCTGACGGCATCGCCGGTGGCGAGTGAATCATCCCATTCCGCCTGGCCCGGACCGTAGAGCAGAATGACGGTCGAGCCCATATTGAAGCGGCCCATTTCCTCACCGCGCGCCAGCGTCGGGGCCGGCTCACCGTCTGCGGGAAATTGCCGGGTAATTCTTGCCATACCCATGTGCGGATTGACGACGCCGCTCCACACGGTTTCCATGCACGAGACGAAGATGGCGCCGACCATCACCATGGCCATGGGCCCGTTGTCGGTCTCGAAAAAGGCGACCAGCCGCTCGTTGCGCGTGAACAGGTGCTCAATCGCCCGCACGGTATGCGGCGCCACGCTGTAAAGGCGCCCGGGGATATAGACGGTTTCGACCAGGCGGGCGTTACAGGGCATATGGATTCGATGGTAATCACGTGGTGACAGGTACAGCGTTGCAAAGCGGCCGTCCTGAAAGCGCTGCGCATGCCGGGCATCGCCGCCGAGTAAATTGATAAGCGAGTAGTCGTGTCCCTTCGCCTGCAGGATGCGTTCACCGTCAATCTGCCCGCAGGCACTGACGCGTCCGTCCACCGGGCTGGCAATGGCAAGGGGATTATCCGGCAGCGGGCGCGCATCGTTACGGAGTGCGCGGGTGAAGAACGCATTGAAATCGGGGTAATCATTCGCGTCTGACTTGATCGCTTCCGACATGTCGACATTGAATGCGTGGATGAAACGCCTGATCAGGAAATTCTTGCACCAGGGTACCTGCCAACGGGTGACGTGGCGGACAATGCGTGACAGGAACTGGTGAGGCAGTATTGCCAGCGGCCAGGATTTCAGCTGGTCCAGCAGGCGTGATCCGGTTGATGACATGCGATTGGCAGGGGTGTGGGTACGGCGCAATCAGTCGGCGCGCTTGCGCAGGACCGGGGCGTTGACCGGGAGACAGGGTCCGTTTTTGACGTGCAGCAGCAGTTCAACGCTGTCACCGGTTGTCAGCGCCCGGCCCGGGTTGAACAGCATCAGATGATAGCCGCCGGGCTCAAGGACGAAGGAGTCGCCGGCAGGAATGTCGAGTTGCCCGATCGACAGCATGCGCGCCATGCCGTTCTCAATGACTGTCCGGTGAATTTCGATGGCGCTGAAATCGTCGCCGGAAATACCGGAAATGGTGACGGCCGCTGTGCCCGCATTTTCGATCGACAGGTAGCCGGCCAGTACGCTTGAACCGGGCGGTGCTTCCCTGATCCAGGCATTGCTGATGTGCAGTTCTGTCTCGGCATACGCAGCAGGTGCGAGTGCCAGCAACAGTGCGCATAACCCGTATTGCAGTTGCCGGTGAATCATTTGAATGTCCTTGCCATTTCACTGAAATCCGCAGCAATGTTGTCGGCCGACAGCGGTGGCGAGAAAACGGCGTGGTAGCGTCCATTCGGGTCGAACAGGAATACGCCGGCTGAATGGTCAACCAGGTAGCTGGCCGGGTTGTCTGTATCATTGACGCGCATGTACATGATGCCCAGCTGCTTTGTCAGTGCCTGCAGCCCCTCTTCAGTGCCGGTGACGCCAACGAAATCGCCATTGAAATAGGTGACGAATTTACCAAGCTTGTCCGGCGTGTCGCGCTCAGGGTCAACCGTCACCATTACAAACCGGACGGGCTCGGGCGCAGACTGCAGCCGCTGTGCCACGCTGTTCAGCACGGACAGGGTTGTGGGGCAAACGTCAGGACAGTGGGTATAACCGAAAAACAGGAACGACCAGCGACCGGCCAGCGAGGCGTTGTCGAAGGCGCTGCCGGTGTGATCCACCAGGCTGAAGGGCTGCACGGTACGGGCGGTCGGGAAGCGGGTGGCTGCCAGTGGGTCAGCCCCGGTATCATGGCTGATCAGCAGCCGGGCAGTCCAGATGCCGGCAGCCATTGCCAGGACGGTAATAACCAGTGCGGGGATCAGGCGGGTGCGAATAAATGAAGGTACGTTTTTCATGGTGGAGGATTATTCCACAGCGGCGCGGTCAATACATCCGTTATACAGGGCTGTAGTGATCGTCAATGGATAAGCCAATGACGGTTCGTGAATTGATCGCCTGGGGCGCCCGGCAGTTTGAGCAGCGCGCGCTTGTTTACGGACACGGCACGGACAATGCCCTCGATGAGGCCGCGTCACTGGTCCTGTATGCGCTTGATATCGGTTACGACCAGCCTGACAGTATCCTGGATACGGAGCCCGCAGAGGCGGGGCTGAAGCGTGCGCAGGCGTTGCTCGCCGCGCGCATCGAAAGTCGCAAGCCGGCCGCTTATCTCATCAACCAGGCATGGTTTGCCGGCAGGCCGTTCTATGTGGATGAGCGGGTGCTGGTGCCAAGATCCCCGCTTGCGGAGCTCATCGAGGCACGTTTCGTGCCCTGGATAAACCCGGACAGGGTCGGGGCGGTACTCGATCTCTGCACCGGTAGCGGCTGTATCGGTATCAGCTGTGCGCATGTTTTTCCTGCCGCAACGGTAACGGCATCGGATATTTCGGCCGGTGCCATTGCCGTGGCAGAAGAAAACGCCCGGCGACACAGTGTGGACACACGCATGCGACTCATCGAGTCAGACCTGTTCGACGGTCTGCCAGCGGACACCTACGATATTATTGTTTCGAATCCACCGTATGTTCCGCTGGCGGAGTATGCATCACTGGACGAGGAATTCCGTCATGAGCCGGGCCTGGGGCTGGTTGCCGGTGATGACGGGCTGGATATCGTCGTCAGAATTCTCCGTGATGCGGCGGATTTTCTGCGTCCGGGTGGCATCCTGGTCGTGGAGGTCGGCTATACCAGTGAGATTTTGATCGAGCGATTCCCTGCGATACCCTTTGTCTGGCTCGAATTCGAGTATGGTGGCGAGGGCGTGTTTTTGCTCGATCACGCGCAATTACTTGAATACCAGCCGGTATTCGAGGCGGCCGCCACCGGGCAATGAATGAACGGTAGTATGTATCAGTATGAGTAGCAGGCCCAGGACCGGGGAAGAGTACGCCACGCTGGTAAAACAGGCGATTGACGAGCTTGAAGATATTATCGAGGCGTCGAACTTCGATGTCGATGAGATCGATGCGAATCTTGGCTATGTTGAGGTGTTGCTGCGGGAGTTGCGTGAAATGCGCGACGCCATGCGCAATGGAACCTATCAGTTCGGACGCCAGGATCTGCCCCTGATGCGCATTGTGAAACAGCACACGGAGCAGGACTTGCCGTGCATCCGGCTTTTTTATGATATCAACCAGACCCACCGGATGGGCCTGGCGATTGACGCAGACTGAAGCCGTTGCGGCCTATTTGTCCGGGCGGTAAATCAGGCCAGGCCTGATCAACAGTTCGTCCTTGTTTAGCTGGCTGAGCGGAAACTCGCCATCAATATTTTCAGCGATACGATCGAATACATAGGTGCAATTGCGTGTGGTGATTTTTTCAGCTATCGGGTGTCCCAGGTAATTGCCGACCTGGTTCCCTTTGGTTGCGAGCGATTGTGACACGATTCATCTCCAGGGTCGAAATAATACAGCTACAGGAAGCCTATCGGTCGTCCGGCAATCTCCTTTAGTAACCGCGTTGGAAACAGGGCGACGTCGC
This sequence comes from uncultured Halobacteria archaeon, assembly GCA_963847565.1. Lineage (GTDB taxonomy): Bacteria > Pseudomonadota > Gammaproteobacteria > UBA9214 > UBA9214 > UBA9214. The sequence continues at coordinate 60,847 of CAWKAE010000001.1, forward strand.
TCACAAACCCGTTAAAGACCATTTTGTTTGGCTGGATAGTGCAACCGGCTGGCCTGAGTGGTTACAATGGCCGAATGTCAGGTAACTCTATCGGTAAGCTTTTCACGGTAACCGGCTTTGGCGAGAGCCACGGACCGGCACTCGGTTGTATTGTCGACGGTTGTCCGCCCGGGCTGGAACTGTCCACTGACGACCTGCAGGGCGACCTGGACCGTCGCAAGCCCGGGAAATCCCGTCATACCACGCAGCGTCGCGAGTCCGATGAGGTGCAGATACTGTCCGGTGTTTTCGAGGGGCGCACCACCGGCGCGCCTATCGGCATGATTATTCACAACACCGACCAGCGCTCGAAGGATTACTCGAAAATCATGGACCGTTTTCGTCCCGGGCATGCCGACTACACCTATCAGCAAAAATATGGCATGCGTGATTACCGCGGTGGCGGGCGGTCTTCCGCGCGTGAAACGGCCATGCGGGTGGCGGCCGGCGCCATTGCGCGCAAGTACCTGCGCGTGCGTTACGGAATACAGATTCGTGGCTACCTTGCGCAGCTCGGCCCGATCGAGCTGGCATTGAAGGACTGGTCTGCCGTCGAGCAAAATCCCTTCTTCTGTCCCGATCCGTCACGGGTTGAGGAGCTGGAGACCTATATGGACGCCCTGCGCAAGGAAGGCGACTCCATTGGTGCCCGTATCAATGTGGTGGCCAGTGGCGTGCCGCCAGGTCTGGGCGAACCGATTTTCGACCGGCTTGATGCCGAGCTGGCGCATGCCCTCATGAGTATCAATGCCGTCAAGGGTGTGGAGATCGGTGCCGGCTTTGACAGTGTGACGCAGAAAGGCACCGTGCATCGCGACGAGCTGACGCCGGCCGGGTTTATCGGTAACCACGCCGGTGGCGTGCTGGGCGGAATTTCCAGCGGCCAGGACATCCTTGCGAGCATTGCACTGAAGCCGACCTCGAGTATCCGGATTCCCGGCAAGACCATTGACATCAACGGCAAGCCGGTCGAAATCGTGACCACCGGCCGCCATGATCCCTGTGTCGGTATTCGCGCAACACCGATTGCCGAGGCCATGCTGGCCATCGTCCTGATGGACCACGTACTGCGCCAGCGGGCACAGAATATGGATGTCACCTCGCAAACGCCTGTTGTACCACCCAGCGCAGCTGACTGATCGCCTGCCGTCATCACCGCATTACGTGATGCCATGATTTACTGGCGACTGTCCGGTTTCTACCTGTTCTATTTCGCCTCACTGGGCGCGCTGGTCCCGTACTGGGGCCTGTATCTTAAATCGCTTGGCTTCGATGTCACCCAGATCGGTCAGTTGATCGCCATTCTGCTGGCCACCAAGGTCGTGGCGCCCAACGTGTGGGGGTGGATTGCCGATCACACGGGTAATCGCATGGCAACCGTGCGGGTTACCTCGCTGCTGGCCGTGCTGACGTTTGCCGGCGTGTTTCTCGGTAGCGGTTTCTGGTGGCTGGTCGGTGTGATGGCCGCGTTCAGTTTTTTCTGGAATGCCTCGCTGCCACAGTTCGAGGCAACCACCATGAATCACCTCGGCGAGGAAACACACCGCTACAGCGGTATCCGTCTATGGGGGTCAGTGGGCTTTATTCTCGCGGTGGCGCTGCTCGGGCCCGTGCTCGACCGGTGGGGCGCGGGGCTGCTGCCCGTGATCGTGCTGGCGTTGTTCGCGTTTATCTGGCTGGGAAGCCTCAGCGTGCCAGAGTCGGCGGCCGGGCATTTGCCGCTCGACCAGGCGCCGCTGTTGCATGTTCTGCGGCGCCCGCTGGTGCTGTCCCTGTTGTGCGTCTGCTTCCTGGTGCAGGCCAGCCATGGACCCTATTACGCCTTCTATACCCTGTACCTCGAGGATGCCGGCTACACCACGGCCGTCATCGGTCAGTTGTGGGCACTGGGTGTGGTGGCGGAAATCGGCGTGTTTCTCGTCATGCCGGTGTTGCTGCCACGCTTCGGCGCCCGACGCCTGTTGCTGGTTGCGGTGACGCTGACCCTGCTGCGCTGGTTGTTGATCGCCGGATTTGTCGATCAACCTGCGGTGATCGTGTTTGCCCAGACGCTGCATGCCGCCAGTTTTGGCCTGTATCACGCCGTGGCCATTTTCATGATTCACTCGCTCTTCACCGGTGCTCACCAGGGGCGCGGACAGGCGCTCTACAGCAGCGTGAGTTTCGGTGCGGGTGGCGCTGTTGGCAGCCTGGTTAGCGGTTACCTCTGGACGGGCATGGGTCCACAGGCCATGTACCTGATGGCGGCGGGTATCAGTCTGGCCGCTGTCGCCGTGGTTTATTTTGGCATCCGGCCCGTCGGCGAAATACATAACCGTGGATAGCTTCATTCAGCCTATCCTAATATAATTAATCTTTTCCCTGATCGATCGAGTACTGCAACTGATGTCTGGCAAGACCCTGTACGACAAACTCTGGGATTCACATCTTGTTCGCCAGGATGATGATGGTACGGCGTTGATCTATATCGACCGCCACCTGGTGCACGAGGTGACATCACCGCAGGCGTTTGAAGGCCTGCGCCTGGCCGGCCGCCAGCCGTGGCGTGCCGGTTCGATCCTGGCTGTGCCTGACCATAATGTGCCGACCACCGATCGGCGCGCCGGGATTGCCGACCCGGTCTCGCGTGTGCAGGTTGAAACACTCGACCGCAACTGTGTCGAGTACGGCATTACGGAATTCACCATGCTCGACCCGCGCCAGGGCATCGTGCACGTGATTGGTCCCGAACAGGGCGCCACGTTGCCGGGCATGACCGTGGTGTGCGGTGATTCGCATACTTCCACGCATGGTGCGTTTGGTGCGCTGGCATTCGGCATCGGTACGTCCGATGTTGAACATGTGCTGGCGACGCAATGCCTGATTCTGAAGAAAACCGGCAGCCTGTTGATACGTGTGGATGGTGCGCTGGCGCCCGGCGTGTCGGCCAAGGACATCGTGCTGGCCGTCATCGGGCGGATCGGCACGGCCGGTGGGACCGGTTATTCCATTGAGTTTGCCGGCACTGCCATGCGCTCTCTCAGTATGGAAGGGCGCATGACGGTCTGCAATATGGCTATCGAGGCAGGCGCGCGGGCCGGTATGGTCGCGGTTGACGACACCACGATTGATTACGTTGCCGGACGTCCCTATGCGCCGAGCGGTGCGCAATGGGAACAGGCCGTGTCTGGCTGGCGTGACCTGCACAGTGATGACGATGCCGTCATTCGATCGAACCGTGTCACTGGATGCGACCAGCCTGGTGCCGCAGGTGACCTGGGGTACGTCACCGGAGATGGTGACCGGCATTGACGGTGTGGTGCCGGATCCGGACAGCGAGCCGGACAGTGTCAGGCGCGAGGGCATGCGCAAGGCGCTGGCTTACATGGACTTGCAGCCGGGTACGCCAATTACGTCGATTCGTCCCGATCATGTGTTCATCGGCTCCTGCACCAATGCGCGCATCGAGGATTTGCGCGCGGCCGCCAGCGTGATACGCGGTCGCTCGGTGCACGCAGGCATCAAGCAGGCGCTGGTTGTGCCGGGTTCCGGACTGGTCAAACAACAGGCCGAGGCAGAAGGGTTGCATACCCTGTTTCTTGAAGCGGGATTTGAGTGGCGTGAACCGGGTTGTTCGATGTGCCTGGCAATGAATGCGGACCGCCTGCAGGCTGGCGAGCGCTGTGCGTCAACGTCCAACCGGAATTTCGAGGGTCGCCAGGGGCAGGGTGGTCGTACACATCTCGTCAGTCCGGCAATGGCCGCAATCGCGGCCGTTAAAGGCCACTTTGCCGATGTGAGTGAGGAATCGGCCTGACGGCCGGCAGGTAACCGGGATGGATAAATTCGACACCCTTACAGGAATCGTCGCGCCACTGGATCGACCCAATGTCGATACCGACGCAATCATTCCCAAGCAGTTTCTGAAATCGATACAGCGCAGCGGCTTCGGGCCGAACCTGTTCGACGAGTGGCGTTATCTCGATCACGGCGAGCCGGGCAGGGATAATAGCGGCCGCCCGCTTAACCCGGATTTCGTGCTTAACCAGGCGCGCTACCGGGATGCCGGCATTTTGCTGGGTCGCGAGAACTTCGGTTGCGGCTCGTCACGCGAACATGCCGTGTGGGCGCTGCTGGATTATGGTTTCCGTGTCGTTATTGCGCCGTCTTTTGCAGATATCTTTTTCAATAACTGTTTAAAAAACGGTGTGCTCCCGATCGTTTTGCCGGCAGCAACCGTGGACGCGCTGTTTGCGGCAACAACTGCAACACCGGGGTATGCGCTGGTGGTTGATTTGCAGGCGCAGCGCATCGAGGCGCCGGGGCTGGATGCAATCAGCTTTGAAATTGACCCGTTTCGCAAGGATTGCCTGCTACGCGGACTCGACGATATCGGTCTTACCCTGCAGCATGCTGATGCCATTCGTGCATTCGAGGACAGGCGTCGGCAGGCTGCTCCGTGGCTATTTAACAATCAGTGACATGAATATCCAATAAGTACATGATATGACAAATAATATAGCAATATTACCCGGCGACGGGATCGGTCCGGAGATCGTCGCCGAGGCCGAGAAGGTGCTGGTGGAACTCTCGACTGGATTTGGTTTCCAGGCGGAACTGGTACATGCCCATGTCGGTGGCGCTGCATATGAGGCAGAGGGACATCCGTTGCCTGCCAGCACGCTGGCTGTCGTGCGTGCTGCCGATGCCATCCTGCTGGGGTCTGTCGGTGGGCCACAATGGGACGGGCTGGACCGCGCGCTGCGCCCGGAACAGGGTTTGCTGGGATTGCGTGCCGAGCTGGAACTGTTTTCCAACCTGCGTCCGGCAATCCTGTACCCGCAACTGGCCGATGCATCGACGCTTAAACCGGAAGTCGTCAGCGGGCTGGATCTTATGATCGTGCGCGAATTGACCGGCGGCATATATTTTGGCCAGCCGCGCGGTATTCGTATCCGCGAGGATGGTCAGAAAGAAGGCTTCAATACGCTGGTTTACAGTGAAAGCGAGATCGAGCGAATCGGGCGTTCGGCGTTCACTATTGCGCAGAAACGTGACGGGCGGCTGTGTTCGGTGGACAAGGCAAACGTACTGGAATGCAGCGAGTTGTGGCGCGAAGTCATGAACCGGCTTGCCGGCGAGTATCCGGATGTGGCGTTGTCGCACATGTACGTGGACAATGCCGCCATGCAACTGGTGCGCGCACCCAAACAGTTTGATGTCATGGTAACGGGTAACATGTTCGGTGATATCCTGTCCGACGCCGCCGCCATGCTGACCGGTTCGATCGGCATGCTGCCATCAGCTTCACTTGATAAGAATGGCAAGGGGATGTACGAGCCAATCCATGGGTCTGCGCCGGATATCGCCGGACAGGGCGTGGCTAACCCGCTGGCGACCATTTTGTCGGTTGCGATGATGCTGCGTTACAGCCTTGACCGTGCGGATCTTGCGAACCATATCGAGACGGCTGTCGGTCATGTGCTGGACAAGGGGCTGCGCACACCGGATATTGCCGCGGATGGCGGGCAGGTGGTCGGTACGGCCGCAATGGGTGACGCTGTTATAGCATCACTGCGTGAATTGCAGTAAATACACAGTCAACAGGTAGTGGAAAATGTCAGATACATATGATGTAGCAGTGGTCGGGGCAACCGGAGCGGTCGGTGAAACCATGCTGGAGATACTGGAACAGCGCAAGTTTCCGGTGGGCAAGGTTTACCCGCTTGCCAGCGCTCGCTCGGCCGGCAAGCGAATTCCCTTTCGCGGTACTCACCTGCTGGTTGAGGACCTGGATGGTTTCGATTTCAGCAAGGTAAGGATCGGACTGTTTTCTGCCGGCGCATCGATTTCGGAAAAGTACGCGCCGATTGCAGCCGCTGCCGGTTGTGTCGTGGTGGATAATACCTCGCAGTTTCGTTACAACGACGAGATTCCGCTGGTGGTTCCGGAAGTAAATCCTGAAGCCATTGCCGATTACAAACGCCACGGCATCATTGCCAACCCGAACTGCTCCACTATCCAGATGCTGGTTGCCCTTAAACCGATTCAGGATGCGGTCGGCATCGAACGCATTAATGTCTGTACCTACCAGGCTGTTTCCGGCACCGGCAAGGATGCGATCAAGGAACTGGCCGGACAGACGGCCGGTCTGCTGAACGGCAAATCGGTCGAGGCAAAGGTGTATCCGAAGCAGATCGCGTTTAATGTGTTGCCGCATATCGATGTGTTCATGGACAACGGCTACACCAAGGAAGAAATGAAAATGGTGTGGGAAACGCACAAGATCATGGGCGACGACTCGATCCGCGTGAATCCAACAGCAGTTCGGGTGCCGGTGTTCTATGGTCATTCGGAGGCGGTGCATATCGAGACACGTGACAAGCTGTCTGCTGATGACGCGCGCAAATTGCTGGAAAAAGCGCCCGGCGTCGTGGTCATGGATGGCCGCTGTGACGGCGGTTATCCGACAGCTGTCACCGAGGGGGCGACGCATGACCCGGTTTACGTGGGGCGAATTCGTGACGATATCTCACATCCCAGGGGTTTAGACATGTGGGTCGTCGCCGATAACGTGCGCAAGGGTGCCGCCCTAAACAGCATCCAGATAGCTGAAATATTGGTGAAAGACTATTTCTAGGCTATAGTCTGCAGCCAATCCAGCAGCATCCTGGCACCTGATTCGCAGCTCAACCTGAAATGAAGGGGATATAAGGAATGTTCAGAAAAACGGCTGTCGTGACAGCACTGCTGCTTGCCACGCTTTCCGCGCAGGTATTCGCACTCGGACTGGGTGATATTGATATGCGGTCCGCGCTCAACCAGCCGATGGATGCAGTCATCGAATTGACATCAGCGAGTGCGGCAGACATCGATGATATTGACGTATCGCTGGCATCCCTTGATGATCATGCCCGCGCAGGCCTGTCCAAGGCCGCAATCCTGGCCGATTTCCGCTTCACTATTGAAAAGAATGCAGCCGGCAAGCCGGTCGTGCGGATCAGCAGTGACTCGCTGGTGCGTGAGCCCTACCTTGAATTTATGCTGGAGCTGGACTGGTCGCGTGGTCGCCTGCTGCGCCAGTACACCGTCCTGGTCGACCCGCCCGTCACCATGCCGGCGACACCGGCGGTTCCGGTGGCCCCGGTGACCCGCGCGGCACCTGCACCGAGGCCGGTAACCCGGCCCCCCGTTGCAACGCCTGTCCAGCAACCTGTTGCCGCGCCGGCAACTGTCAATGTGGCACCGGCACCGGTCACCGGTGATTACGGACCGATTCGCCGCAGTGAAACCCTCTGGTCGATTGCTGAGCGGGTTCGTCCGGATCGTGAAATCTCGATTGAACAGGTCATGCTGGCCCTGCAGCGCGCCAACCCGCATGCGTTCGATGGTAACAATATAAACCGCCTGCGCAGAGGCGTGACGCTGACCGTGCCGACGCGTGACGATATTCTGTCGATGAGTTCACGTGCGGCACGTGCCGAATCGGCGCCGCCAGTTTGAAGAATGGAAATCTGCGAACGCTCGCCCGCCTGCGCCTGTAGCAGAGGCCCCGGCGGCTGAGCAGTCAGAGATCGAGGCAAGCGCCGCCGTTGCAGTCGAGGAGGCACAAGGTGAATCGCGTTTGCAGCTGATGGCGCCGGAAACAGATGCAGTCAGCGGCGATGCGCTGCCGGGTGTTCCGGCAACAGGTGAAGCGGCTCCCGGAGAAAAGGGTGTCCAGCAGCAACTGGCGCTGGCCACCGAAGAGGTTGTCGCTGAACGTGCGCAGTCCAGGGAATTGCAGTCACGTGTCGGTGAGCTGGAAGAACAGATAACGACCATGAAGCGCCTGCTGGAGCTCAAGGATGACGAGCTTGCCAGGTTGCAGCAAACACTGGGCGCCGAAGAGGGCCTGCCGGAAGAAGAGGCACTCGCAGTTGTGGAAGACATCATGTCTGATACGGCAGGCGAGGTGGAGTCCGGCGTCGAAGAGTCTGCTGAGGCGGAAGTGAGGCGGCGACAGTAGTGGCTGAAACTGCCGAGACAGGCGCGACCGGGCTCACGGAGAAGCCGAACGGGCTGGTCAATCGCCTGATGGAAAATCCCTTGCTGGCCGGACTGGGTGTGCTGGTAGCAATGTTTCTGGGTGGATTTGTGTGGGCATCGACCCGTGCCCGGTCAGGCGCCGGGATTCTCGATGATGATTTGACAATGGAGCGGCAACTGGCCGCGGTTACCGCCCGTGAAAACGACCGGTCAGTTGCGGAGGTGTCAGTCAATGAGTCTGCGCCGGAGATAGATAACGAGTTTGCACCGGAAGTCGAAAACGAGGCAGACAGCGATCCGGTTACAGAGGCGGATGTCTACCTTGCATATGGACGGATACAGCAGGCGGAAGATGTGTTGCTGGCAGCCCTGCAGTCGCGTCCCGAAAATGTGGAGGCACGACTGAAATTGCTGGAGGTTTACCATTCCGGCGGCAATGCCGTTGCGTTTGACCAGGCGGCGACTGCCTTCCATGAAATGTTCGGCAAAGACAATGTCAACTGGCAAAAGGTCGCTGCCATGGGTGTATCCATGTCACCGCAAAACACGCTTTATGGGGGTGACGAACAGGTGTCTGCTGACGAGACCGATTTCGATATGGACCTGTCGGGACTCGAAGAAGATGCACCAATGGAAGATTCAAACACCATCGAATTCACACTTAATACCGGTGACGATGAAGAAGAGGATGCCGGCGAAGGCCTGCTGGAAGCCGATGATGAGGTCACCACCAAGCTGGATCTTGCCCGTGCCTATATCGACATGGACGACCAGGACAGCGCGCGCAGTATACTTGGTGAGGTTATCCAGGAAGGTAATACAGAGCAGAAAGAGGAAGCTGAGAGTATTATTTCCAAACTTGCCTGACAGCCTGCCGCCGACGGCGGTTTATGATCGAACAATACGTTCCCGCCATGCGGGAACGTTTTCATTCCGGGGTTATTAATTCCTGTACTCGAGTTGCACACTGGCTATGCGCGTATTCCCGGACGTAATCGAACCCGCTTTAATGACATGAGAATCGCGCTTGGTATCGAGTATGACGGGTCTGCCTACTTTGGCTGGCAGCGTCAGACCGAGGGGGCGACCGTCCAGGCGTGTGTGGAGCAGGGTATCTCCGTGGTCGCTAACCACGCAGTCCAGGTCGTCTGTGCCGGGCGAACGGACACTGGCGTGCATGCTACCTGCCAGGTCATTCACTTCGACACCACGGCCGTGCGCAGTGATACCAACTGGGTGAAGGGCGTCAACGCCAACCTGCCGCATGACATCCGGGTGCAATGGGCCATGCCGGTTGATGAACAATTCCATGCGCGCTTCTCGGCGCGCCGCAGGCTTTACCGATATGTCATTCTGAACAGACCGGTTGCCAGCGCGGTTTTGCAACGCCGTGTATGTCATGAGTGCCAGCCGCTTGACCACGACAGTATGCAAACGGCAGCGCTGGCGCTGCTCGGCGAACATGACTTTACCGCGTTCCGGGCAGCGGCCTGCCAGGCGAAAAGTCCCCGCCGTGAAATTTACCGGCTTGATGTCACCCGGTCGGGGAACTGCATTTATATCGATGTTGAAGCCAATGCATTTCTGCACCACATGGTGCGCTGCATTGCCGGTGTGCTGCTGGCCATTGGCCGTGGCGAGCAGCCGGTTGGCTGGGCGGCTGACGTGCTGGCATCACGGGACCGCACACTCAGCGGCGTGAACGCACCGCCCGGCGGGCTCTACCTGGTCAACGTAAGCTACGAACCAGCCTTCAGTCTGCCCGGCGAGCCTTATCTGCCGGTATTCGGCTAGCGCTGCCGGGTCACCCTGGCAGCGTGATTCTGTTACATTATCAATCTGTTTGAGACAGGATCGAGTAACCCATGCGTACCCGGGTAAAGATATGCGGGATCACCCGTCGTGAGGATGCCCAGGCGGTTGTCGCCAGTGGTGCCGATGCTATTGGCCTGGTGTTTTACCCGGACAGCCCGCGCTATATTGAAACGGCCATGGCCCGGAGTATCGCACTGACGCTGGCGCCGTTTGTGACGGTTACCGGCCTGTTCGTCAATGCCGCGCCTGATACAATCCGGTCAATACTGGAGCAGGTGCCGTTGGGCCTGCTGCAATTCCATGGCAGTGAACGCAATGCCGACTGCGCGCAGTGGGGTATGCCGTTTATCAAGTCCGTCGCCATGCGGGCAGATACCGACCTGCGCAATGTCATGGATGCTTACCCGGACGCGACCGGCTTTCTGCTGGATGCATGGCAGCCACATACTCACGGCGGCGGGGGTGAAACATTCGACTGGCGCCATGTGCCGGCGGATACCGGCCGACCGCTCATCCTGGCCGGCGGGCTTACCGCGGAGAATGTCAGCGAGGCAGTCATCCGGATCGGGCCGTACGGCGTTGATGTCAGTAGCGGCGTGGAATCGGCGCCCGGTATCAAGTCGGCCAAATTGATAAATGAATTCATGACAGGAGTGGAAAGCGGTGGAACACAATAACAGGGCTGACAGCCCGCAAGCAGGTGCACTGCCCGACGAGTCAGGTCATTTCGGTGTTTACGGTGGCCGCTTTGTCGCGGAAACACTGATGCCGCCACTGGAAGAGCTGGACGAGGCGTACCGGAAATACATGCAGGACCCGGATTTCGTGGCGGAACTCGATGCGGATCTTGCGCACTATGTGGGTCGGCCATCGCCGTTGTACTTTGCCGAGCGGCTGACCGCACAGGCCGGCGGCGCACGGATCTACCTGAAACGGGAAGACCTTAACCATACCGGCGCCCACAAGATCAACAACACGGTCGGGCAGGCCCTGTTGGCAAAGCGTATGGGCAAGCAGCGCATTATTGCCGAAACCGGTGCCGGCCAGCACGGTGTGGCATCGGCCACGGTCGCCGCGCGCCTCGGCCTGGAGTGCGTGGTGTACATGGGCGAGGAAGACATTCATCGTCAGGCACCGAATGTTTACCGGATGCGCCTGCTGGGTGCCGAGGTGGTTGCCGTCAATTCCGGCTCCAGGACCCTGAAAGATGCCCTTAACGAGGCCATGCGTGACTGGGTGACGAATGTCGATAACACGTTTTATATCATCGGTACGGTCGCCGGTCCGCATCCGTATCCGGCCATGGTGCGTGATTTCCAGGCCGTGATCGGCCGCGAAGCGCGTCACCAGGTGATGGAAATGACCGGGCGTTTGCCGGACGCCCTGGTTGCATGTGTCGGTGGCGGATCGAATGCCATCGGCCTGTTCTATCCGTTTATCGATGATAGCGATGTGCAAATGTACGGCGTCGAGGCAGCCGGTGACGGACTCGAGACCGGTCGGCATGCCGCGCCGCTGTGCGCCGGCAAGCCGGGCGTGCTGCACGGCAATCGAACCTACCTGATGGAAGATAACGACGGGCAGATTATCGAAACCCATTCGGTATCGGCAGGCCTGGATTATCCCGGTGTCGGACCCGAGCATGCCTGGCTCAAGGATACCGGCCGTGCCAACTACGTCGCGGTGACAGACACGGAAGCGTTGCAGGCTTTTCACCTGTTGACCCGCAGCGAGGGCATTCTGCCGGCGCTGGAATCAAGTCACGCCGTGGCCTACACAATGAAACTGGCAGCCGACAATGAAACCGGACCAAACCATTGTGGTAAATCTCTCGGGACGTGGTGACAAGGATGTAAATACTATTGCCGCTCTGGAAGGTATCGAAGTATGAGCCGCATTGAAACGCGTTTTTCAGAGCTGAAAAAACAGCAGCGCAAGGCGCTGATCCCCTACATTACTGCCGGTGATCCGCAGCCGGATCTGACCGTCTCGCTGCTGCATGCGCTGGTTTCTGCCGGTGCCGACCTGCTCGAGCTCGGCGTGCCGTTTTCGGATCCCATGGCTGACGGGCCGGTTATCCAGGCCGCCTGTGAGCGTGCGCTGGCGCACCACGTGACCCTGCACCAGGTGCTGGACATGGTGCGTGAATTTCGTCAGCAGGATGCGAACACACCGATAATCCTGATGGGCTACCTGAACCCGATTGAAGTCTGGGGTTACCAGGATTTTGCCAACGGCGGCGGCTGATGCCGGTGTTGATGGTGTACTGACGGTGGATATGCCGCCGGAAGAGGCGGGTGACCTGGCGGCAGCTTTGCAGGCCCATCACATCGACACGATTTTCCTGCTGGCGCCAACCAGTAATGCGCACCGCATGCAGCTGGTGGGCGAGTCGGCCAGCGGCTTCCTGTACTACGTCTCATTCAAGGGCGTGACCGGCGCGAACCGGCTGGATGTGGCGTCAGTCGCTGCCAAGCTCGAGGAGTTGCGCAAACACACAAGCCTGCCGATTGGTGTGGGTTTCGGCATCAGGGATCCCGAGTCGGCCGCGCAGGTTGCCCGGATCGCGGACGCTGTGGTGGTCGGTAGCGTACTGGTTAACCGGATTGCCGAGCTGGCCGACCGGCCCGAGGCGATTGCGCCGGCGCTGATCGAGACACTTGCCGGTATGCGTGCGGCCATTGATGCAGCCGGATGATGTGGTTTTATCTGTTCAGGCAGACCATGTACAATTCCACTCATGAGCTGGTTTAGCAAACTCGTACCCTCGAAGATTCGTACCGTCGGCGGCAACAAGCGCACGGTGCCGGAAGGCCTGTGGGTCAAATGTGATGGTTGCAGCGCAGTTCTGTACCGTTCCGAGCTGGAGCGAAACCACGACGTCTGTCCCAAGTGCAGTCATCACATGAGAATCGGTGCGCGTTTGCGCCTGAGCCAGTTCCTTGATGATGGTTCAACGGAAGAGATCGGCGCCACGCTGGAGCCGGTCGATGTCCTGAAATTCAGGGACAGCAAGAAATACCGCGACCGTCTTAACGCGGCGCAGAAGGCCACCGGCGAGAAAGATGCACTGATCGCCATGCGCGGCACCCTGAAGGGTCTCCCGGTGGTCGCCGTTGCCTTTGAATTTCGCTTTATGGGCGGTTCAATGGGCGCAGTGGTCGGCGAGCGCTTCGTGCGGGCGGCTGAGCTGTGCCTTAAGGAAAAACGGCCGCTCATCTGCTTTTCGGCCAGCGGTGGCGCACGTATGCAGGAGGCCTTGTTTTCGCTGATGCAAATGGCCAAGACCAGCGCAGTGCTCGCCCGGATGTCGGAGGCGGGGATCCCGTTTATTTCCGTGCTGACGGACCCGACCATGGGTGGTGTGTCTGCCAGTTTCGCCATGCTGGGCGATATCAATATCGCGGAACCGAAGGCGTTGATCGGTTTTGCCGGACCGCGGGTGATCGAGCAAACTGTTCGTGAAACCTTGCCCGAGGGATTCCAGCGCAGCGAGTTTCTGCTTGAGCATGGCGCCATCGACATGATTATCGATCGCCGCGAAATGAGTGACCGGGTTGCCAATCTGCTGGGTATGCTGACGCAACAGTCGGCGGCGTCCTGACCAGACGGTAATTTCCCGCGCATTGGCTCGTTTCGATAATTTACACGATTGGCTCGACTGGCAGGAGACGCTTCATCCTGACCCGGTCGATCTCGGCCTGGAACGTGTCGGTGAAGTGGCTGCCCGGCTCGGGCTGACACATCCCGATGCAACAGTCATAACGGTTGCCGGGACCAACGGCAAGGGCTCCAGTGTCGCCATGCTGGATAGCATCTACCGGGCAGCCGGGTTCCACACCGGTGTCTATACCTCTCCCCACTTGCTGATCTACAACGAACGGATCCGCTGCGACGGTGTTCCGGCTGACGATGCGAGTCTGTGCGCGGCATTCGAGAAGATTGATGTGGCACGGGGTGACATTTCACTGACCTATTTCGAGTTCGGCACCCTGGCGGCGCTCGATATTTTCAGGTCGAAGAACCCCGACATCCTGCTGCTTGAAGTTGGTATGGGTGGGCGGCTGGATGCCGTGAATATCATCGATGCCGATGCGTCACTGGTGACTTCGATCGGTATCGACCACAGTCAGTGGCTCGGCACCGACCGCGAGTCGATCGGCGCGTGAGAAGGCAGGAATTTTCCGTCGTGCTCGACCGGCTGTTTGTTCCGATCCCCGCCCACCCGAAAGCCTGGAAATAACGGCCCGTTCAACCGGTGCTGCCTGGTATGCGCTGGGTGAACATTTCAGTTGTGAGTCGATCGGCGAAACCTGGGCCTGGGTGGCCGGCAATCAGCGGCTCGAGCAATTACCCCGGCCTGCACTGGCCGGGCAGCACCAGCTGGAAAATGCCGCCGGAGCATTGATGGTGATTGCTACCCTGCAGGCACGCTGCCCGGTGTCTGCCGAGGCAATATCAGCCGGGTTACAGTCAGTCGAGCTGAGCGGCCGTTGCCAGGTTGTACCGGGGCCGGTGCAACAGGTACTGGATGTCGCCCACAACCTCGAAAGTGCACGACAACTTGCCGGTTCCTGCAAGATAATCCGGTCCGCGGTGAAACCTGGCTGGTGCTGGGTATGCTTGATGACAAGGATGTAGCGGCATTTGTGGCGGTTCTTGCGGACTATATCGATAAATTGTGTCTTGCCTCGTTGCCTGGCCCACGGGGTCTTTCGTCAGCCCAGCTGGGTGAGCGTGCCGGACATTACGGGGAAAGCCGAATACTTTGATTCGGTGACTGCGGCGGTTGATTTTGCCGGCAAGTATGCCGCCACCGATGATCGCATCGTGATAACCGGTTCGTTTCTGTCCGTAGCGGAGGCACTGGCAAGTCGGGTATAGTTTCAGCCGCGCGATTACCGGAATATCCATGGATCAGAAATTGAAACAACGTCTCATCGGGGCTGTCGTCCTCGTCTCGCTAGCGGTTATTTTTGTGCCGGTCATTCTTGAGGGCCCCCGTGATGAATGGGCGCCTCGTGACCACACAATTCCCGAGCCGCCGGATCTCGGCTACAGTGAACCGGCCGAGTTACCATTGCCGATGCCTGTAGCGGCGGAAGAAAAACCGCAGTCTGGCGGGGATGATGCTGCCATTCCGGCCACGGTGCCCGAGCCGCCAGCCGCACCAGCACCCCGTCCGGTTGTAAAGGCACCAGCGCCGACCAGCGAAAAACAGACGCTGGTCACAGGATGGTATGTGCAGGTTGGCAGTTTCAGCCAGTCCGACAACGCTGACCGGCTGCGCGATCGACTGCGGGCAGACGGGCAGCCGGCCCACCGGCAATCGGTCAAAACCGGGCAGGTGACCGGCTACCGGGTACTGGTCGGCCCCTCGAAGACGCGCCCGCAAGCAGAGAAGCTGCAGAAATTACTCGCTGCAAAGCAACAGCTGAAAGGCATTATTATCGAGATTGGCCCTGGCAAGGACAAATAATGACATGGCCGAGTGCAATTGATATCTGCTAAAATGAACAATATTACCAAACCGTTGGCAGGAACAGACCACTTATCGGGTCTCTTGAGGTGAACATGGCAATTGCCTGGATTGATGTGGTTATTCTTGCGCTGATAGTGCTTTCAGCAGTTCTCAGTCTGTTTCGCGGATTCGTCAAGGAGGCGGTTGCCCTGGCGACATGGCTGGTTGCACTCTGGGTGGCGATGACCTTTTACGAAGAACTGGCCGCCTGGTTGTCGCAGTGGATCGACCTAGTGTCGGCGCAAAAAATCACCGCGTTCGGCATACTCTTTATTTGCGTGTTACTGCTGGGTGCCGTGGTCAATTTTCTTGCCGGTAAACTCGTTTCGCGTACCGGGCTGACCGGTACCGACAAGCTGCTTGGAATAGTGTTCGGCATCGCCCGTGGCGGTGTGATCGTCGCGATACTGGTGCTGCTGGCCGGGCTTACCCCGTTCCCGCAGGACCCCTGGTGGCAGGATTCGCAATTTCTTGGCTATTTTGAAGAGTTCGCCATGTGGATGCGTAATTTTCTGCCAGGCGAGATCGCGGATAACATCACCTACGCCTGAGGTTACGGCAATCACCTTTCGGTAACGCTTATGTGCGGGATTATCGGCATTGTTGCCCACAGTCCGGTTAACCAGTCGCTCTATGATGGTTTGACCGTGCTGCAGCATCGTGGCCAGGATGCGGCAGGAATTATTACCAGTGATGGTGAGCGTCTGCATCTGCGCAAGAATAATGGCCTGGTACGCGATGTTTTCCACACGCGGCACATGCTGCGTCTGCACGGCAATATGGGCATTGGCCACGTTCGCTACCCGACAGCCGGCTGCGAGAGCTCGGCGGAAGCGCAGCCGTTTTATGTCAACTCACCCTACGGCATCAGCCTGGCGCATAACGGTAACCTGACCAACGTCAACAAGCTGAAACAGGAATTGTTCCAGGAAGACCTGCGCCAGATCAATACGGATTCGGATTCCGAAGTACTGCTGAATGTTTTTGCCCATGAATTGCAGCAGCGCGGCAAACTCAGAATGGACGTTAATGACGTATTCAGTGCCATCAGCGGCGTACATAAACGTTGTCGCGGTGCTTACGCGGCTGTTGCCATGATTACCGGTTACGGTGTGGTCGCTTTCCGGGATCCGCACGGCATTCGCCCGGTCGTATACGGCAAGCGTGTTACGCCCGAAGGTACCAACTACATCATGGCCTCCGAAAGTGTTGCGCTGGATGTGCTCGGCTACGAACTGATCGGCGATGTCGCGCCTGGCGAAGCGGTATTCGTCACGCTCGATGGCAAGCTGCACAAGCGGCAGTGCGCCGAAAATCCCAGTATCTCGCCGTGTATTTTCGAGTATGTCTACCTTGCCCGGCCGGATTCGATTATCGACAATATTTCGGTCTACAAGGCGCGTCTCAGGATGGGCGACAAACTGGCCGACAAGATTCGCCGCGTGCGACCTGATTATGATATTGATGTCGTGATCCCGATTCCCGACACCAGCCGCACATCCGCGCTGCAACTGGCCAATAATCTTGGCGTGAAGTACCGGGAAGGCTTTATCAAAAACCGTTACATCGGCCGGACATTTATCATGCCCGGGCAGCAGCAGCGCAAGAAATCTGTGCGCCAGAAGCTCAATGCCATCGATCTCGAATTCCGGGACAAAACAGTCCTGCTGGTGGATGATTCCATTGTGCGGGGTACCACGTCTTCGCAGATTATCGACATGGCGCGCGAGGCCGGTGCGAAGAAAGTGTATTTTGCATCCGCCTCACCGCCGGTGCGTTACCAGAACGTGTACGGTATCGATATGCCTTCCAGTAGTGAACTGATTGCGGCAGGTCGCACTGAAGAGGAGGTCGGTGCCGAGATCGGTGCTGACTGGCTGGTTTTCCAGGATATGGAAGACCTCGTCAAGGCTGTCGGGAAATGGAACAAGGACATCAAGGCATTCGATGCGTCAGTATTTACCGGCGAATATATTACCGGCGATATAAGTGGCGACTATCTTAACGCCCTGCAGGCAACTCGCAGTGACGCAGCCAAGAAAGACCGGCGCGACAAGGATAACGATGTTATCGATATGCATAATACGGCCTGAGCAGGGGCCCCCGGTTGACAGCTCAATGCCGCTCGACTAGTCTCGATAGAAATGCGCCGATTTGATTTCAGCTTGCGGGCGCCTGATAAATCCAGCTAAAGCGTTTGCACCTGCTTTCGCGTGTCTGGAAGCGGGTTTTTTTGTGTCCGGCGACAGGAGCCGGACAGGGGAAAAGCAATGTCATACGATAAATTTGATTTTGAAACCCGGGCGGTACGCAGCGGCCAGATCCGCACCGCCGAGGGCGAACATTCCGAACCGATTTTTCCTACCTCGAGTTATGTTTTCGGCAGCGCTGCCGAGGCGGCGGCGCGCTTTTCCGGTGACCAGCCCGGTAATATTTATTCACGCTTTACCAACCCGACAGTGCGTACCTTCGAAGAACGGCTGGCTTCACTTGAAGGCGGTGACCGCTGCGTGGCCACATCGTCTGGCATGGCGGCCATTCTTGCGACCTGTGCCGGCCTGTTACAGGCGGGTGACCATATCGTGTCATCGCGGAGTATTTTTGGTACCACCACGGTGCTGTTTTCGACCTACCTGGCCCGGTTTGGCATAGAAACCACTTTCGTCAGCCTGGAGAATCCGGCTGACTGGGAAGCGGCCATGCGTCCGGAGACGCGGCTGCTGTTCCTGGAGACGCCCTCGAATCCGCTGACAGCACTGGCTGATATCCAGGTCCTGTCCGCATTGGCGCGTGAGAATGATGCCTTGCTGGTGGTGGATAACTGTTTCTGTACGCCGGCCCTGCAGCAGCCACTCGCACTGGGCGCGGATATCGTCATTCATTCGGCCACCAAGTACCTGGACGGGCAGGGGCGCTGCATTGGTGGTGCCGTGGTCGGCGATGCCGAGCGTGTGGGCAAGGATGTCTATGGTTTCCTGCGCACGGCGGGACCGACCATGAGTCCGTTTAACGCCTGGGTCTTCCTGAAAGGCCTGGAGACGCTCGCATTGCGCATGAAAGCGCACAGCGACAGCGCACTGCAACTGGCGCACTGGCTGGAACAACAGCCTGCGGTAGCGCGCGTGTACCATCCGGGGCTTGCCAGTCATCCGCAGCATGCGCTGGCCAACCGCCAGCAAAGTGGTCCTGGCGGTATTGTTTCGTTCGATCTGAAAGGCGGGCAGCGCGATGCATGGTCACTGATCGACGCCACTCAGGTGTTTTCCATAACGGCCAACCTTGGTGATACAAAAAGTACGATTACTCACCCGGCATCGACAACCCATGGGCGCCTGACGCCCGAGCAGCGCACTGAAGCCGGCATTTCAGACGGGTTGGTGCGCCTGGCTGTTGGCCTCGAATCACTGACAGATCTGCAACAGGACCTGGAGCGTGGCCTGGCTGCCTTGCGTTCCTGAGTGATCCGGATACTGCCGTCGCAGCTTTCCGTGTGACCAAAACACCATGACGACGGCTCAAGCGCGCGAGTTACTCGTCTCGCTGTTCAGGGTGGCGCTTGAGCGTGTTCACGGACATGCCTGCGTGAGCCGTTACCTGCTGGCAAACCCGCTGCCAGGGCCGGTCGCGACTGTCGCTATTGGCAAGGCGGCCGTTGCCATGACGTCGGGTGCTGCCGAGGTGCTGCAGGAGGCGCTTGTCAGTGGCCTGGTTATCAGTCCGGCAGGTCAGGCGGACATCGATGTCACTGACAGCGCAAACATCACGCAGTACTTTGCCGAGCATCCGGTGCCGGGACCCGGGAGTCTCGCGGCCGGAGCAGGCCTGCTGGCGTTTATCAACGAATTACCCGTTGACTGCCGCCTGTTATTCCTGATTTCCGGCGGGACGTCCAGCCTGGTGGAGGTGCCGGTCGAGGGTATTGGCCTGCCGGAGCTTGAACGGGTCAACCGCTGGTTACTCGGCAGTGGTTTCGATATTGCGCAGACAAACCGGGTTCGGACATTGCTGTCACGCATCAAGGGTGGTCAGTTGCGTGCCTATCTGGGGAAGCGCGAGGCGTGCGCGCTGCTGCTCTCTGATGTACCAACAAATGATGTCGGCATTATCGGTTCTGGCCTGCTGCACCCTGCACCGGCGCCTGCCGGGGTGCTGCCGGAGTTGCCTGGCTGGTTGTCATCCCTGTTACCCGTGCGGGTTGAAGTGGATACGTCATTGCCGGTTGTCGAACATCATATCGTGGCGACCAATCATGATGCACTGGCGGCCATTGTTGAAGCCGCTGCGCAACGCGGGCATCATGCCATGCTATATGCTGAGCCGTTAACCGGTGATGTCCACGCGGCCGCGGGACGTATTGTGGAGTACCTGCAGACGGCACCGCCTGGCCTGTACCTGTGGGGTGGCGAAACCACGGTGGTATTGCCCGACATGCCGGGTGACGGTGGCCGTAACCAGCAGCTGGCACTGGCAGTCGCCGCCCAGCTGGCGATAACAGGTTTGCCGGTCGTGTTGCTGGCCGCCGGGACCGACGGCCGCGACGGTAATAGTGTAGCGACGGGCGCCATTATCGATGGAGATAGCGTGCAGCGCGGTAGTCGACACGGCCTGGTTGCACGCGACGCGCTGGCGAATGCCGATGCCGGTACATTCCTGGCGGCCAGCGGTGACCGGCTGCTGACCGGCCCGAGCGGGACCAATGTTATGGATATCGTTATCGCCCTGAAGCAATCACGTGATTCTTATGACAACTGATTTATTCGAATGCGGCCGCGCCTGCCTCGAGGCAGGCCTGCCAGCAGAAAAGGTCGAGCAGACGCTTGCCACCGCCCGCCGGTTACGCGCGGGTACCTGCAGCCTGGATACCGAATGTGCAGCGGTGGAGGTGGCTGAACCCGGACGACCGGCAGCGCCGTTACTGGTGCATCACTCCGGGTTGCCGAACAGAAAACTGGCTACCCGGGAAGGACGCGCCGCATTTATACATGCGCTTGCACATATCGAATTTAATGCCATCAACCTCGCATGGGATGCCGTATTGCGTTTTCGTGGATTACCGGACGCGTACTACCATGACTGGGTAACTGTCGCGGAAGAGGAGGCCGTCCATTTCAGCCTGCTGCAAGCGCGTCTGAACGAGCTCGGTTACCAGTATGGTGATTTCGATGCGCATGACGGACTCTGGGAGATGGCAACACGGACAACAGATGATGTGCTGGTCCGCCTTGCATTGGTGCCGCGCGTGCTGGAGGCGCGCGGCCTGGACGTAACGCCGGCCATGATTACGCGCCTGCAGAAAACCGGAGACACGGCAACGGTGGTCATCCTGGAAAAAATATACGCCGATGAGATCGGTCACGTTGAAACGGGTTCACGCTGGTTTCGCCATGTGTGCCGGGAACGCGGTCTCGATCCGGCAGCGACATTCAGGGATATACTGGTTAACTACAATATGGACAGGGTCAGGTCGCCGGTCAATGAGGTAGCACGCAAGCAGGCCGGTTTTGATGACGAGGAAATTGCCATGTTGAAGGCAATGACGGGAGAACATAAGCAATGATGTTACCTAAAGTAGTGCTGGTTATTGTTGCCTGCACCATCATGTTGCCATCGCTTGTTCGGTCGGAAGAGAGCGGGCAGGCGTTGGTTGAGGTCATGATGCTCAGGTTCGATGAGCAGGAATCCGGCACCGACGTATACCCGGTCAGAATGCTGATCAGTGATACGGATATACGCATTGACGATGGCCGTGATGATGGCGATTTCGTATTATTGAACCGAAAATCACATTCGCTTTCCAGCGTGAATCACGAAGAGCAGACCATACTGGTCGTGGAATACCGGGCCGCCAACATCGAGCTGCCGGAGTCCCCGGAGCTGACAGTCACGGAGCAGGTGGATGATGCGGCGCCACAGATCATGGGGCGCAAGCCCGTTAGTCGCGACTATCTTGCGGACGGAGAATTATGCCTGCAGGTCGTCGCTGTACCCGGTCTGCTGGAAGCGGCGGTTGATGCAATGATCGAATATGCCGGCGTGCTGGCGGCGCGGCAGAAAAACACGCTCGAAAGCGTGCCGGACTTCATGCGCACACCCTGCTTTTTTGCGCGCTATATTCATGCGCCTGCGCAGCACCTGGAAAACGGTCTGCCAATCCATGAATGGGATGCTACGGGTTATCGGCGCTCACTGGTTGATTTCGATGAGGCCAGGCGGGTACCGCACAGCCTGTTCAGTCTGCCGGCCGGTTATGACCGCTTCAGCCTGGATTGACGGGTAACTGTTTCAGGTCGCATTCATCAGCCGTACACACGAGTACGCTGCCCTGTTCGTACCAGTCGCCCAGCACAATACGCCGGGCGGGCTTTCCTGCATGGTCAAAGTTGTGTACGAACGGCCTGTGAGTATGGCCGTGAATCAGCTGTGTGACACCATGTCTGCTCATTACATCGTTAACTGCATCCCGGTTTACATCCATGATGGATTCCGGTTTGCCGCCGGTCTGCTCGCGACTGGCCTGGCGCATTTCAAGCGCAATGGCCTGACGTTCAACCAGCGGCCTGGCCAGTAATCCGGCTTGCCAGTCAGGGTCGCGGACACGCGCACGAAATGCCATGTACTCGGTGTCATCGGTGCACAGCGTGTCACCGTGCATCAGCAGCGTTTGTCGGCCATACAGGTCGATGACGGTCGGGTCATCCAGCAGCGTGGCGCCACTGTTTTGGGCGAAGCGTTCGCCGAGCAGGAAGTCGCGGTTGCCGTGCATTATGAAGACCGGCGTACCGGCAAGTGCACACTTCTTCAGGCTCTCGCAAACGGCCAGGTTATCGGCTGAATCGTCATCGTCGCCGACCCATGCCTCGAACAGGTCGCCGAGTATGTACAGGGCGTCTGCGTTACCCGCCTGCCTGGCGAGGAAGGCATGGAACAGCGTTGTGATTGCCGGCCGCGCCGGGTCCAGGTGCAGGTCGGAAATAAACAGGGTTCCGGGCATGCCGGCAATCAAGGAACTGTTGCCTATTCGACAATGGTGACTTTCTGAATGACCACGTTTTCGCTGGGGACGTCGCGGTGTCCGTCACGGATGCCGGTCTGGACCTTTTCGATGGCCTTGACGACGTCATCCCCGTCCACGACCTTGCCGAACACGGTGTAACCCCAGCCCTGCGGCGACGGCGCAGTATGATCGAGGAAGCTATTGTCCTTGACGTTGATAAAGAACTGCGAAGTGGCGGAATGCGGATCATTCGTGCGCGCCATGGCAATCGTTCCATTCATGTTCTTGAGACCGTTGTCGGCCTCGTTCTTTACCGGAGGATTGGTCGGTTTTTGCTGCATATCTCCGTCGAAACCGCCGCCCTGTAGCATGAAGCCGGGGATGACGCGGTGAAAGATCGTGCCGTCATAATGTCCGGCTTTTGCGTAGGCAACGAAATTTTCGACGGTTTGAGGAGCCATTTTTCCATCCAGTTCCAGCGTGATCGTGCCTGCACTGGTTTCCATTTTGACTGTAACCATACCTGTATCCTTTGCGTTGTTGTCATCTTCAGAAAATGCGCTTGCCGGCAGTATGCCAACGGTAACGGCCAGTATGAGGCCATGCAGTAATTTCATCGGGCTACTCCTGTAGTAAGTGCGGATGACGCAATAATATAAGCTCTGGCTGTCTTTACAAGTGGCCAGATTGTGAAACGTGCTTTGTTGCCCGATAACCTTTCCGTTACTATGGCGCTCGATAAAAGATCCGCCGGCAGCCGCCAATACGGGGAGTTCAACCGTCATATGCTGAAAATCTACAACACCCTTACTAATCAGAAGGATAAATTTACCCCGATCGAGGCGGGTAAGGTGAGAATGTACGTGTGTGGCATGACGGTTTACGACTACTGTCATCTCGGCCATGCACGCGTCATGGTGGTGTTCGATATTGTCGTACGCTATTTGCGAGAGCAGGGCTATGACGTCACCTACGTCAGGAATATCACTGATATCGACGACAAGATCATCAAGCGCGCCAATGAAAACGGCGAGGATATTCATGCGCTGACGAACCGGTTTATACAGATTATGAACGAAGACGCCGATGCGCTCGGCGTCGTGCGGCCCGATCTGGAGCCACGTGCAACTGACTCGATGGAGCAGATCATTGCCATGATCAGTACGCTCGTGGAAAAGGGTTATGCCTACGCGGGTGAGAACGGCGATGTCTACTACGATGTCAGCCGATTCGGCGGCTACGGAAAGTTGTCCGGCAAACATATCGAGGACCTGCAGGCCGGTGCGCGTATCGAAGTTAACGAGTCCAAGGATGATCCACTGGATTTCGTACTCTGGAAGGCAGCGAAAACCGGCGAACCCGGCTGGCCATCACCCTGGGGTGACGGCCGGCCAGGCTGGCATATCGAATGCTCCGCCATGTCGACGCACCACCTCGGCAATCATTTTGATATTCATGGCGGTGGAATGGATTTGAAATTCCCTCATCACGAAAACGAAATTGCCCAGTCCGAGGCGGCGACCGGGCATCATTTCGTGAACTACTGGATGCATAATGGTTTCGTGCGCGTGGACGATGAGAAAATGTCCAAGTCACTGGGTAATTTTTTCACTGTCCGGGCAATTCTCGACAAATATCGTGCGGAAGAGGTGCGCTACTTCATCCTGGCCAGCCATTACCGCAGTCCGCTCAACTATTCACAGGAAAATCTGGAAAATGGCAAGGCGGCACTGACCCGGCTGTATACATCGATTCGTGGGCTGCAGCCGCCCGCCCGGCCAGGTGCGGATTGTGACGCTTACCGTGATGATTTCCATGCAGCCATGGACGATGATTTCAATACACCCGAGGCAATAGCCGTGTTGTTCGAACTGGCGCGCGAAATTAACAAGTGTCGCGCAGATGCGCCGGAGCGTGCAGCGTCGCTGGCGGCCTGTCTGCTGCACCTGGGGGATGTGCTGGGGCTGGTTCAGTCCGATCCGGAAATGTATCTGCGTGGCATGGCCGGTGAAGTGGACGGGCAGGGTCTGTCAGACGATGAGATAGATGCGCTGATCGCCCGTCGACTGGCGGCGCGCGAAGCCAGGGACTGGGCGGAAGCTGACCGGATACGTGATGATCTCGAGCAGCAGGGTGTCGTGCTTGAGGATGGAGCGGACGGTACCAGCTGGCGGCGAGGGTGACGCGCTAGTTATCCACGTGCAGGTGTTCCGTGGCGTAGAGCGTATTCTCCAGCAATGTTGCAACGGTCATGGGCCCGACGCCGCCCGGGACCGGTGTAATCCAGGCGGCCCGTTCGCGCGCCGCTTCAAAGTCGCCGATATCACCGGCGAGACTGCCGTCAGCGAGGCGGTTTATGCCTACGTCGATAACGGTCGCGCCGGGCTTGACCCAGGATCCATCGACAACCCCCGGTTTGCCGACAGCAACGACGAGGATGTCGGCCGTACCGGTATGTGCCGCCAGGTCACGTGTAAAACGATGGCAGGTCGTAACGGTGCAGCCGGCCAGCAGCAGCTCCAGGCCCATGGGGCGACCGACGATGTTGGATGCACCAACCACCACGGCCTGTCGTCCATAGAACGGTTCGCCGGTATGTTCCAGCAGGGTGATGACGCCACGCGGTGTGCATGAGCGCAAAGCCGGCCGGCGCAACGCCAGGCGCCCGATGTTATACGGGTGGAAGCCGTCCACATCCTTGTCGGGCCGAATGCGCTCGGTGACCTTGTCGGCATCGATATGCGCCGGCAAGGGAAACTGGACCAGTATGCCGTCAATCCCGGTGTCGTCGTTCAGTTTGTCTATCAGCGACAGCAGGTCTGCTTCACTGGTCTCGGCGGGCAGGTCATGGTGGTGAGAAATGATGCCGGCCTGTTCGCACGAGGCGCGCTTGTTGCGCACGTAGATCTCCGAGGCCGGGTCCTGCCCGACCAGCACGACCGCCAGCCCGGGCAGGCGCTGCTTGTTTGCGCGACGGGCATCGATCCTGGCTTTTACTGACAGTTTGACGCCTTCAGCGATGGCTTTGCCGTCGATCAGTTTCGCAGTCATGATCCTGATGTGTCCGTCTTCGAAGAGGGGCGGAATTCTCGCACGGGTCCCGATGGGTGTACAGAAGGAAGGCCGGGCGGTGGCATGACCCGTGAGTACCATTTGACCGCCTAAACAGCAGGACGTATCATCGTCGGGCTTTGATTATGGCCGGATTTCGGGGTATAGCGCAGCCTGGTAGCGCGCCTGCTTTGGGAGCAGGATGTCGGGAGTTCGAATCTCTCTACCCCGACCATATTATTATGTACCTGTGGCAGGAAAAGTTTCGCGCCCGTAGCTCAGTTGGATAGAGCATCGGCCTTTAAGCGCACATCAGAGGATGTGCAACCAGGAGCCTTTGCGGGGAAACGGAACCCGTAAAGTGGACCGCACTGTATCGGGGAAACCTTAACAGGTAATGCTGATGGCAATCCCGAGGAAACCGTTGGTTGACCCATCAAATGGTCTGTGTGTAGCATGCTGATATGCACCATACCAAGGAGAAGGGCGACCTGGGTGTTTTGAAGGCTCAGCTTGATTTATTCGAGCAGGGATTTGTAATTTTAAATCCGGTTACCGAGCATGCCCCGTTTGATCTGGTTGCTTATGACAACGGGGTGTTCAGGCGGATACAGGTTAAATATAAATCTGTAGACAGGACTGGCGGTATTACCGTTCATTTTCGCTCTTGCTGGGCGGACAGGAACGGTACACATACGCGCAAAGTCGATAAGGATGAAATTGATCTTTATTGTATTTATTGTCCTGATACGGATGAGTGTTATTACCTTGATCCAAAGGACTACAAAAGTTCGGTGACATTGAGGGTAGAAACATCCAAGAATAATCAGTCACGCAATGTCAGGATGGCGACTGATTTTCTGCGGGTTCCGTAGAGACTATACGTGTGGCACCTGAGATGGTGAAGAGATAGTCCAGACCACAAACCCTGACGGGGCGTCGAAAGGCGTAGTTGGTAAGCTAAGCCGAGGGTCGCAGGTTCGAATCCTGCCGGGCGCGCCAATTCGCATTGGCAGATGTAAATGTACGACAGTTTTAATGGTGGGCGTAGCTCAGTTGGTAGAGCCCTGGATTGTGATTCCAGTCGTCGGGGGTTCGAGTCCCCTCGTCCACCCCAACAGATACCGCATGCCGGCAGGGCTGCTTGAACACCCCTGTCGGCTGTGGTGCAATACCGCGCTTTCGGGCCGTTAGCTCAATTGGCAGAGCAGTGGACTCTTAATCCATTGGTTGAAGGTTCGATTCCTTCACGGCCCACCAGACGAATACCCGTGCGCCGCACGGGTTTTTTGTGTCAGCCGGGTATGTGGGTGTTGGGGTACGCAAAAATAATTTAAATAGTTATAATTCAAGCTCTAACAGGCTGGCCCTGGCAGCGCAGGCAATGAAGTTAATGCGAGAGTGGCGGAATTGGTAGACGCGCTGGTTTTAGGTACCAGTGGGGTAACCCGTGAGAGTTCGAGTCTCTCCTTTCGCACCAGCCTGTCAAGAGCGGGTGCAACGACGGGATGATGTTTGATTTCGCAAGACAGCGGCAGGTTATCGCCGGTTAACAAGATACAGAGGCTAAAAAATGGAAGTATCAGTAGAAAATACCGGGGGGCTGGCCCGTCGCATGACCGTGCAGGTGCCGGCTGAACGACTGGATGGGGAAGTCAAGACTCGCTTGCAGTCGATGGTGGGTACCGTGCGACTGGACGGTTTTCGTCCGGGCAAGGTGCCGCTGAAAGTAATCGAGCAGAAATTCGGCAAGCAGGTGCAGCTTGAAGTCATGGAGCAGCTGGTTAATTCCACCCTGCAGGAGGCACTGACACGCGAAGGCATTCGCCCGGTGGCCGCACCGAGTATTGAGCCGAAAGCGTCTAAACCGGGTGAGCCGCTTGAATACACCGCTATCTTCGAGGTTTACCCCGAGATTGACGGCGATATCCAGTACGGTTTCAGTATTACACGTCCAGTCGTCGAAATCGGTCAGGATGATATCGATGGCATGCTGGACAACCTGCGGCGCCAGCGTGCAACCTGGAATACGGTGGAGCGTGCGGCCGGCCAGGGCGACCAGGTAACGATCAGTTTTGAAGGGACTGTCGACGGTGCGGGCTTTCAGGGCAACAAGGCCGACGACGTGCCGCTGGTGCTCGGATCGGGCAGCATGATTCCCGGTTTCGAGGAGCAGCTGGAGGGTGTTTCGGCCGGCGACGAAAAGACTATCGATGTGACCTTCCCGGGCGATTACCCCTCGTCCGAAGTTGCCGGCAAGGCGGCGCGATTCGATATCAGGGTCGGTAGCGTGGCGGAGGCGATACTACCCGAATTGAATGACGAATTTGCTGCCGCGTTCGGCGTGGCGGATGGCGGTATGGATGCCCTGACGAAAGAAGTCACCGGTAACATGCAGCGCGAACTCAAGGGGCTGATATCCTCCAGGCTCAAGAGCCAGGTGTTTGCCGGGTTGCTTGAAAATAATCCTGTTGAGGTGCCGCAAAGCCTGGTGGAATCCGAGGTTTTGGAAATGCAGGGCATGCAGCAATACCAGGGCAAATCGGCGGCAGATCTCACGGCGGATGCCGGCAAGCGTGTCAAGCTGGGTGTGATTGTTTCAGAGGTCGCCCGTCAGAACCAGGTGCAGCTCGACGCTGATAAAGTGCGTGAAATGGTCGAGCTGATTGCTGCATCCTATGAGAGGCCCGAGGAAGTTGTGCAGTGGTACTATGGCAACCAGGACAAGCTGGCTGCGGTCCAGTCGTCGGTGATCGAGGAGCAGGTAGTTGAGTGGGTTGTCGAGCACAGTGGCATCGCTGTAGCAGATGAAAAAATGACATTTACCGAGATTGTGGAGGAAGCCAAGAAGTCTCAAGGATAGACCCCTGGGACCGATACAGATCATTATGAATAGCGCACTGGATACCAAGGCATTAAATCTTGTTCCTATCGTGGTCGAGCAGACTGCGCGTGGCGAACGTTCCTACGATATTTATTCGCGCCTGCTCAAGGAGCGAGTGGTATTCATGGTCGGTCCGGTCGAGGATTACATGGCGAACGTCATCGTGGCGCAGCTATTGTTTCTGGAGTCAGAAAATCCCGACAAGGACATCCACCTCTATATCAACTCACCGGGCGGTTCAGTGACTGCCGGACTGGCTATCTACGACACGATGCAGTTCATCAAGGCTGACGTGAGCACGATGTGTATCGGGCAGGCGGCCAGCATGGGGGCATTACTGCTCGCAGGCGGGGCCGCGGGCAAGCGTGTTTGTCTCCCGCATTCACGCATGATGATTCATCAGCCGCTGGGAGGTTACCAGGGCCAGGCAACCGATATAGACATTCATGCGCGCGAGATACTCCATATTCGCGACCAGTTGAATACTATTCTTGCCAAACATACCGGCCAGTCAATGGATACAATCCAGAATGACACTGACCGTGATAATTTCATGGGCGCAGACATGGCCAAGGCATACGGCCTGGTGGACGAAATTCTCGAGCAACGTCCAGCCGTCGCTGAAAGTAGCTGAATCGACGCCAACATGTTGGCAGACAAGCGGTAGTATCTTTCTGATAATCGGAATCAGACGGAAAAAAACATAAAACCGTACGTCCGAAGGAGTTGATTCATAATAACAATTAGTGTTAAAACCGTTATGGATGGGGTTTCAGTATCAACCGTGAGGACACGACATGAGCAACGATCGTAACGGCAAGGGCGAAGATGGAAAACTGCTCTACTGTTCCTTCTGTGGCAAAAGTCAGCACGAAGTTCGCAAGCTGATTGCCGGTCCTTCTGTATTTGTCTGTGACGAATGCGTCGAGTTATGTAATGACATCATTCGCGAGGAAATGCAGGAGAAAACGGCAGCAGGTGAAGAGAAACTCCCCAAGCCGTCGGAAATAAACGACGTACTTAATGAATATGTCATCGGGCAGTACCGCGCGAAGAGGGTACTGTCTGTCGCGGTATACAACCACTACAAACGCCTTGATGCGAAATCCTCCAAGGACGAGGTCGAGCTTTCCAAGAGTAATATTCTGCTGATCGGTCCGACCGGTTCCGGCAAGACGCTGCTCGCGGAAACGCTGGCACGTTTCCTGGATGTACCGTTTACCATCGCCGACGCGACCACGCTGACGGAAGCCGGTTACGTCGGTGAAGATGTCGAGAATATTATCCAGAAACTTCTGCAGAAATGTGACTACGACGTGGACAAGGCCCAGACGGGTATCGTCTACATTGATGAAATCGACAAGATATCCAGGAAGTCCGATAATCCTTCTATTACACGTGATGTGTCGGGCGAGGGTGTGCAGCAGGCCTTGCTGAAACTGATCGAGGGTACAGTTGCCTCGGTGCCGCCACAGGGCGGTCGCAAGCATCCTCAGCAGGAATTCCTGCAAGTTAATACGTCCAACATTCTCTTTATTGTCGGTGGTGCCTTCGCCGGCCTCGACAAGATTATCCGCGGCCGTTCGGAAACCAGCGGAATTGGTTTCTCTGCCGAGGTAAAGAGCAAGGATGAAGAACAAAACCTTGGTGAAATTCTCTACGAAGTCGAGCCGGAAGACCTGATCAAGTATGGCCTGATACCGGAGTTTGTCGGTCGACTGCCCGTGGTGGCAACGCTCGAAGAGCTGGATGAAGATGCCCTTGTCAAAATATTGACTGAGCCAAAGAATGCACTGGTGAAACAGTACGAAAAACTGTTTGACATGGAAGGTTGCGAAATCGAGTTCCGTGAAGATGCCCTTAAAGCGGTTGCCCAGAAGGCCATGGAACGCAAGACCGGCGCGCGTGGTTTGCGTACCATCCTTGAGCAGGTGCTGCTCGATACCATGTACGACCTGCCGTCACTCGATAACGTCAGAAAAGTGGTCATTGACGAGAATGTTATTGTCGGTGGCTCCAAGCCGTACATGATTTTTGACACTCCGGAGCCGATCGCGGCATCCGAGTAAATCGTAAACAAGAGGTAATTCAGCAGGATAGCCTGATTCGTCGGGCCGCGATTTTCTGGCATATTCCTTGCTGTATAGTTCTTACCTGTCAAATTCTGGTTGAAGTGACACCGTTTGTCCCCATCTTGTCTATACGGGACAACAAGCCAGTTCATGCGTACTTCTGACGGGTACATGACGGGTTGAACCTGTTGGACAGGATTATGAACCGAACGGTGATCGGGCCCGTATCTCAAAAACATCATAACGGATGGAAAATACTATGACAGACCAGGCGAAACAGGCGATACCCGTATTACCACTCAGGGACGTGGTCGTGTACCCGCACATGGTAATCCCGCTGTTCGTTGGCCGTGAAAAGTCTATTAATGCACTGGATACCGCGATGCAGGATGAAAAGAAAATCCTGCTGGTCGCACAGAAAAATGCCGAAATTGATGATCCGGCAATCGAAGACATTCATGAGATCGGGACAATGTCCACGATCCTGCAATTACTCAAGCTGCCTGACGGTACCGTAAAGGTACTGGTTGAGGGAGCGGAGCGTGTGCGTATCACCGGTTACGAGGATACCGACGCTTTCTTCACTGCGCATACCGAGCTGCTTGAGCCGGTGCAGGACGAAGACCAGAAAGAACTGGAAATCCAGACGCGTTCGTTGCTGGCCATGTTTGATCAGTACGTGAAACTGAACAAGAAAGTTCCGCCGGAGATCCTGACTTCACTGTCCGGTATCGAGGAGCCCGGGCGCCTGGCGGACACCATCGCTGCGCACATGTCGCTCAAGCTCGAGGAGAAACAGAACATCCTCGAAATCAACGATAGTCGCGCACGACTCGAGCGACTTATGGTCCTGATCGAAGGCGAAATCGATATCATGCAGATCGAGAAACGCATTCGCGGTCGCGTGAAGCAACAGATGGAAAAGAGCCAGCGCGAGTATTACCTGAATGAACAGATGAAGGCGATCCAGAAAGAACTGGGTGATATGGAAGATGCGCCCAACGAACTGGAAGAGCTTGAGCAGAAAATTATCAAGGCAGGCATGAGCAAGGAGGCGAAGGAAAAAGCCACTACCGAGCTCAACAAGCTGAAGATGATGTCGCCCATGTCGGCCGAGGCGACCGTGGTCAGGAATTATATTGACTGGCTCGTCAATGTGCCGTGGAAAAAGCGCAGCAAGATCCGGCACGATCTTGTCGCCGCAGAGGCCATCCTCGAAGAAGATCACTATGGCCTGGAGAAGGTCAAGGAACGAATTCTTGAATACCTGGCCGTACAGCAGCGCGTCAAGAAGCTGAAAGGGCCTATCCTGTGCCTGGTGGGACCGCCTGGCGTCGGCAAGACCTCGCTGGGTCGCTCGATTGCACGGGCAACCGGGCGCAAGTTCACGCGCATGTCGCTGGGCGGTGTGCGTGACGAGGCTGAAATACGCGGTCACCGGCGTACCTATATAGGCTCGCTGCCTGGCAAGATCATCCAGAATCTGTCGAAACAGGGTGTGCGTAATCCGCTGTTCCTGCTTGATGAGATGGACAAGATGTCGATGGATTTCCGCGGCGACCCGTCATCGGCGCTGTTGGAAGTGCTTGATCCCGAGCAAAACAACACCTTTGGCGACCACTACCTGGAAGTCGATTTCGACCTGTCGGACGTGATGTTCGTGGCAACCGCCAACACCCTGAATATCCCGGCACCGTTACTGGACCGAATGGAGGTGATTCGTATTCCGGGTTACACGGAAGACGAAAAGATCAATATCGCCATGCGCTACCTGCTGACCAAGCAGATCGAAAACAGTGGTCTTAAGAAAGATGAAATATCTGTCAGCCAGAATGCGATACGCGATGTAGTGCGTTACTACACACGCGAGGCGGGCGTCCGTAACCTTGAGCGGGAGATTTCCAAGATCTGTCGCAAGGTAGTCAAGGAACTCGTGATGCATGAAAAGGGCAAGAAGATTTCCATTACACCGCGCAATATCGAAAAGTATCTTGGTGTGAAACGGTTCCGTTACGGACGTGCCGAAGAGAATGACCAGGTCGGCCAGGTCACAGGGCTTGCCTGGACGGAAGTTGGTGGTGAACTGCTGACCATCGAATCGACCGTGGTGCCCGGCAAGGGCAAGATGATTCACACCGGGCAGCTGGGTGATGTCATGCAGGAATCCATTCATGCTGCCATGACCGTTGTTCGCAGCCGCTCTGCGATGCTGGGAATTGATCAGGAGTTCTACCAGAAATATGATGTGCATATTCACGTTCCCGAAGGTGCCACGCCGAAAGATGGCCCAAGCGCCGGTGTGGGCATGTGTACCGCGCTGGTGTCTGCCCTGACCGATATCCCGGTGCGTGCCGAGGTGGCGATGACCGGTGAAATCACCCTGCGTGGTGAAGTCCTGCCGATTGGCGGCCTCAAAGAGAAGTTACTGGCGGCACACCGGGGTGGTATCTCTGTGGTGCTCATTCCGGAGGAAAACCGCAAGGATCTCGCTGAAATTCCCAAGAACGTCAAGGACAAGCTGGATATCCGCCCGGTTCGATGGATAGACGAGGTCCTGCAGGAAGCCCTGCAACACCAGCCGACCCCGCTGGAGGAGCCTGAGGGCAAGGTGGCAAGCAGAAAATCTGCCAAGGCCAAGAGCAAGCCGAAGCCGCTCACGGCACATTAATATTCACCTATCTGTTTGACAAACCGCCGGTATTCGAACCTGAATGCCGGCGGTTTGTTGCGTCTGGCAACTGTGTTCTAATATTCCCGGTCGAAGATTACGGTTTGACCGGGCTACCCGGTGCGGGAGAAGATGCAGCGCTTGCCCGATACTTATAAATTACCTAACGAGGAAACCCATATGAATAAATCTGAACTGATCGACGCGGTAGCCGAAGCAGCAGGCCTGGACAGGGCTGATGCCACCAAGGCCACCGAAGCGCTCCTCGACGGAATCGTGGATGCGCTCAGCAAGGGTGATCAGGTAGCACTGTCCGGCTTCGGAACGTTCTCGGTTCGGGCGCGTGCGGCACGGGCAGGTCGTAATCCGCAAACAGGCGAAACCATCCAGATCAAGGCGTCCAATTCTCCTGGTTTCAAGGCTGGCAAAGCCTTCAAGGATGCCGTAAACTAGCGCGCCTTCGGGTGCTTAGCTCAGCTGGGAGAGCGTCTCCCTTACACGGCGAATGTCGGGGGTTCGATCCCCTCAGCACCCACCAGGGTCAAGGAGTGGTAGTTCAGCTGGTTAGAATACCGGCCTGTCACGCCGGGGGTCGCGGGTTCGAGTCCCGTCCACTCCGCCAGTCAGCAACGGGAAGGGTACCCGGGAGGGTACCCTTTGTCGTTAAGCTGCTGCTGAACTACCTGCATTTAACTTTTCCGGGAGACAGTTAATGCTGCTGGCTATCCGCGAGCGGATCACGGGCTTTTTGGGCTGGGTTATCCTCAGCCTGATTTTTGTCGCATTTGCTTTCTGGGGTGTTGAATCCTACCTGACGTCTTCGTCGGTGACTTATGCCGCCCGCGTCAACGACACTGAAATTTCACCTGGCCAGCTTGATAATGCCTATCAGTCGCTGGTTGCACGCCTGCGGGAAACACTCGGCAATGATCTGGACAAGGCCGGCTTCGACGAAGCCATGTTGCGCGAACGGGCGCTGAAAAATCTCGTCTCTGAAGAGCTGTTGATACAGGCCGCCGATGCGGCGGGTTTTTCTGTATCCGATGCTGCAATTGCCGCCGAAATTAATTCAATAGACGCATTCAAGCAGGATGGAGTGTTCTCCAAGGAACGATACCAGCTAGTGCTCCGGAATCAGGGCATGTCGCCGGGCCAATTCGAATGGACGCTTAAACGCGAGCTGGTTGCAAACCAGATGAAATCCGGTATTGCATTTACCGCGGCTGCGACCAGTGATGATTTTTCCAGGATTTACCGCCTGGAAGCACAACAGCGACGTTTCGATCACCTGCTATTGCCACAATCCCTGGTGGCGGATCGCGTTGCTGTAAGTGACGAGGACATCGAGGCATATTACAGCAGCCACAGCGATGCCTATATGAGTCGCGAGCAGGTGCGTGTCCAGTATATCGAACTCAGCGCAGCTGAAATGCAGCTGGAAGGCATCATCGACGAAACCGGCATTGAGGCGCTTTACGAGGAGCAGGCCGAGCGTTTCGTGACACCGGAAGAGCGGCGTGCCAGGCACATACTTATCAGTACATCGGACACCGGCGAGCAGGGCGTGACCGATGCCCTCGCCAGGGCACTGGCAGTTGCCGACCGGCTGGCTGGCGGAGAAGATTTTGCCGCTGTCGCGGCCAGTGCGTCGGATGACCCGGTCTCGTCCGGATCAGGCGGCGATCTTGGCTTCTTCGGTACCGGGATCATGGCGCCGGAATTCGAGCAGGCGGTGTTTACCATGCAGGTTGGCGAGCGCAGCAAGCCGGTGCAGACCGAATTTGGATTCCATATTATCGAATTGCTGGAAATCAGGCCGGAGCAGCGTATACCGCTGGCCGAGGTGCGCGAAGAACTGGTCAGAGAGTTGCAGGCCGACGAACGCGCAAATGCTTTTTTTGATAAAGCGGATTTGATGACCAACATCGCTTTCGAGCAGCCGGATACACTGGATGGTGTGGCAGAAGCGCTGGCACTGAAGGTCACCGAGTCCGACTGGATCGGCCGTGACGGTGGCCCGGGTATCTTCGAAAATGATGATGTTGTTGCCGCCATATTTAATGAAGATGTATTGCAGAACAGCAACAACAGCCCTGTCACCGAGATCGGTGAAAATCACGTTGTTGTCCTGCGGGTTCTTGAGCACCAGGCAGCCACATTGAGGCCGCTGGAAGATGTCAGGGAACAGGTTCGACAAGCAGTCA
The DNA here is from genome assembly GCA_963847565.1 of uncultured Halobacteria archaeon. Lineage (GTDB taxonomy): Bacteria > Pseudomonadota > Gammaproteobacteria > UBA9214 > UBA9214 > UBA9214. The sequence goes on from CAWKAE010000001.1 coordinate 96,102, forward strand.
CGGCCAGCAAAACACGTACGCTGCTCGAGGAACAGGGCGCTGCCTATATTGGCGAACTGGCAACCGGTAACAAGGCACTGACCGATATTGCTGCAAGCCATGGCCTGACGGTGAAGGAAAATCCGTTGCTCAATCGTGCGGCAGCCAACCCGGACAAGGCGATCGTGAGCAAGGCGTATTCACTGCTGCCGCCGCGTGAGGGTGTGCCTGTCTATGGCGGTTTTATTACACCGCTTGGCGATTACGCCATTGTCGCCCTGCATGAAGTGAAAGACGGTTCCGTCGATGACCTGCCCGAAGCACAGCTGACGCTTGCCAGGCGTGGATTGAACAGGATTCTCGGCAGCAGCGAAGTACAGATGGTGCTGGACGGTATCGAAGCGCGTGCATCGATTCACATCCCGGGTGACGACGAGCAGTAGGCAGTAGTTACTCGCACGTTATAGGGAGACTCTCCTGAAACTGCACTGGCAAATCCTGATAGCCCTGGTGCTGGCCGTACTGGTCGGTCACTTGACGGGCGCGGATGGCGCAATTTTCGGTATCCGGTTCCTGGATATCTATTCTTTTCTGGGCACGATGTTTCTCAACGCCCTGAAGATGATCATCGTTCCATTGATCATGTCGTCCATTATTACCGGTATTGCAGGCATCGGCGGTGGCGGATCGTTTGGCCGTCTTGGCTGGAAGACGCTGCTGTATTACTTCTCCACCAGCCTGCTCGCTATTCTGGTCGGGCTGGCCGCGGTCAATATCATGCAGCCGGGCATTGTTGATGGAGAACCGGCGCGGGACATTATCGTGCTGGATGACACTGATCTGTCGGCAATCGAGCAACGCGTGGCCGGCAAGGGTGCCAGTGACGTGGTCGAGATTTTCGTGCGCATGATCCCGACCAATATTGTCGCCGCTGCAGCGGAAGGTCAGATGCTTGGCCTGATTTTCTTCAGCCTGCTGTTCGGATATTTCATGACGCGGGTGGAAACGGGTAGCGGCAAACTGCTACTGGATTTCTGGCAGGGCGTGTTCGCCGTCATGATGAAGATTACTGACTGGGTGATGCTGTTTGCCCCCATCGGGGTATTTGCACTGGTTGCCAAGGTTGTTGCCGTTACCGGCTTTGACGCCTTCCGGCCGTTGCTGGTTTTCTTCTTTACCGTGCTCGGTGCGCTTGCCATACACCTGCTGATCACCTTGCCACTGCTGCTGCGTTTTGTTGCGCGTGTCGACCCGCGTCGACAGTTCAGCGCCCTGTCGCCTGCATTGCTCACGGCATTTTCCACTGCGTCATCCTCCGCGACCCTGCCGGTTACGCTGGACTGCGTGGAGAATCGCGCGGGTGTCTCGAATCGGACGACGAGTTTTGTTCTGCCGCTCGGTGCCACGGTCAATATGGACGGAACGGCACTTTACGAGTGCGTGGCGGCGATGTTTATTGCCCAGGCCTACGGTATCGAACTCGGCTTCGTCACCCAGTTTACCGTGGTGCTGGTGGCCTTGCTGACCTCGATCGGCGTGGCCGGAATTCCGGCGGCAAGCCTGGTAGCGATTACCATTATCCTGACGACGATCGGGTTGCCGGTCGAAGCGGTCGGCCTGATCCTTGCGGTCGACCGGATACTGGATATGTGTCGTACCAGCGTGAATGTGTTCAGTGATGCCTGCGGGGCCGTCCTGATCGGTCGTAGTGAGGGTGAGGAAGGTATCCTCGATGCCCGGGTGCCTCAGTCACCCTGATCCAGCGGCGCCATGCCAACGGTGCTGAAGCCACCATCCACATAGGTTATTTCACCGGTAATGCCCGATGCGAGGTCTGAACACAAAAAGGCCGCTGCGTTGCCAACATCCTCGATCGTTACATTGCGCCGCAATGGTGCGGTCCGGGCAAAGGTATCGAGTAATTTACGGAAGTTACTGATACCGGATGCGGCGAGTGTCCTGATCGGGCCGGCGGAAATACCGTTTACGCGGATGCCCTCGGGGCCGAGGCTCTGCGCCAGGTAGCGAACATTGGCTTCCAGACTGGCCTTGGCAAGTCCCATGACATTGTAGTTGGGGATGGTTTTTACGGCGCCCAGATAACTCAGCGACAGCAGGGCGGCATTACGCCCCTGCAGCATGGGTCTGCCGGCCTTCGCCATGGCTGCAAAACTGTATGAGCTGATATCGTGTGCGATGGAGAATCCCTCGCGCGTGACGCAGTCGAGATAATCGCCCGCCAGCTGGTCGGCCGGCGCAAAGGCGACAGAATGGACGATTGCGTCGAGGCCATCCCATTCCTTGCCGAGCGCGGCAAACAGGTCGTCGATCTGTTCGTCGCTGCTGACGTCGCAGGGCAGTACGATGTCCGAACCGCATTCCTTTGCCATCTTGGCGACTCGAGGGGCCAGTTTTTCATTCGGATAGCTGAAGGCGAGTTCGGCGCCTTCCCGCTGCATCGCCTGTGCGATACCCCAGGCGATAGATCGATTGCTGGCCAGTCCGGCGATAAGGGCGCGTTTGCCGCTCATGAATCCCATAGCAGTGTCCCGGTGTTGTGGAGTCAGGAAGTGCCAGGCCGCATTGGCATGGCTTTGGTGCCGATACGTTACCGGAAAACCATCGCTGCGGGAAGAGTCTGAAATCGTGGTGCCCGCCAGTGCGATCGTTATAATAGGTGTCCATGCAAGCAGCGATAGTCGAATGCAACCGGTGGTATATCCCGCATATGGCCCGCTGGTTGCTGGCCTGCACAGTGTTGTTGTCCGCCTGCAACGACCAGCCCTGGAACCGGCCTTACCCGGCCCTGGACGCCGGGCGGAATATTCTCTATTCCTCATTCTCCGAACGGCCGAATCATCTTGACCCGGCGCAGTCATACAGCTCCAACGAGGTCACGTTTACCGGCCAGATTTACGAGCCGCCGCTGCAATATCACTATCTGAAGCGCCCGTACGAGCTGATCGCCCTGACAGCGACGGAGATCCCGGTGGCGCGTTATCTCGATGCAGCCGGTAAGGAATTGCCCGGGGATGCGCCTGTCGACAGCATCGTCTACAGCTATTACGACATTCATATACAACCAGGCATCCGCTATCAGCCACACCCGGCCTTTGCCCGTAATGAGCAGGGTGAGTTGCGCTACCACGGTTTGTCCGAGGAAGACCTGGTCGATATCTACGCACTGGGTGATTTTGCCGAAACCGGTTCGCGTGAACTGACGGCAGCCGACTACGTTTACCAGATAAAACGCCTTGCCCACCCGGGACTGCATTCGCCGATTCTCGGCTTGATGAGTGATTATATTGTCGGCCTCGGCGCGTATGCGAAGACACTGGATGCGGCCTGGACGCAGGCGGGTGGTGCGGAACAGAACGCCTACCTGGATCTGCACCAGTACCCGCTGGAAGGCGCGCAGGAAATAGACCGGTATACCTACCGCATCAAACTGAACGGTAAATACCCGCAGCTGCTGTACTGGCTGGCCATGCCATTCTTCGGCCCGGTGCCGGCAGAGGCGGATGCCTTCTATTCGCAACCCGGCATGAAGGCGCGCAATATTACACTTGACTGGTATCCGGTCGGGACCGGTCCCTACATGTTGACGGTGAATAATCCAAACCGGCAAATGGTGCTGGAGCGCAACCCGGAATTTCACGGCGAAAGTTATCCGCGGAGGGTGAGCCGGGTGACCACGAAGCCGGTTTGCTTGCGGATGCCGGCAAGCCCCTGCCGTTTATCGATCGCATAGTATTCAGCCTGGAGAAGGAAGATATTCCGTACTGGAACAAGTTCCTGCAGGGTTATTATGATTCATCAGGAATATCTTCCGACAGCTTTGACCAGGCAGTCAGTATTGGTGCCGGTGGTGAGGTTTCCCTGACTGACGACATGCGCGAGCAGGGAATACATCTCAATACCGCCGTTTCAACATCAATCTTTTACACCGGTTTCAATATGCGGGACCCGGTGGTTGGCGGCAATACGGAGCGCGCACGCAAGCTGCGCCAGGCAATCTCGATCGCTATCGATTTTGAAGAATACATTTCCATTTTCATGAATGGTCGCGGCATTCCTGCACAGGGTCCGATTCCGCCGGGAATCTTTGGCTATGCGGACGGTGATGCCGGAATTAATACGCATGTCTACGAGATCACCAGGCGTGGACCACGACGCAAATCAATAGACGTCGCCCGCCAGCTGCTGGCCGAGGCCGGCTACCCCGACGGGCGCGATATAGAAACCGGTAAGCCCCTGGTGCTGCATTTCGATACGGCGTCGGCAGGTCCGGACGCCAAGGCCAGGCTGGACTGGCTTACCAAGCAGTTTGCCAAGCTGGATCTGCAACTGGTTATTCGGGGAACTGAATACAACCGTTTCCAGGAAAAGATGCTCAAGGGTACGGCACAGATATTCCAGTGGGGCTGGAATGCGGATTACCCCGACCCGGAGAACTTCCTGTTCCTGCTGTATGGACCGAACAGCAAGGTTGGCCTGAACGGTGAAAATGCCGCCAATTACCGTAATGATGAGTTCGACCGGTTGTTTGACCAGGTAAAGAATATGGAAAACAGTCCGGAACGCGCTGAACTGATTGCGGAGATGATCGATATCGTGCGTTTCGATGCACCCTGGGTGTGGGGTTTCATTCCAAAGCAGTTCTCACTGCACCATGACTGGTACCGGAATTCGAAACCCAACCTCATGGCTAACAACTCGCTGAAATATCGCCGCATCGAACCGCAGCAGCGCCTGATGATGCAGGCGCAGTGGAACAAGCCGGTGCTGTGGCCGGTGATAGCACTGGTATTGCTGGTGTTAGTGGTGGTGTTGCCGGCGTTTTTCGCCTTTCGTCGCCAACAGCGCATGACTGCGCTCGGGACCCTGCGCTGATGTTCGCCTACATCATCAGGCGTGTAGGCTACGCGATACCGATCCTGATCGGGGTAAATGTCCTGACCTTCTACCTGTTCTTCGTGGTGAATACACCGGATGACATGGCGCGTATGCATCTGGGTCAGAAACATGTGACCGCTGATGCGGTGGAGAAATGGAAGGCAGCACACGGGTATGACAAACCACTGCTGATCAATAACGATGTCAATGGCATTGCCCGCGTCACTGAAACCATTTTTTACGAGAAGTCAGTACGCCTGTTTGTGTTCGATTTCGGCTATTCGGATGACGGGCGTGATATCGGTCATGATATCCGCCAGCGTATGTTGCCGAGTCTTGCCATTGCCTTGCCCGCCCTGATTCTCGGTCTGCTGGTGAATATCACGTTCGCACTGCTGATGGCATTTTTCCGCGGCACCTATGTCGATGTATCGGGTGTGATCCTGTGTGTTGTGCTGATGTCCATTTCGGGCATGTTTTACATCATCGGTGGCCAGTACCTGCTTGCCAAGCTGCTGCGGCTGATGCCGATCTCCGGCTACGATGTCGGTACCGAAATGGTGCGATTCCTGGTGCTGCCGGTATTGATCGGCGTGGTCAGCGGCATTGGTTCCGGGGCGCGCTGGTACCGAACCTTTTTCCTCGAGGAGGCCGGCAAGGACTACGTCCGGACAGCGCGTGCCAAGGGGCTTTCAGAGGTGCTGGTTCAGTTCAGGCATATCCTGCGCAATGCACTGATTCCCATCGTGACCGGGGTGGTTGTTGTGTTGCCCTTGTTGTTTATGGGCAGCCTGCTGACTGAATCCTTCTTCGCCATACCGGGGCTTGGCAGTTATACCATCGATGCAATCCGTAACCAGGATTTCGCCATTGTGCGTGCCATGGTTTTTCTCGGCACCGTTCTCTACATTATCGGGCTGATACTCGTGGATATCACCTATACCGTTGTTGACCCGCGGGTGAGGCTGACATGATCAAGCCGGTGATTCTCTGGACAGACGGCTTGTTGTTCCTGCTGACGGTGCTGGTTGTGGTGTTCGTTTTGTATGCACGGGGCAAACCGCATATACGGCGGCCCTGGGCGCGTATCTTCAGGGGACGCATTGCCGCGGCATCAGTTGTCGTCCTGAGTGCGTTTGTCCTCGTGGGCTTGCTCGATTCCCTGCATTACCGCCTGCCGCTTTCTGCGGGTGGCAACTCGAATGAAATTCATTATGCCGTCGAGGTCCTGAGTGTACTGGATGCAGTAACAGGGACGCTGCGTACGCAAGAGGAAAAAAGTTACTCGGCACCGTTTGCAACGACGCTCTACGTAAAGGAAACCATCGATCTGCCGGATGGAACCCAGGCGCGGATATATCCACGCCTGAAATTCGGTGGTGCCCATCTCGGTGATAATCTCGCCAATAAATCCACCGATATCATGATACGTTCAGGTGTTTCCTTGCTGAAAGCGCTGCTTGCAAGTGCACTGATCATGGTGTTGCTGGCCTGGTTGCTGTCTGCGCGGCACGGATGCACCGCGCGCGACATGCTGGCGCGTATTTTCACAGGCCGTACGGATGTGCCATGGCGCGTTATCCTGTTAACTCTGGGTGTGCTGTTGTTCCTGATCTTCCTGATCGCAAACCTTGCGACGGTTTATCATGTACTGGGTACCGACAAGGTTGGCAAGGATGTCCTGTACCTGTCGCTGAAGAGTATTCGCACGGGTCTCATGATCGGCACACTAACCACGCTGGTTATGTTGCCGTTCGCCATTTTTATGGGAATCGTGGCAGGCTATGCGCGCGGCTGGATCGATGATGTGGTCCAGTATGTCTATACCACGCTGAACTCGATTCCACATGTTCTGTTAATCGCCGCATCCATCCTGATGTTGCAGGTTTACGTAGCCAATAACCCCGAGTTGTTCGAGACTACATTGGAACGTTCGGATATCCGCCTGTTGTTCCTGTGTATTATTCTTGGTATCACCAGCTGGACCGGGCTCTGCCGGTTGTTGCGCGGTGAGTCACTGAAGTTGCGAGAGGCCGAATATATACAGGCGGCTGTCTCATTCGGCGTATCGCACGGGCGCATAATGACGCGCCATATCCTGCCAAATGTCATGCATATTGTCCTGATTACCGTGGTGCTGGACTTTAGCGGGCTGGTGCTGGCGGAAGCCGTGTTGTCGTACGTCGGTGTGGGCGTTGATCCGTCCATGAACAGCTGGGGCAACATGATCAACGGTGCCCGGCTCGAGATGGCGCGCGAGCCGGTGGTCTGGTGGTCGCTGCTGTCTGCGTTCCTGTTTATGTTCACGCTGGTGCTGGCGGCGAATCTTTTTGCCGATGCCGTGCGTGATGCTTTCGATCCTCGCTCGACGGACCAACAGAGAGACTGACCATGACCGATTCCCTGCTCAGGCTGGATAATGTGAGTGTGCGGCTCGGCCAGGGAGAGCGCGCCATCCGCCCGGTTGACGGGGTCAGCTTTGAGATAAAGCGCGGCGAGACATTTGCATTACTGGGTGAATCCGGCTGCGGTAAATCGATGACAGCGCTGTCGATACTGCGCCTGCTGCCGTTTCCCATCGGTCGTATTACCGCTGGCCAAATCTGGCTGGGTGACGAGGAGCTCACCGCGTTGCCGGAGGCGGGCATGCGCGCGATTCGCGGCCGCCGTATTTCCATGATCTTCCAGGAACCCATGACCTCGCTGAACCCGGTGCTGACGATTGGTGACCAGATCGGTGAGGTGCTGCGACAGCACTTTGGTCTGAAGGGCAAAGTGCTGGTTGAGCGCGTACTGGAGTTGCTTGACGCGGTCGGTATCCCCGACGCGCGCAGGCGCTATGGCGAATATCCACACCAGTTATCCGGCGGCATGAAACAGCGGGTCATGATTTCAATCGCACTGGCCGGCGAGCCCGACCTGCTGATCGCAGACGAGCCGACCACTGCGCTGGATGTCACCATCCAGTCACAGGTGCTGGAGTTACTGCAGAAGCTGCAACAGGAACGTCATATGGCCATCCTGTTGATAACCCATGACCTGGGTATTGTCGCGGGTATGGCGGACCGGGTTGCCGTCATGTATGCCGGCCAGCTGGTCGAAGAGGCGACGCGTGAGCGCTTCTTCTCCGCGGCCAGCCATCCCTACAGTCGCAAGTTGTTCCATTCATTGCCCGATGTAAAAAAACGTGATCGTGCACTGGATACCATTCGGGGAAATGTCCCGCCGCTCAATCGTGATTTCAGCGGCTGCCGCTTCGCCGACCGTTGTGAAGAGGCGTGGGACCTGTGCGAGTCGCGGGTGCCTGAATGGAGTCTGGCGGGCGAGGGCCATCACGCGCGTTGTCATCGAGTCGATGCCACGGTGTCAGCGCCGGTGGTGACGGCTGCAGAAAAACAGGATATACCGACCGGGGTGGCACATGCCGCGTCCGGCGATACCCTGCTGACAGTGACCGATCTGAAGGTGCATTTCCCGATTCACCGTGGTGTCTTCAAGCGCGTGGTCGGGCATGTCTACGCCGTGGATGGTGTGTCAATGACGATACCGCGCGGCTGTACCCAGGCGCTGGTGGGTGAGTCAGGCTGTGGCAAGACGACCGTCGGCAAGGGGATACTCCAGCTGATACGTCCGACAGCCGGCAGCGTGCGTTTCGGTGACGACGAGTTGACCACGTTGAAAGGTGAAGCGTTGCGCAAACGGCGTACGGATTTCCAGTTTGTTTTCCAGGATCCATATTCTTCGATGAATCCACGCATGATGGTCGGCGATATTGTCGAAGAGGGAATGCTGGCGCAGGGCATAGGCAAGACGCGCGAGGCGCGCCGTGCGCGCGTGCTGGAGCTGTTTAGCCAGGTCGGGCTGTCGCCAGAGCATGTTGGACGTTATCCGCATGAGTTTTCTGGCGGACAACGCCAGCGCATTTGTATTGCGCGTGCACTGGCAGTCGATCCACAGTTGCTGATTTGCGATGAACCGACCAGTGCACTGGATGTCTCTGTGCAGGCGCAGATTCTGAACCTGTTAAAGGAGCTGCAAAGCCGGCTGGGACTGTCGTACCTGTTTATAACCCACAACCTGTCGGTCGTGTCTTACCTGGCCGATCGCGTTGCGGTCATGTACCTGGGGCGTATTGTCGAGGAAGGTCCGGTAGACAGGGTGCTGGAACAGCCGCTACATCCCTATACCCGTGCCTTGCTGTCTGCAGTTCCGACGGTGGAACCGGCGTCGCATCGCGAGATCATTCGCCTGGCGGGTGATTTGCCATCCCCGGCTGATCCGCCGTCAGGTTGTCACTTCCATCCGCGTTGTCCGCAGGCCATGCCGCGGTGTCGTGAAGTTTATCCGGATGACTTCGGCCAGGAGGGTCATTCGGTACGCTGTTATCTGTACCAGGCATGATGTGTCGTTATCGTGACCGGTCCGGTTGCAGGGCAAAAAAGAATAAACATAAATAATAGAACGTAACTAACTGTTAAATATAATAATTAATCTAAATTTCAGGTGTGCTGCGTCATCCTGGTGCCGGCTGAAACCTGGCTGTCTGCATTTTGGTCGCCGTCAAACCTGTCCACCCGCTGCCGGTAGCGTTTTCGGTTCTCAATAAATGCCGCGAAAGTGCTAGAATCCGCGCTTTGATTTTTACCTAATAATCCCAGTTACCGACACGAGGCACACCATGAGCATCAAGTCCTTTCATCCGCCTGTCCGCACCCTGATGGGTCCAGGACCTTCCGACGTAGATCCGCGCATCCTCGAGGCCATGTCGCGGCCGACTGTAGGCCATCTTGACCCGGTGTTCGTGGGATTGATGGAAGAAATGAAAGTCCTGTTGCGCTATGCCTTCCGGACCGAGAACGAATTGACCATGCCGGTTTCCGCACCGGGATCTGCAGGAATGGAAATGTGTTTCGTCAACCTGGTCGAGCCGGGTGACAAGGTGATTGTTTGCCAGAATGGCGTGTTCGGCGGACGCATGAAAGAGAATGTTGAGCGTGCCGGCGGTACTGCCGTCATGGTTGAAGACGACTGGGGCAGGGCTGTTGATCCCGAGAAGGTCGAGGCTGCACTCAAGGCCAACCCGGATGCGAAGGTGCTGGCCTTTGTGCATGCGGAGACCTCAACCGGTGCAATTTCAGATGCGAAAACCCTGGCTGAACTGGCGCATGCCAATGATTGCCTGGTCATTGCCGATACGGTGACCTCGCTGGCCGGTTCACCGCTGCTGGTCGACGAGTGGCAACTGGATGCGGTCTATTCGGGCACCCAGAAGTGCCTGTCCTGCGTGCCGGGCCTGTCACCGGTGACGTTTAGCAAGAAGGCAGTCGATGTCATTACCAGTCGTAAAACGAAAGTACAGAGCTGGTTCCTCGACCTCAACCTGGTGCTCGGCTACTGGGGCGGTGGCGGCAAACGCGCTTATCACCACACGGCACCCATCAACACGCTGTATGGCTTGCACGAGGCACTGGTTATTCTGCAGGAAGAAGGGATCGAAAACTCCTGGGCACGCCACCAGAAAAACCATCAGGCCCTGCGGGCCGGGTTCGAGGCCATGGGTCTGGAATTCGTGGTGCCGGAGGCCGAGCGTCTGCCGCAGCTGAATGCGGTTTCAATACCTGAGGGTGTGGACGAGGCCGCAGTCAGGGCGGCGCTGCTATCCAGCTATAACCTTGAAATCGGTGCAGGTCTCGGCGCCATGGCCGGCAAGATCTGGCGTGTCGGGCTGATGGGCTTTGCCAGCAATCAGACAAATGTTCTATTCTGTCTGGGTGCGCTGGATGCGGTACTCAGTGGTATGAAGGCGCCAATCAAGTCCGGTGTGGCCGTCGCGGCGGCACGGGCTGTTTACGGGTAACACAGGAGGCTCCAGATGCAGAACATAATAAGAAACAGCTTGTCACTGCTTGCAGGCGGGCTGCTGCTGACACCGCTGGCGATTGAGGCAGGTCAGCCACTCAAGGTCACGGCGCATGGCAATGCGCCTGACTGGCAGCTGGAAATCCCCGAAAAGGGCAACCGTATCAGGTTTACGCTGGCGGGTGATGTCGGCAACTATCGCTACGGCAAGCTCGGTCCGACGCTTTACCGCGATAAAAAAATGCACGTCTACCGGGTGCTGGACAAAGCGCACGTCATGAGTGTGTTTGTTAAAAGTGAAGCATGTACTGACAGTGCAACCGGAAAATCGCACGAGGTAAGCCGTAATTGTGTCGCTGGACGGCAAGGATTATTACGGTTGCGGCGACGTGCACACACGGTTGCTCGAACCCTGACAGGCAATCGCTGGTTTATCGCTCCCCGCCGGCGCGGGGAGCATTGTAATTATTTCCCGAACAGTTCAACGAACTCCCCGTAACCTTCCTTTTCCAGATCGGCTTTCGGTATGAAACGCAGCGAGGCCGAGTTGATGCAATAACGCAGGCCGGTCGGCTTCGGTCCGTCGGTGAATACATGCCCGAGGTGTGAGCGGGCGATGCTGCTTTTCAGCTCTGTGCGCTTCATGAAGAAACGTGTGTCGGTGTGCTCGTTAATGGCTTGCGTGGTAATCGGTCGCGTGAAGCTTGGCCAGCCGGTGCCTGATTTAAACTTGTCGGTCGAGCTGAACAGGGGCTCGCCGGAAACGATATCGACGTAGATGCCTTCTTCCTTGTTGTCCCAGTACTCGTTTTTGAATGCCCGCTCGGTCGCCTCTTTCTGTGTGACTTCATACTGCAGTGGCGTCAGGCGTGCCCGTAACTCGTCATCGGCCGGTTTGCTGTAACGGCTGTCAGTCTTCACGGGCGTATCGGGTGTTGCCTCGGCTTGCGCCGTGGCGGACGTGATGTACAGCGTGGCTGTGGTTGTTGCCGCGATGACAGCCAGTCCGGCAAGGTGAATAGGTTTCATGAGATTGCTCGCTCTGTAAGGGTCAATGGATACGCCTGTACAGGTGAGACCGCAGCATCGCCGGGGAGTTCGGTGGCGGGTGTCAGTCGCCGTCGTCCACTGTTTCGAACGGGTAGGGCAGTGCCTGCAGGGTGAACGCCGGGCCGTCCGGGCCGTCGAGGTGCAGTGTGCCGGCCTCTGCCGCTTTAATCTGCAGCACGGCGAGGGCCTGCTGGCCACCGTCCGGGTGGGCCTGTGCATCCACCAGCCGGCCGGCCGCCTGTTTATCATCACTCGCGCTAAACAGTTCCTGGCCGGGGCTGGCGGGCAGGTCACTGTTTATGTGGCCGAGATACATGCGTCGTTTCAGGGTGCCGAGGTATTGCATGCGTGCAACGATTTCCTGGCCGGGATAACAGCCTTTCCTGAAGTTGACCCCGTTAATCAGTTGCAGGTTGGTCATTTGCGGTACGAACAACTCGGCTGTTGCAGCAAAAATATTCGGGATACCGGCCTGGATATCAAGTAGTCGCCAGACCGGTTCGCCCACTGGTGCCGCGTGCACATTGAGGGTCTGCCAGACGGATCTGCGCAGTATCCAGGTCGGTTAAATACAGCTCGTAGCGGGGTTCCACGCCCGGCGTCATGATGAGTGTGGTGCCATTGCTATGGGTGACCGTATCAACCGCATCAGGTACGGGCAGGCCGGCGGCAGACAGGTGTTCGGCAGCGCGTTCGCCGGACAGGCCAATGCGCAGAAAATTCTCCGTGGCGTCCTCAAGCGTGACATCGGCGCGCAGTACGTACATGCGCAGTCGCTGCAGAACCGCATCCAGTGAATCCAGCGGTAGACGCAGGTACCAGGTATCACCGACCCTGAACAGGCGCATCAGGCCGAGTATGCGACCCTTGGGCGTGCAAAAGGCGCTTAGCTGACTGGTGGAATTGTCGACGGCGTTGCTGTCGTTGCTCAGTTGTGACTGCAGGAAGGTGCCGGCATCTGCCCCGTAAGCCGCAATGACGCCCATAAAACCGAGGTTGGCGAAAACGGTGCCACCCAGGGCGGCCCTGGCTTCACGTACCGGGTTGCCGAAATGCGAGACAAGGTCTCCCTCGAATTCAGCGCCAGCTTCCTGCAGGAAATTTTTCCAGTCGATTTTCATGTGGTCCGGTTCAGGTTATTCGAACGTAAATTTTAGGGCAAGTCACGTTCACTGTCAGCTGAAAGCCAATAGAGATAATACGGCTGGCGTTGAGACTCAAGCGATGGTATAAATCCGTCAGCTGCATAAAACACTATATGAGCAAACAACAACCTGCGCCAGTTTATCTGAACCTTTTCCGGATTCGCTTTCCGGTTGGTGCAGTGACCTCATTTGCACACCGTGTGTCTGGTGTTCTGCTTTTTCTGGCACTCCCGTTCTTTGTCTACCTGCTGGATCTCTCGCTACGCGGGCCGGACGGTTTTGCCGCGGCAATCGGCTGGTTTGATGTGCGCCTGGTGCGACTGGGTTCGATTATCATTGCCTGGTCATTGTTACACCATCTGTTCTCCGGTATTCGATTCCTGCTAATCGACCTGGAAGTGGGTGTGCAGCGTTCGCAGGCAAGAACGACTGCCTGGCTGGTCAACATGGCGGCACTGGCTGCTACGTTCGTCTATGCATGGTGCGTGCTGTGAGCGGTCATACAGTCGGCTTGAAGGCCTGGTTGCTGCAACGTATCAGTGCAGTCTATCTGGCGCTGTTTTTCGTGTATCTGTTCGTGCATTTTTATCTGTACCCGTTCACGGAATACAGTGCATGGCATGAATGGATCGCCCGGCCCCTGGTGGGGACGGCCTTCGCGGGATTTATTCTGGCCCTGCTGGTGCATGTCTGGGTAGGGCTGCGTGATGTTGTTCTCGACTATATTCACCATCTGGGCCTGCGCCTCACGGTGCTGATTATCATTGCCTTCATCCTGATCGGTTGTGGCTTCTGGTCACTGCGGGTGCTGATCCTCGCCGGTCTTGCGACATGAATATTGCTCATCGTCAATTTGATACGCTGATTATCGGTGCCGGTGGTGGCGGTCTGCGTGCGGCATTACAGTTATCGCAGGCCGATGCGCATGTAGCCGTGGTCTCCAAGGTGTTTCCGACGCGCTCCCACACGGTGGCGGCGCAGGGTGGCGTGAATGCCGCACTGGCCAATGTCAGGCCGGACAACTGGCACTGGCACATGTTCGATACCGTCAAGGGCAGTGACTACCTGGGCGACCAGGATGCCATCGAGTATATGTGCCGTGCTGCACCGAAGGCAGTCTACGAGCTGGAACATTACGGCGTACCATTCTCCCGGCAGGATGACGGCCGCATCTATCAGCGCCAGTTTGGCGGCCAGAGTATGAACTTCGGCGGCGAGCAGGCAGCGCGCACCTGTGCAGCGGCCGATCGTACCGGTCATGCCATACTGCACTCGCTTTACCAGCAGAATATCCGTGCGCGCACCCACTTCTTCGATGAATATTTTGCGGTTGACCTGTTAAATGATGCCGATGGACAGGCGCTGGGTGCGCTGGTGCTTGATATTGCCACCGGCGAGTTGCTGGTTATCGAGGCCAAGACGACGTTAATTGCAACCGGCGGTGCCGGACAGATCTTCCGCACCAATACCAATGCACTGATCAATACCGGTGATGGCATGGCGATGTCCCTGCGTGCCGGTGTGCCCCTGCAGGATATGGAATTCGTCCAGTTTCACCCGACCGGCATCGCCGGCAAGGGTATGTTGCTCAGCGAGGGTGCGCGCGGCGAAGGTGGCTACCTGGTCAACAGCGAGGGCGAGCGTTTCATGGAACGCTATGCGCCGAATGCCAAAGACCTGGCCAGCCGCGACGTGGTCAGCCGCGCCATTGTCACAGAGGTGCGTGAAGGCCGTGGTTGCGGGCCCAACAAGGACCATGTGCTGCTGACGCTGAATCACCTGGATTCAGACATGATTAAAAAACGCCTGCCCGCCATTCGCGATATGGCGCTGACGTTTGCCGGTGTCGATATGTGTGACACACCGGTGCCGGTGTTCCCGACGGCGCACTACACCATGGGTGGCATTCCGACCAACCGCTTCGGCGAAGTCGTGGCCCCGATTGATCACGGGCCGGAGGAGGCGATCCCCGGGCTGTATGCGGCCGGTGAGTGTGCCTGCGTCTCGGTCCACGGCGGTAACCGGCTGGGTGGCAACTCGCTGCTCGATATCATTGTATTCGGACGGGCGGCGGGCAACCAGATCATCGACTTCCTGGGCGAGAACAAGTATCACCGTCCGTTGCGTGATGAAGTGGTCGAACCGGTGCTCGAGCGGCTGGCGCGCTGGGACAAGCAGGATGAGGGAGAATCCGTCGACGCCATGCGCAACGAGCTGACACGCACCATGGAAGAACACTGTGGCGTTTTCCGCACCGAGGACGTATTAAAGGAAGGTGTGGACAAGGTGCAGGCACTGGCGGCACGCATGCCCGATGTGCGGCTGCGCGATCATAGCCGGGTTTTCAATACAGCGCGTATCGAGGCGCTGGAGCTGGAGAACCTGATGGACGTGGCTATCGCGACCATTATGTCCGCCTGGAAACGTCATGAAAGCCGTGGCGCGCACTCCCGTATCGATTACCCGGATCGGGATGACGTCAACTGGTTGCGGCACAGCCTGTATCACAGGCAGGATAATTCGATCGACTACAAACCGGTAAGGACGAAACCGCTGACGGTAGACTCCTTCCCGCCGAAGCCGCGTACTTACTGATAAGGCCGTCGTCTATGAAATTCAGTATCTATCGATTTAACCCGGAAACAGACGCAACGCCATACATGCAGGACTTCAGCCTGGATGACGATGTCCTCGACCGGGAGATGATGCTGCTGGATGCCCTGTTGCTGCTGAAAGCCCGGGACGAGACGCTGGGCTTTCGCCGGTCCTGCGGTGAGGGCGTGTGTGGCTCGGACGGTATGCATGTCAACGGACGTAACCTGCTGGCATGTATCACGCCGCTCTACTCATTAAAAATGCCGATTGATATTCGGCCCATGCCGGGTTTGCCGGTGATCCGTGACCTGGTTGTCGATATGCAACAGTTTTATCGACAGTACCGTGCCGTGGATCCGTACCTGGTTAACAAAGACCCGGTGCCTGAGGTCGAACGTCTGCAGACGCCGGCCGATCGCGAGAAGCTGGATGGCCTGTATGAATGCATCCTGTGCGGTTGCTGCTCGACATCCTGCCCGTCGTTCTGGTGGAACCCCGATAAATTCCTCGGCCCGGCGGCGCTGCTGCAATCCTGGCGATTTCTCGCCGACAGCCGTGACCAGGCCACGGATGAACGCCTGGCAAATCTGGATGGTCCATTCAAGCTGTTCCGCTGCCACACCATTATGAACTGCGTTGAAGTATGTCCAAAGGGACTTAACCCAACCCGTGCGATCGGGCGTATCAAGGAACTCATGGTCAAGCGCTCGATATGATTACGCATGAAAACCATGAATCGTTGGCCGTCAACCGTATCGCCTGGCAATGCCGTCGCGGCATGCGCGAGCTTGATGAGCTGCTCGGCGCTTTTCTGCGCAGTCGCTATACCGATCTCATCGAGGCTGACCGGCAGACATTCAATCGCTTGCTGGATTATCCCGATGCCGTGTTACTCGAGTTGCTGATGGGGCGTATGCAGCCGGCAGATAGCGATGTGGCCCGGCTCGTCAATGACATACGCGTCACCGCTGCGGTTTGAGCCACGCGCTTCGCGCCAGGCGGCTGCATGGCTGCTGCTGGTGCATGGGGCGGGTCTGATGCTGCTGCCGTTTCTGGCGTTACCGACAGGTTTGCGGGTTATGTTTTTTACGGCGTCTGTCGGGCTGTTCTGGCTGGGCTGGTCACGCCATGTCAATCGAACTTGCCGGGATGCCGTTCAATCGTTTAC
This sequence comes from uncultured Halobacteria archaeon, assembly GCA_963847565.1. Taxonomy (GTDB): domain Bacteria; phylum Pseudomonadota; class Gammaproteobacteria; order UBA9214; family UBA9214; genus UBA9214. Next base: position 112,794 of record CAWKAE010000001.1, read on the forward strand.
CTGGTACGCAGGTGAAGATTGCACCGTGGTGTACGCCGATGCTGTCGAAATCCCCTGCACACTGATTAACCAGGCCTTTATCATGCCGTGGCTGGTCATACTGCATTACCGGCAGGCCGGACGACGACGCAGCCTGTTTATATTGCCGGATATGCTGCCGGCATCGACTTTCCGGCGCTTGCGGGTTCGCCTGAACACGGAACTCGACAGGCATGCCGCGGCCAGGCAAATGTGGCCCCGGACGCGCTAGGGGCGGCCGTTATCGCCCGTTTGCCGGGTTTGTGCCGAGCGCTGGTCGTGTTGGCCGTCCTGGCGCTGGTCGGCTGTGCTCGTCCGGCTGACGATACCATTCGGTTTGGCATTGCAAGTACACCCACCAATCTTGATCCGCGTTTTGCCACGGATGCCACGTCAGCACGTATAAATCGTCTCCTCTATCAGCGGCTGGTCGATTTTGATGAGAATGTTCGCCCGGTCCCGTCACTGGCCAGCTGGGAGCGGCTGGCGCCGGCACACTATCGTTTTCGCCTGACGCAGCCGCGGCGTGACTTCCATGACGGCAGTCCGCTCACAGCGCATGATGTTGCGGCAACCTACCGTTCCATACTTGAGCCGGGCAGTGCATCACCGCATGCCGGCACACTGCAGCGGATAGAGCGAATCGAGGTACTGGATAGCGACACACTGGATTTTTTCCTGCAGCACCCGGACCCGTTGTTTCCGGGTTATGCCGTGATCGGCATACTGCCTGCAGCGGGCATCGAAAACGGGACGCCTTTTCACGATACCCCGTTAGGTAGCGGCCCGTTCCGTTTTGCTGGCCGGCCCGCACCGGGGCGTGTGCAACTGGTGCGGGACAGGGACGGTCAGTTATTTGAATTCACGCGCGTTGGCGATCCGACGGTGCGCGTACTGAAGCTGCTGCGCGGCGAGCTGGATCTGCTGCAGAATGACCTGCCCTCCGAGTTGCTCGGCTACCTCGGCGAGCAGGATGGTATTTCCGTGCAGTATGGAACCGGCAGTAATTTTGCGTACCTGGGATTTAATTTGCAGGATACACATACCGGCAATCTTGCCGTCAGGCAGGCAATTGCGCATGCCATCGACCGGCAGGCGATTATCGATTATGTCCTCGGCGGCGCGGCGCGCCCGGCGTCTGCCTTGCTGCCACCTGAGCACTGGGCGGGTCATTCTGCGCTCGTGTCACTGGACTACAACCCTGCGAAGTCGCGCGAATTATTGAAGCAGGCCGGATTTGGCGTGGAAAAACCACTTGAGTTGAATTACAAAACATCGACCGATCCAGTCAGGCTGCGTATCGCTACAATACTGCAACAGCAATTGGCTGAAGTCGGTATCAGGATGACGCTCAAGAGTTACGACTGGGGCACTTTTTTCGGCGATATCAAGGCCGGTCGGTTCCAGCTGTATAGCCTGATGTGGGTCGGCATAAAGACCCCGGATATTTTTCGCTACGCCTTTCACAGTGAATCGTTACCGCCTGCTGGCGCAAACCGGGGGCGCTTCACGGATGCCCGGACTGACCGGCTGATACAGTTATCCGAGCAGGGCGCAACAATGGAAATTCAGGCAGAATCATGGCGTGAATTGCAGTCAAGGTTACTGCAACAGTTGCCCTATGTGCCGCTATGGTACGAAGACCACGTAATGGTCACGCGCAATGCCATTCATGGGTACCGTTTATCACCGGATGGCAATTATGATGCCTTGCTCGATGTCACTCGAACCACACAATAGTTATGGCCGACTCACTGCATCAGCCGCCATCCCCTGTATAATTTCCCGATGCAGACAGAGAAACTGTTAATTCTGGTTAGTATTGACGAGCAGCGATTACAGTTGCTGGATGACGGCAAGCCTGTGATGGATACATTGATCGCGACGGCAGCCAATGGGCCCGGTGAAGTCATGCACAGTGAGTGCACGCCGCGCGGCTGGCATCGTGTGCGCGCACGTATCGGCGACGGATGTCCATCCGGCACGGTATTTGTTGGCCGTCGTCCGACTGGCGAGCTTTACACGCCAGCGCTGAAGGCTGCCGAGCCGGAACGGGACTGGATGTTGACACGAATTCTCTGGCTGTGTGGCATGGAGCCCGGCATCAACCGGTTTGGCAAGGTCGATTCCATGCGTCGATATATCTACATTCATGGATGCCCGGATGAGGATGCGATGGGCGTGCCGTCATCGCATGGTTGCGTGAAAATGCGCAACCATGAGGTGATTGAACTGTTTGACCGGGTAGCTGCGGGCACGCGGGTGCTGATTCAGGAAGCACCACTCGGACGATAATGCAGCAACATCATTCCCTGCGGGTTGCTTTAGAATCCGTAAAGACGCGGCAATAACCAGCTCAGCGCGAGCCACATAATGATGGTCAGGGGCAGGCCGATACGGACGAAATCGCCGAACGTATAGCCGCCGGCATTCATGACCAGCAGGTTTGTCTTGTACGCCATCGGTGTTGCATAACTCATATTTGCGCCAAACAGCACGGCGAGGACAAATGCCTCGGCGGGCAGGGCAAGGCTGTTGGCAATAGAAATAGCGACCGGCGTGCCGATGACGGCGGCAGCATTGTTGGAAATTACATTTGTCAGCAGTGCCATCATCAGCATCAGTCCGCTAAGAATAAACGTTGGTGACAAGCCGGTCGTGAGCGCAAGGTAACTATCGGCGAGGTATCCGGTCGCACCGGTGCGCGTAAGGGCAAGGCCGAGCGCCAGGCTCACCACCACGATCATGATGACCGAAGTGCTGAGTGCGTTACCAATATCACGCCAGGCGAGGGCGCCGGTAAGCAGCATCAACAGGGCGCCGGTAATGGCGCTTACCGCGATCGGCAGCAGGCCGATTGCAGCGCTCACGATGACCAGCGCCATGATCAGGAGTGATAACGGTGCCTTGTCGGAGAACGGCAAGTCTGCGGTGGCATCCAGTACCAGCAGTTCACCATCACGCTTGATACTCGCAAGTTGTTCGCGTGCACCTTGTACCAGCAGGATATCGCCAACGCTGAGCCGGATGTCGCCGATATTTTCGCGCAGTGTGCGGACCGTCGAGCCGGCCTTGCTCAGTGCCAGTGTAGCGAGCTGGTAATGATCGGTAAAACGACTCCTGTTCAGTGTCCGGTTGACCAGCGGCGAACCCTGTACGACAACAATTTCTGCCAGCTGCTGATCCTGTGCTTCCAGCGGGTGATCCTCGTCTACAGCACTTTCGCCGGAGTAGAGCGTCGCACCCAGTACCTGTTCATATTCCTTTAGTTGTACCGGCGTGTCTTCCAGGTGTAGCTGGTCGCCGGCCTGGATAACGATGTCCGGCAGTGGCAGCAGCATGCTGCCACTGCGCTGAATGCGTTGCACTCGCATGGAATCACCGGCCTTCTTGCGTAATTCAGCCAGCGTACGTCCATCAGCATAGCTGTCTTCTACGATGTTCAGTTGCGCAGTAAATATCCGCGGTGACGTGTCGGTCATGGCGGCCTCGCGTTGCAGGCAGGATGCGTGGTGCGATCAGCCAGAGGTAGAGAATACCCAGGCTGCCGGCGATAATAGCCGGCACGAAAAAATCGAACATGTCGAAGCGACGCAGGCCCAGGTCGGCCGCGACACCCACTACCAGCAGATTGGTCGATGTGCCGATCGTGGTAGACATTCCGCCAACCAGCGTGGAGAGCCCCATGGGCATGAGAATGCCGGATGCGCTGGTGCCGGCACGTAACGATACGCTAACGAGAATGGGCAGCAGCAACACCACGATAGGTGTGTTGTTGACGAATGCGCTCAGCAGACCGGCGAGTACCAGTGTCAGCAGTAATGATAGTTGCGGGCTGTGTGACCACATGCGTGCCAGCAGTCGTCCAACCGGTTCCAGTGCGCCGGTTCGCACCAGGCCGTGCCCTATAATCATCAGTCCGCACACCGCGACCAGCGCCTCGTGACCAAAGCCTGAAAAGAAGTCGACCGGGTGCAACGTCCCGGATTCGTCGTGATAGGGAAACAATTCAAAGCCGACTGTCAGCAGCACCAGTACCACCAGGCTGGATGTTTCCAGTGGAATACGCTCGCGTGTGAACAGGAATAATGCGACGAGTGTAAGCGCAAGTAACGCCAGGGCATGAGGTTCGGGCAGGGGAGGCATGTGTGTTACTCCATGTCTGTGTGATCGCGTGACGGTTATCAGGACACAAATTGTTACAGCATTGTACTTAGGTTCTATATGAAGCAAGCCAGTATTTAATTAGGATGTTACTAATTATTCTGCCTGTATGGGCTTGTTAACTATATTGAAACATAAAGATAGGCTGGCCATGAGAAAATTCAAGCAACAGTTCCTGTCCCTTGTCAGTCTGCTATTGGCCGACTGTTACATGCAGACAGTACAGGCATACCCGCTGACATACGACATCGGCCAGGGCAGCGCGCCCGGGTTCTCGGGTAGCTGGCTGCATGCGGGTACCAACGAAATGGGCAACAGCGGATTTTTCGCCAATGGTGAAAAGATCAGCATCATGGGGAGTCTGACTATTGACGTGGCAGCGGGCACTGCGACGGGTGCCATGAGCGGTACTGGCAACTTCGGGCTGGGCAGTAGTGACTGGATGCTGTGGATCGACGGTATGACGAGCAACACTGTCACCTTCACCGGTGGTGAAACCGAACTGCTCGCGCTCGACTACGTGCTGGAGTCATCGGCAGGTTACCTGGATGAGGGTGTATTCTATTTTGCCCGGCGCGACTTCAATGGCGGCACTGTGGATGATGGCCCGAATTACATTGACGATAGCCGGCTGTACCTGTGGGGCAATAACTGGTTGAACGCTAACGGCAGCACCGATCGGGCAGATTTTCAGGGCCAGGGTGGTGTGCCGCTCGGGCTCGATCTCTATGGCGAGGTGCCTGAGCCGCCAGTCGGTTTGTTGTTGCTGGTCGGGCTGTTCGGTACCGGGTTGCTTGGCAAGCTGCGTAGATAATCGATTTTTCATGGCGTCGACTGCTCTGTCGCGCCAAAATTCTTAACTTGCTGATTATATTATTATATGTCCGGTCCCGTCGGGTCCGGTCTGCCGCTGTTTGATGGCATTCAACGTCTTTTTCAAGTTTGTTTCCATGTGGCCGTTACGGTATATAACCGAACTTCTCCTGGGCTAGGAGGCACGGCAATGGAATTGAAATACACACGCGCATATGGATATGCGTCTCTCGTCAGAAATGCAGCGGCTTGCTTTGGGCTGGCGCTGCTCTGCCTGTCATTTTCCGCAAGTGCCGGGCCGGCTGAAGTCGACGATTTCAGGCGCGGCTGGGATGCGTATGAATCAGGTGAATACAGAACAGCGCTGCAATACTGGATGCCACTGGCAGAACAGGGCGACCCGAACGCGCAATTAAATGTTGGTCTGATGTACGACGCCGGTCGTGGCCTTGAAGTGAACCCCGTTCGTGCTGTGCACTGGTATCGGCAGTCGGCCGAAAACGGACTGGCTGCCGCGCAATATAATCTCGGACTCATGTACCGCGACGGACAGGGTGTTGAGCAGAACGGACAAATAGCAAACAACTGGATTGAGCGCGCGGCTGCGCAGGGCTTGCAGGCAGCGCGGGCCATGCTCGAGGCAGGTTTGCATGCGCAATCATTTGAAGAGCCGGATACAGGCGTCAATGATTTCCTGAACGGGTTGGCCGGGACTTCGACCGGCACGGCATGGTCTGTCTCTTCAGGGTATGTCGTAACCAGCGAGCATGTTGTCTCAGACGTTTCAATTGTCGACCTGTACGATATACATGGTCAGCGTTATCCGGCAGCCGTTGTGTTGCGCGATGAGTTGAACGACATTGCATTGTTACGTATTGAAGGAACTTCCTCGCTGCCGCCTGCCTTACCGCTTGCCCGCGATGGTGCGCGTACCGGCAGCAGTGTATTCACGCTTGGATTCCCGCGCGTGGATATTCTCGGTCGTACGCCAAAACTTTCAACGGGTATCATCAGTGCGGCAAACGGTTACCGCGATGACCCGACCAGCTATCAGACTTCTGTGCAGATACAACCCGGCAACAGCGGTGGTCCCCTGATCAACATGAATGGCGAGGTTGTTGGCGTCATGGCAGCCATGCTTGGGGATGACACTGGTTCGAGCGGGACACAACCGGGTCTGAGCTATGCCGTCAAGGCCGAGAAGGTGCACGCAGCCCTGCGTGCAATGCCGCATGCTGACACTGCACCGCAGTCGTTGCAGGCGGCCTCACCGGCCGGACTCGCGGACCTGGCAGAGCGTGTCCAGGGGGCAGTGCTGCTGGTGGTGGCTGCCGAGTAGCCCATGTGGCCGCGAGGCCAGCATTGTTAACAAAGTCCGATCTGTCGTTGACTGGCAACAGGTCCAGTACAGCGGGACAGCCGGATCTGAGCACCATTCACCGGAAATTCCCTGTTTTTTAATACCTTCTGTTACAAAATCCACTCGATAGGCGTCCAGACTGTCGTCATTCGACGTCACAACTGCGGCTGAATCCCGGCTTGCCATGCGTCAAATAGCCGTGATTGGCTTAGACTCAGCGTGATTCAATCAGTATAGTCTGGCCGTGTTTAGAATTCAGATTGATCCTGTGATCAGGAATCAAAATAAAACAATCGGAGGTATCAACAGTATGGAAATTTACAAACGAGCAAATCTGGCTTCTGTTGCCGTAGTTCTGGCGACCGGAGCCTTCAGTAGTGGTGTCTACGCTGCCGGTGATGCAGCCGGTGCCGGCCTGCTACCGGCTAACGCGCGAGCTGGCGAATGTTATGCCAAGGTCATGGCGCCGGCCCAGTACAAGACCATCGACGAGAAGGTCGTCGTTGCCGAGGCCAGCGAAAAGATTGAAATCATTCCCGCCAAGTACGAATGGACAGAAGTTCGCGTGCCTGTCCTGCAGGAATCGGAGAAGCTGGTCGTTGAGCCGGCAACCTATAAGACTGTCGAGGAAAAAATTGAAATATCGCCGGCACACACGGTCTGGCGCCTGGGTCCCGGCGACAAGTCCAAGCAAGTCGGTGAACGTGACCTTGCTGCGGCGCTGGCACTTGGCTTGCCTGCGCAAGCCCAGGCGGGTCAGTGCTTCAACGAATTTTACCGGCCTGCGAGTTTTGAAACGAAGCAGGAGAAGTTGCTGAAGACCGCAGCATCAGAAAAGATCCTGACCACGGAGCCGGAATTCAACTGGGTCGAAGAGAAGGTGCTCGTCAAGGAAGCTTCTTTCAAAATGATTGAAGTCCCGGCCGAGTACGACACCGTCGAGGAGAAGGTGCTCGCATCGCCTGCTTACACGACCTGGAAATCCGGCCGCGGTCTGAATGAGCGGATTGATAATGCCACTGGCGAGATCATGTGCCTGGTCGAAGTGCCTGCCAAGTACACCACGCTGAAGAAACGTGTGCTCAAGTCAGCCTGCATCGATCAAGAAGGTTGAGATCCCGGCTGAGTACAAGACTGTCAAGGTACAGAAGCTCGTCAAGCCTTCAATCGAGAAGCGCACACCGGTTGAGGCCGAGTACCAGACAATTACGCGGAGCGTAAAGGTGTCAGATGCCATGGTCAGCTGGAGCCCGGCGGGTGCATCAGCCGACGGCAAGGCGACTGGCCGTACCTACTGCCTGTCAGCCGTACCGGCGAAATACAAGACCATTACCAAGCGGGTCATCGACAAAGAGGCGATCGTGAAGAAGGTGGCAGTGCCTGCGAGCTACAAGAATATTCGTATGCACAAGCTGGTTTCCGCCGCCTCGGAGAAGCGTATCCCGGTACCGGCTCGTCACAAGATCGTGCCGAAACACACCAAGATATCCGATGCCAGCCAGGAATGGCGTCCGGTTCTGTGCGAGACCAACACGACACGTGACCTCGTCCTGCAAATCCAGAATGGCCTGAAAAAGGCCGGCTTTGATCCGGGCACCATTGACGGCGTTCTCGGTCGTGACACCATGGCAGCTGCCGATGCGTTCCAGCGCAAGCACAACCTGCCCACGGGTGGTATGACTATCCAGACGCTCGAGAAGCTGGGCATCAAGATATAGGCAAGAGCTAACCCCGGTTGCGGGGCTGTAAGTCTGCGAAGGCCCGGTGATTTCACCGGGCCTTTTTTTATGCGCGGCATCCTTGATGAAGGATATTGCGGCGGGTTATCTATATAATTTCCCGCAATGTCGTCCTACCTGCTGCAGAGACTGTCGGGTGCATGCCTCGTGGTGCTGGGGGTAGTCAGCATTGTCTTCCTGTTATTGCACCTGGTGCCGGGTGACCCGGTCGAGATCATGCTGGGTGAAAGCGCTTCCGCGGCAGACCGGCAGGCACTGCGCGGCGCACTTGGCCTGGACAGGCCACTGCATGAGCAGTACCTGGGCTATATCGGTGGCCTGGCTACGCTTGATCTTGGTACATCCATTCATTACCGCCAGCCAGTCACAGACCTCCTGCTTGATCGCTTGCCTGCGACCGGGCTGCTGGCCGGCGTCACACTGCTGTTGACCGTTGTGCTGGCCCTGCCGCTGGGGATTGTTGCCGCAATTCGTCGCAATACCCACTGGGACACAGGCGCGATGGGTTTTTCCCTGCTGGGTGTGTCCATTCCGAATTTCTGGCTGGGCCCGCTTCTCATCCTGGTGTTCTCGCTGTGGCTTGGCTGGTTGCCGGTGAGTGGTCAGGGTGGTGTGGCCTCGGTGATTCTGCCGGCGTTGACGCTCGGTACCGGGCTGGCTGCCGTGCTTTCGCGCATGGTACGCAGCAGCATGCTCGAGGTTTTGCATGAAGACTACCTGAGAACAGCGCGGGCGAAGGGGCTGTCACCGCGGCGGGTTATACTGCGTCATGCCTTGCGTAATGCAATGCTGCCGGTCATAACCCTGATGGGCCTGCAACTGGGTGCCTTGCTGGCCGGTGCGGTGATTACCGAAACCGTATTTTCCTGGCCGGGGGTCGGGCTGTTGACCATCGAGGCCATTCAGAGCCGTGACTATCCCGTGGTGCAGGCCTGCGTACTGCTGATCAGTGTCACCTATGTCATCGTAAACCTGCTGACTGATCTTGCCTATGCCTGGGTTGACCCGCGCATCCGCCTGGGCACGTCAGCCTGATGCGCCTGCGCGTGCCATTGATAATTGTGCTGGTATGGGCGATCGCCGCGCTACTGGCAGGCAGTCTGCCGCTGACACCGGATCGAATTGCACTTGAGCATATACTCGACCCGCCGACGTCCGCTGCCTTGCTCGGTTACGACGACCTCGGTCGTGATATTGCATCGCGATTGCTGGTCGGTGCGCGCACATCGTTTCTTGTGGCTGTCTGGGTGGTTGGGTTGTCAATGCTGTTCGGTACCCTGTTCGGTACGCTGACGGCCTACCGTGGCGGATGGTGGGACCGGGTGGCAGTCCTGCTGGTCGATACATTCCTGGCTTTTCCCGGTATCCTGCTGGCCATTGCACTGGCGGGTTTGCTGGGGCCGGGCATTGAAAATGTGATCATGGCATTGACGGCTGTCGGTTGGGTTGGTTACGCGCGGCTGTCACGGGCCCAGGTTTTATCGCTGGTGAACCGCGAACATGTGCAGGCCGCCGTGGCGCTGGGTAACCGTCGCTGGCGTATCGTGCGCCGGCACCTGCTGCCATTGATGGCTGCACCACTGATTGTCGAGGCAACATTTGGCGTGGCTGCGGTGGTCATTGCCGAAGCAGGTTTGTCATTTCTGGGTTTGGGTGTACAGCCACCTACCGCCTCGTGGGGCGCCATGATTCGCGATGGCACGCGCTATATGCTGGTAGCGCCACACATGGTGCTTGCCCCGGGCGTCGCGATTATGTTTATTGTGCTGGCTGTCAATCTGCTGGGCGATTCCTTACGTGACCGGATGGATACCCGGCTGGCCATAAATACGGGAGGTGGGGAGTGACGCTGGGACCGCTGATGCTCGATGTCGAGGGTTGCGAGCTGTGTGCAGAAGACAGGGAATTGCTGCAGCACCCGGCTGTGGGCGGGGTAATCCTGTTTACACGCAATTACGAATCAACGCAGCAGGTGCAGGCGCTGGTCAGGGAAATACACGCCGCGCGCGATCCTCACTTGCTGGTAGCTGTCGACCAGGAAGGCGGTCGGGTACAACGTTTCAGGGACGGCTTTACACGCCTGCCGCCGCCTGGCTGCCTCGGCAGCATATTCGATACTGACAAGGTACGTGCAAAGCACCTGGCCCGGGTAACAGGCTGGTTGATGGCTACCGAACTGCGTGCAGTTGGAATTGATATCAGTTTTGCGCCGGTGCTTGATCTTGATTTCGGTGTGTCAACGATCATTGGCGACCGGGCATTGCATAAACGCCCGGAAGTGGTTGCCGAACTTGCGGCAGCGTACCAGGCGGGCATGCAGGATGCCGGTATGGCGGCGACCGGCAAACACTTTCCGGGGCATGGTGCAGTGGTTGCTGATTCGCATACGGATCTTCCCGAGGACGACCGCGCCTACGAAGATATCGAGCAGTGGGACATGGTTCCGTTCCGGCGCATGATCCACTACGGTATGGCGGCTGTCATGATGGCGCATATTGTCTATTCAAAGGTCGATGCCCAACCGGCCGGTTTTTCCCGTGTATGGATACGGGATATTTTGCGTGAACGATACCGTTTCCAGGGACTGGTATTCAGTGATGATCTGAGCATGGAGGGGGCCGCCTGTGCGGGTGACTTTCCCTCGCGCGCATTTGCAGCGCTGGAAGCGGGCTGTGATATGGTGCTTGTGTGTAACCAGCGCAGTGAGGCAGCCAGGGTGGCCGATGCACTTTCCGGGTACCAGGATCCGGTTGCCCAGTCGCGCATGGTTCGTATGCATGGCCGTCATTCGAGCGAGCTGCAACACCTGCACGCCGATCCGCGCTGGGAGCAGGCAGTTGCCGCCGTGCGCGGTTACGAGGAAAATCCCGAGCTTGACCTCGAGCTGTAGTAACGGCACCGAACCGAACGGGGCGTCATTGGCTAGTTGGTGACGCTGTAATTTACAATACTAATCAGCAATATACGTAATATTATTCTGTTATGACTCTAAAAGAACTTCCCTATTATGAAGCACTCACTCACTGGGCAGGTGCCAATGCCTGGGTCGTACAGTTATTTGTTGTGGTGTTTTGCGTCCTGTTGCTTAACCTGGTGGTTCGCATCATGGTCAACCGCCTGTACAAGCGGTTGCAGCAAAACAGCACGCCCTGGGACGATGCCGTGGTTGGTGCAATTCAGCGACCGCTCAATTTACTTATCTGGGTGGTCGGTATCGCCTTTGCTGCAGAGATTGCAAAGGCGGAAACAGCGGCACCGATATTCAATGCAGTTGGACCGGTCAGGGACGTGGGTGTCATCGTTGCGATCGCGTGGTTCCTGCTGCGATTGAAGCGCAACATGCAACAGAATATCATCCAGCAGAACAGCCAACGCGAAGAACCTATTGATGTAACCACGGTCGATGCTCTCGGCAAACTGGTCGGTGCATCAATTATGATCACGGCGGTCCTGGTCGTACTGCAGACGCTTGGTTTCAGCATTTCGGGCGTGCTGGCATTTGGCGGCATCGGCGGTATCGCGATCGGCTTTGCAGCAAAAGACCTGCTGGCCAATTTCTTCGGCGGCCTGATGATCTACCTTGACCGGCCGTTCTCGGTCGGTGACTGGGTTCGGTCAGAGGACCGCGAGATTGAAGGGACAGTCGAGGATATCGGTTGGCGCCTGACGCGCATACGCACTTTCGACAAGCGACCGATCTACATTCCAAACGGAATATTTTCGACGATTGCGGTGATCAATCCGTCGCGCATGACGCGCAGGCGCATCAATGAAACGATCGGGATTCGTTACGATGACCTGGACAAGCTGCCAGCGATACTCGACGACGTCCGCGCCATGCTGCAGGCGCATCCGGAGATAGACAGCGAACAGACACTGATGGTTAATTTCAACAAGTTCGGTGCATCGTCACTCGACTTTTTCATCTATACATTCACACACACCACGGTGTGGACACGCTTTCACGAGATCAAGGAGGATGTGTTGCTGAAAATAAGCGATATTATTACCGGTCATGGTGCCGAGATTGCTTATCCAACCTCTACAGTTCATGCGCCGGCGCTTGAACGGGCAATGACCAATGACACTCGACCGGACTGAACTTAACCGTATTCTTGCCAACGCAGAGCAGCTCCATGGCCCGGAAGATATCAGCGTGGCGCTGGACCGCATGGCCGCTGAAATCACCCGGGTGCTGGGTGATTCCCTGCCGGTTGTGCTGTGCGTCCTGACCGGTGGCATTATCCCCACCGGCCACCTGCTGACGCGGCTGGCATTCCCGCTGGAGACCGATTATTTACATGCCACGCGTTACCGTGGCAGCACCAGTGGCCACGAGGTTGAATGGGTGTCCGAGCCGGGTATTTCACTGCAGGGACGCACGGTGCTGGTGGTTGACGATATCCTTGACGAGGGCCACACGCTTGCCGATGTGCTCAGGTTTTGCCGGGAGTCGGGTGCGGCCGACATCTACAGCGCGGTGCTTATCGAAAAGCAGCACGACCGGCGGAAGGGAGACGTGCAGGCAGATTTTACCGGCCTGCATGTTGATGACCGCTATGTGTTCGGGTTTGGCATGGATTACAAAGGGTATCTCAGAAACCTGAACGGTATTTTCGCGCTCGGCGACAACTGAACCGGGGCTGTAAAACAGGAACGATGGCGGCATTCATGAGTGAACTGGCAATAATCGGTGGAACAGGGCTGACCCGGCTGGGCAAGCTCGAGATTGAACGGCGTGAAGTCATGCATACGCCCTATGGTGAACCATCCGGTGCGCTGACCTTTGGTCGTCTGTGTGGCAAGGACGTTATCTTCCTTGCCAGGCACGGGTACGGCCATACCATCCCTCCGCACATGGTCAACTATCGGGCCAACCTGTGGGCATTGAAAGAGCACGGTATCAGTCGCGTCATTGCCGTCTGCGCGGTCGGCGGTATCCGCAGCGACCTGGTGCCGTCCACGATTGTTATACCGGACCAGATTATTGACTACACCTGGTCACGTAACCATACCTTCTTTGAGTCGGACCTGAGCGAGGTGACGCATATCGATTTTACCGAGCCTTACAGCAATGAGATGCGCCAGATCTTGCTGGAGGCGGCTGCTTCGGCCGGTGTTGCAGCCGTCGCCGGTGGAACCTATGGCGCCAGCCAGGGACCCCGGCTGGAAACGGCTGCCGAGATCGATCGTATGGAGCGCGATGGCTGTCACATGGTCGGCATGACCGGCATGCCCGAGGCGGTGCTCGCGCGTGAGCTGGGCCTGGGTTACGCGGTGATCGCGGTGTCGGCCAATGCGGCGGCCGGTCGTGGTGAAGGCGTTATCAGTATGGATGACATCGAAGTGAACCTGACACGCGGGATGGACCAGGTCAGGGCAATACTCGAACAGGTCATCACAGCAACCGGCTAGGGTTGTGGCGCGGCAGTCGTAGCGTCTGGCGTTGCTGCCGGTTCGGCAGATTCAGCAGGGGTTGCTTCCGCAGCCGGTTTCGGTGCGCTGTATGGCGTGACCATGGCAATCAGGCCGAAGCGGGGATGGTCGAAGTATTGCAACTCGCTACTCTTGATACGGCGTTTCTCGCGTAACCGGTAAGCGGGTGTATTACCCGGACCGTCAGAGTATTGTCCCGGCGCGCCGCCGGCCGCTTTCATTAGCAGCAGGTCAACATCAAGGTGCAGGTATCGACCACGTACCAGGCTGATGGCCCCCTCGACGCTGCTGTTGGTGTCGTTGGAAAACGAGTGTAGCGGGTAGTCAGCAACGCTCGACGGATTGGACGCCTGTTGGCGCCAGGCGCGGTGAAACAGCACGGTATAGGCGCCGTCTGCCTGCAGGCTGTACCTGACCGGTCCGAGCTTGTAGCGTGAGGATGACAATTCGGTGAAGCGGTTATCCTGGAACTGCCCACGCGCACGTCCGGCACCGTCGATTGGCTGCTGCCAGGTCTCTCCCTGATCGTGGCCGGTATTATGGCTGAAGACGATAATTTCCACGTCGTAGAGCCGTTGCGCGAAGGCGCCCGGTGCAGCGCAGATGCCGGCGATGAAAAAAGCGAGCAGCAGTGTGTGAAGTCTCTTCAGTATTGGCATGGATTCAGTTGTCCCGTAACAGCTGGTGTGGCTTGCCGGCGAGCATCGCCAGCAGGTTGCTAACTGTATCAAATCGCAAGCTGTCTGTGGAAAAGTCGCCGGATAGACGCAGCCTTGAATTGCCTTCGAAGCTGGCCTGCTGCGGATGATTCTGGACCATTTCGATCAGCTGCTCCGTGGCAATCTCCGGCGTGTCGGTAAAATGAATGCGTCCGCTGGCCGTGCCGAACTCGATTTTTTTGATACCCATCGGGGCGGCCAGTACTTTGAAGGCGGCGATGCGGAACAGGTTCTTTGCCGGGTCGGGCAGCAGGCCGAAGCGGTCGATCATTTCCACCTGCAGCTCATCCAGTGCCTCGGCCGATTCGGCACCCGAGATGCGCTTGTACAGCACCAGGCGGGTATGCACGTCCGGTATGTAACTGTCCGGGAGCAGGGCAGGAACCAGCAGCTCGATCGACGGACCCTGGTGCAGCGGCTCGTCGAGTGCCGGGGTGCGACCCTCCCTGAGCGCCCTGACGGCGCGTTCCAGCAGGTCGTTATACATTGAAAAGCCGATCTCATGGATCTGGCCGCTCTGGTCGTCACCGAGCAGTTCCCCCGCCCCGCGAATTTCCAGGTCGTGGGTTGCCAGGGTGAAGCCGGCACCGAGTTCTTCCATGGACTCGACCGCGGTCAGTCGTTTCACGGCGTCCGCCGACATGGCGCGGCGCGGCGGGGTGATGAGGTAGGCATAGGCGCGGTGGTGCGAGCGTCCAACCCGGCCACGTAACTGGTGCAGTTGCGCCCAGCCCCAGTTTGTCGGCGCGATTCATGATGATGGTGTTGGCTGTCGGCACGTCGATGCCGCTTTCCACGATCGTTGAGCACAGCAGCAGGTTGAAACGTCGATGGTAGAAATCGAGCATCACCTTCTCGAGGTCGCGTTCGCGCATCTGGCCATGGGCGATGGCAATCTCTGCCTCGGGGACTATGTCCGCCAGTTCGGTGGCCATGCGATCAATACTGGCAACATCGTTGTGCAGAAAATATACCTGTCCGCCGCGCTTGATCTCGCGCAGGCAGGCCTCGCGAATGATGGCCTTGTTCCACTCGCATACGAATGTCTTCACCGCCAGCCGGTTGGGTGGTGGCGTGCTGATAATCGACAGGTCGCGCATGCCCGCCAGTGACATATTGAGTGTGCGCGGTATCGGCGTGGCAGTCAGCGTGAGAATGTCTATTTCGGCCCGCAGTCCCTTGATCCTTTCCTTTTGCCGCACACCGAAGCGATGTTCCTCGTCGATAATCAGCAGTCCCAGCTGTTTGAAAATGACGTCAGGCTGGATCAGTTTGTGTGTGCCGATTGCGATATCAACGGTGCCGTCAGCAAGTCCCTTGATGGCGGTTTCCTGTTGCGACTTGCTGCGGAAGCGCGACATCAGTTCAATGCGTACGGGCCAGCTTGAGAAGCGGTCACAGAAGTTCTGGTAGTGCTGTTGTGCAAGCAGCGTGGTCGGTACCAGCAGGGCGACCTGCCGGCCGCTCTGTACGGCGAGAAATGCAGCCCGCATGGCGACTTCCGTTTTGCCAAAGCCGACGTCACCGCACACCAGCCGATCCATCGGCATGGGTGATTGCATATCGTTCAGGACCTGTTTGATCGATTCTTCCTGGTCGGGTGTTTCCTCAAACGGGAAGGTGGCTGCAAAGGTGGTGTAGTCGTCCTGTGGTGCGGCGTGCGCATGGCCCTTGCGGGCGGCACGCCGGGCGTAAATATCAAGCAGCTCGGCGGCAACGTCGCGGATACGTTTGCTCGCCTTGCGCCGGGCACGCTCCCATTGATCGCTGCCCAGCCGGTGCAAGGGCGCATTTTCCGGTGATGCGCCGGTATAGCGGCTGACCAGTTCCAGTGACGCAACCGGTACGTAGAGCTTGTCGCCACCGGCGTATTCCAGTGCAAGGTACTCGGTTTCTATGCCGCCGGCGTCGATTGACTCGAGTCCCAGGTAGCGGCCGACACCGTGTTCCTCATGCACAACCGGTGCGTTTATTTCCAGGTCGGCGAGATTACGGACGATGCTGGCCGGGTCGCGTGACGGTTTGCGTCGACGCGCCTGCTGGGCGCGTTCGCCCAGTAGCAGGGTTTCGGGGATGACCGCCAATGGCGGTGAATCGATGACGAACCCCTGTTCGAGTGGTGCGACGGCAATTCCCAGCGCCGTATCCGCCTTGATAAATGCCTGCCAGTCAGTGACGGTGGTGGTGCGCAGCCCGAAGCCGCGCAACTGGTCCTGCAGCGTTTCCCGTCGCCCGGTAGACTCGGCGGTAATCAGTATCCGGCCATGAAATTCCTCGATGTAGCGTTGCAGCGCTTCCGCGGGATGATCTGTTCGCGGGCGCAACCTGACGTTGGCGGGCAAGCGTGTACCGAAGTGACCGGCCTCGGCTGCCGCGACGGTATCCCTGAATGGACTGACCCGGATCCCCGGACGCTGTGCCAGCTGATCAATACATTCGCCGGCGTTGATGAACAGGCGGGCCGGATCCAGCAACGGGCGTTCGTGATCATGTCGCCTGGCCTCATAGCGCTCACTGGCCTGGCGCTCGAAGGCATCAAAGGCCGACTCTGTCCCATCGAGCTGGATGATGGTGCAGGCGTCCGGCAGGTAGTCGAACAGGGTGGCGGTCTGGTCCAGAAACAGCGGGAAATAGTATTCAATACCGGCCGGTGCAGTTGCGTTGCTGACATCCCGGTAGACCGGGCTGGCCTGCGGGTCGCCCTCAAATTCTGCACGAAAACGTTGACGGAACAGCTTGATCGACGCTTCGTCAAAGGGAAACTCACGTGCCGGCAGGATTCTCAGCGAGTCCAGTTGTTCCAGTGAACGCTGGTCTTCCGGGTTAAATGTCTTGATCGACTCGATTTCATCGTCGAACAGATCGATACGACAGGGCAGCTGGCTGCCCATCGGGTACAGGTCCAGCAATGCGCCGCGAATGGCAAACTCACCGTGCTCCATGACCTGTGACACGCAGCGGTAGCCGGCGTGATCGAGGCGTGCGCGCATTTCATCGAGTACCAGGCGCTCACCGGTATTCATAATCAGGCTGTTGCGAGTGACAAAGTCTGCCGGTGGCAGACGTTGCATCAGGGTAGGCGCCGCGACCACCAGCAAGCCCTGCTTGAGTTGCGGCAGGCGGTAGAGCGTCGACAGGCGTTCCGAGACGATGTCCTGGTGTGGCGAGAAGTTGTCGTAGGGTAATGTTTCCCAGTCGGGGAAGATGCTGGCCGATGTCTTGTTCCCGCTGTCGAAGAACGTGAACTGGTCGCGCAGCTGTTCGGCGATCTGCATATTCGCCGACACGACCACGACCAGGTCGCTCGACTGTCTGACGGCATTACAAACAGCAAGCGCGAGGCTGTCCCCCTGCAGTCCGTGCCAGCTGCACTGGCCGTGGTCCACGGGCATGACGGGCTGCCAGATAGACCGGTCCTGTGCGGTACGGGTTTGGGATGTGCTTGGGCGGGGCATTGCGATAAGAGAGAAGAAAAAACGCCCTGTGGATCTGACAGGGCGTCAATGTTTCTGTGTCAGTTATTCAGACGCGGGTGCCGGAGTCCTGCCCCTTGAAACCCAGTTTTCTGAATACCATGTAGCCGGGACAGATACCCGTAATGCCGGCAAACAGCAAGGCGGCCGGTGGAAAATACAAAAACCAGTGTACATTCTGGTAGCCGGTCAGCCAGATGCCGACACCGATCATTGCGGCCATAACGATAAACAACATTCTGATTGCACTCATGGGTAACTCCTTGCTGTCTGATCCGGGTTTGGTGGGTACCTTACGGCTGGTATATGATTCGTATTCTCTTTGCGCTGTACCATTATCCGTCAGCGCGGGCTCGCATTCAAAGGAAAATACGTAAAAATGACCAAGGCATACGGTGATTGGGTAGTTCGCTGGCGTTACGCCATCCTGCTGGTGACGATACTCCTGGTTGCCCTTGCCGCGAGCGGTGGCCGTTTCCTGACATTCAAGACCGATTACCGGGTGTTCTTCAGCGAGGATAATCCCGCAGCTGCTTGCCTTCGAGGAATTGCAGAATACCTACACGAAGACGGACAACGTCCTGTTTGTGCTGGCGCCGAAAGATGGCAACGTGTTTACCCGGGAAACACTGGCCAGCGTCGCCGCCCTGACGAAAGAAGCCTGGCAGTTGCCGTATTCCCTGCGGGTCGACTCGCTGAGCAATTACCAGCATACGCGCGCCGAGGGCGATGACCTGATCGTTGCTGACCTGGTGCCTGATCCGTCGGTGCTTACCCCGGAAGAGTTGCTTGCTATACGCGAGATCGCCGTCAACGAACCGTTACTGGTCAGCCGGCTGGTGTCGGCGCAGGGTCATGTGACGGGTGTCAATGTCACGATCCAGCTACCGGATAACGGTACCGGTGAGGAAGTCCCGGCTGTTACGAAACATGCGCGCGAGCTGGTCGAGCAGGTCAAGGCGGAGAATCCGAACCTGGATGTTTATCTCACCGGCATGGTGATCATGAACAACAGTTTCCCGGAGGTCAGCGTGCGCGACCAGCAGACGCTGATCCCGCTCATGTTCGTTATCGTGCTGGTGACGCTGGTGTTCCTGCTGCGCTCGCTGCCATCGATGATCGGCACGTTTCTCGTTATTGTATTCAGTATCCTGACGGCAATGGGCCTGGCCGGCTGGCTGGGCATGGCGCTGACGCCACCGTCCGCGTCGTCACCGCCGATTATCCTGACACTGGCCGTGGCTGATTGCGTGCATTTTCTGGTCACTTTTCTGCATGCCATGCGCAAGGGTATGGACAAGCACAGCGCGATCGTGGAGAGCCTGCGCATCAACATGCAACCGATATTCCTGACGTCGCTGACGACAGTTATTGGCTTTATGAGTATGAATTTCAGTGATGCCCCACCGTTCCGGGACCTGGGCAACATCGTGGCCATGGGCGTGGCGGCTGCGTTTGTTTTCTCCGTAACATTTCTGCCGGCTCTCATGGCGATTCTGCCGGTGCGTGTAAAGGCCTCTCCTGCACACCATTTCGGTCGTATGGATCGTTTCGCGGATTTCGTTGTCGCCCGGCAAAACAGCCTGTTCTGGATTTCCGGGA
This sequence comes from uncultured Halobacteria archaeon, assembly GCA_963847565.1. Classification (GTDB taxonomy): domain Bacteria; phylum Pseudomonadota; class Gammaproteobacteria; order UBA9214; family UBA9214; genus UBA9214. The sequence goes on from CAWKAE010000001.1 coordinate 132,118, forward strand.
TCGTGATTATTGTGCTGATTGCCTTTATTCCCCGTAACGAACTGAATGACGAATTTGTGAAATACTTCGATGATTCCATTCCATTCAGGACGGCGACGGACTTTGCAAGTCAGAACCTGACCGGTATTTATACGATCGACTATTCACTTGGGAACGGTGAGGTGGGCGGCATCAACGAGCCGGCTTTTCTTGCCGATGTTGAACGTTTCGCACAATGGTACGAGCAGCAGCCCGGAGTGCTGCATGTAAATACACTGACGGATATCATGCGGCGTCTCAACAAGAACATGCATGCAGACGACGAGTCATGGTACCGCCTGCCGGACGAGCGCGAGTTGGCCGCGCAGTACCTGTTGCTGTATGAAATGTCACTTCCGTACGGGCTGGATCTGAACAACCAGATCGACATCAACAAGTCAGCTACGCGCATGACAGTGACGCTGGATAGCGTTTCGAGCAACGAGTTGCTCTCTATCGAGGCCAGTGCACAGGCATGGCTGGCTGAGAACGCGCCTTACATGAAATCCGGTGGCGCCAGTCCATCGATCATGTTTGCCTATATCGGGCAGCGGAATATTCGCAGCATGCTGATTGCCGCGAGCCTGGCACTGGTGCTGATATCGATAATCCTCATGGTAGCCCTGCGTTCATTCAAGATTGGCCTGATCAGCCTGATACCAAACCTGGCACCGGCGGGGATGGGGTTCGGTTTGTGGGGGCTGTTGGACGGGCAGATCGGCCTGGGGATGTCGGTTGTCATGGGTATGACGCTGGGTATCGTCGTGGACGATACGGTGCATTTCCTCAGTAAATACCTGCGCGCACGGCGTGAGCAGGGACTGGATGCGCCCGATGCGGTCCGTTATGCCTTTCATACTGTCGGTGTAGCACTGGTCGTCACCACGCTGGTGCTGATTGCCGGTTTCATGGTGCTGACGCAATCCGCGTTCAAGTTAAACGCTGATATGGGCCTGCTGACCGCCATCACGATCGGGTTGGCGCTGATTGCCGATTTTGTTTTTCTGCCACCATTGCTGATGAAGACCGACAAGTCAGACGTTGCACCCTGAGCGCGCTAACCTGTCCAGTCAGCGAATTTCCTCAATCGACAAACGTTTCTCGACGACAGTTGGCGTGATCAGCGCATAGCCCTGCAGTTGCCAGTGCGCCAGCTCGGTGATGGCTGATGGGACGACGTCGATAAATTCATGGAAAGCATCCGCCGCATAGTCGTAATCGTTGGCAGCGAGACCGCAGACCTTGAACTCGACACCGAGGCTGGCGTAGTAACGCATTCTTTCAACCGCGTCACGGTATTTCCCGTAGTTCTTGCGGGCAACCGTCACGATTTCTGTGCCATGTAGCACGACCTTGATGTCGAGGAACTCGGGCGCCAGCCCGTAGGGTTCATCCATGAGGGGGTTGATCAGGGAGCGGATCCAGTACAGCGCGGAATTGATCTTGTTTGGATCATCCAGGTAGAAATCAAATACGACCTTTTGTTCTGCATACGGCGTTTGCACTTCTTTTGACACTTCGCTGGAAGAAGCAATGCCGGCGTATGCAAGGACAAGTAACAGGGCAATGTATTTCATTTTCGTGTACCAGTCAGGATGGGTGTATTTGATTATAGTTCAACGCCCGTATTCATTGTTATCACGTACGGATTGCAGCCATAAAAAAAGGGGGCGGCCATTGGCCGCCCCCTTTTGACTGCAGAAGCTGCAGGATTACTTGGCCGTGCTGAGACCGAGAATCTCCCAGTCCTGCATGCCGCCACGGTACCACTTGATCTTGTGGGCCGGGTAACCGAACTTGAGCAGGTTCTTGATGTTGTTCGGCGACTGACCGCACCACATACCGTTGCAGAACATGACCAGGGTCCTGGCATTGGAGTAGTCCCACAGGCCTTCAAGGTCCTTGACGCCGAACTTTTCGGTCATGATTTCGCCGATGGAAATCGGGTCTGCGCCCTTGGCCGGGTTGAGAGAGGTCCACGGGATGTTCACGGCACCTGGAATGGTACCTTTCGCGGCCCAGTCGGGCGTACGGGAATCGATCACCAGGATGGAGCTGTCGCCGCCACTCATCTTGACCAGGTAATCGATTATTTCGACTTCACCGATGGTCTCGACGCCCGGTGCCAGCGTGGACGGCTGGATACAGAACGGCGGACATTTGCGCGAGGTCTTGGCAAATGCAGGGTTGACGGTGTTCTTCTGGTCCTGGTTACGCATGATCTTGGTCTTCTTGCCATTGTGCATAACTTCAACCGAGCCCATGCCCTTGACGATGTTTACAGCGAGTGCCTCCGCGGCATGTCCGGCGGTCGCCGACAACAGGGCGACAGATATGACGGAGGTGGCAAGCAGGGTCTTGATGACTTTCATAGGTAAGGCTCCTTGTATGGGTTTTCTTTCATTGATTATTGCAATAGTGATATGTCCCTGTGAACAGGGCTTACTCGCAATCCGGTTCTTCTTCCTCGGTCGGCGGTTTGCCGCCGTCACCGCCGGATTCGTCTGCCATGACCGTGTCAGCAGCAAACGGCTGGATATCGGCATACAGCGGCTGGGATACCAGGCCTGCCAGCAGCGTGAGTAGTGTAAGTAGTACTTTCATGAGTTTTATCCTCCTGTCCCTGGTTAGGCAGTCCGCACGGGACCTTCTATGTTAACGCCCGGTGATGCGTGCAGTCACCTGCGGCTATTGAATTCAACCAAATTAATTATTTATTTAACGATGCTACATGGGCCGTGGCAAGGGCCTGCCGCTGTTCATAGGCCTGCCGGGCGATGCGAATATCCTCGAGGAAATAGCCGAGTTCATTCATGCGCAGCGCCTGCGGACCGTCGACCAGTGCCTTGCCCGGGTTCTGCGGAGAAGTCTTGCAGATAAACTATTTATTTAACGAAGCAATATGGGCCGTTGCAAGGGCCTGCCGCTGTTCATAGGCCTGCCTGGCGATACGAATATCCTCGAGGAAATAGCCCAGTTCATTCATGCGCAGCGCCTGCGGACCGTCGACCAGTGCCTTGCCCGGGTTGGGATGAAAATCCACCAGCACCATGTTGGCGCCCGCTATAACACCCTGCGCGGTGACATGGAAAATATCCATGATGCCGTCATGCGTTGCATCGCGTGTACCGACCGAATGTGACGGATCAATACAGACCGGCATGCGGGTCAGCCGATGAACGACGGGCACGTGGGCGAAATCGATGAAATTCCTGTGCGGATCACCCATGTTGGTTTTCATGCCGCGCAGGCCGAATACCACCCGGCGATTACCCTCGCTGGCAAGGTATTCCGCGGCATTCAGCGATTCCTCCAGCGTGATGCCGAAGCCGCGCTTGAGCAGCACCGGGAATTCAGCTTCGCGGCCAATGGCCTTGAGTAACTCAAAATTCTGTGTGTTGCGTGTTCCTACCTGCAACATGACGCCGGTCGGGTGGCCGGCATCATCCAGCGCCTGCTGAATTTCATGTATATGGGTATCGTGCGTGACCTCCATGGCGATCACCTTGATCCCGTACTTACCCGCCAGCTCAAACACCCACGGCAGACAGTTCTTGCCGTGTCCCTGGAACGAGTAGGGATTGGTGCGTGGTTTGTAGGCGCCCATGCGTGTGCATACCTGGCCATGTTCGGCGAGTGCTTTCAGCATGGCTTCCACGTGTTCTGGCGTATCGACTGCACACAGGCCGGCGAATACATTCAGGGTGTCCTGTCCGAAACGTACCCCGTTGTAGTCAAAATAGGTCGGGCGCTGGTCGTCGTGGTGACGTCCGAGTACGCGATATTCTTCCGAGATGCGCACCACGCGCTCCACGCAGGGCAGGCTGCCCATTTCATCGATTTGCAGGGAGGCGGTATCGCCGACCAGGTAGATCTCGGTGAGAACTTGCTGCGTGCCTTTTTCGTCATGTACCCGGTGCTGGATATTTTCCAGGTTGTTCAGGAACTCCAGCAGTTGCCGGTATTCCATACTGTCCTTGTCAGTATCGGGTGCCAGTATGAGTATCATTCAGTTAATCCTTGCGTTTGCCAGAGCGGCGCACCGCTAGCATGGCAGTCATTCTAATTACTGGCAAATCCATGGAAATGATCTGCATCAATTCCGGTAGCGTTTGAGTAAATCGTCATAGGCATCAATGCGCCGGTCGCGGAAAAACGGCCAGGTGGTACGTAATTGACCGGTCCGGGCAAGATCAATGTCGGCTACCAGTGTCTCCGGTTGATCGTCTGCGGCGGTTGCCAGGATCGTACCCTGCGCATCAATTATGCAGCTATTGCCCCAGAAACGGATGCCACGCGATGCGCCCGGCAGTTCCGCTTCGAAACCGACGCGGTTGCAGGCCAGCACTGGCAGGCAGTTGCTGATGGCATGTGCACGATGGACTGTCAGCCAGGCATCCAGTTCAGTGGATTTTATGCTGTTACTGGCATCTTGATCCCAGCCAATGGCGGTCGGATAGAGCAGGATTTCGGCACCATCCAGTGCCATCAGCCGGGCCGCTTCCGGGTACCACTGGTCCCAGCAAACCAGCACGCCGAGCTTGCCCAGCGAGGTGGCTATGGTGACGAAACCGGTGTCACCTGGCGTGAAGTAGTATTTCTCAAAATATCCCGGATCATCGGGTATGTGCATCTTGCGATAAATGCCGGCCAGGCTGCCGTCACTTTCCAGCACCACGGCCGTGTTGTGATAGATGCCGGCGGCGCGTTGTTCAAACAAAGAGCCGACAATGACAATACCGAGCGCTTTCGACAGTGCGCCGAGTGTTGTGGTTGTTTCACCGGGTATCGTTTCCGCCAGTTCGAACTGCTGCGGGTCTTCCTGCTGACAGAAATACAGGCTACGGTGTAATTCCTGCAACAGGACCAGTTGCGCGCCCTCGGCAGCGACGCGTTCTATCCCTTCGATAGTCGCGGCCAGGTTTGCGTTACGGTTTTGTGTGCATGCGTGCTGCACCAGTCCGACCCTGAGCATTCGTTCACTCATCGATATCAACCAGTACACCGGCCGCTAGCTGCATTGTTGCGCAGTGCAGGCTGCCGCCCTGGCGGATTAGTGGCCGGCAGTCAATCGGGGTAATGTCGCGCGTCGGAAAACACTCTGCGAGTGCATTTGCAGCGATGGAATCGGCCGGATCGTTATAAGCAGGCATAAGGACAGTGTCGTTCAAAATAAGAAAATTTGCATAGCTGGCTGGCAGACGTCGATTATCCGCGTCAAAACAGGGTTGTGGCAAGGGCAGGGGCACCAGCCGGTAGGGCTGTCCGGCTGTATTTTTGAAGGTTCCCAGTTGTGATGCCATGGCCCTGAGCGGTGCGTAGTGCGGGTCATCACGACGGTCGCAGCCGGTAAAGGCAATCGTATCCATGCTGCAAAACCGCGCCAGCATGTCGATATGGCCGTCTGTATCGTCACCGATAATCTCGCCATGATCCAGCCACAGTACCTGTTCCATGCCCAGCGAATCACACAGCAGTTTCGTTATTTCTGTGCGATCGACCCCGGGATTGCGCCCGGTTTGTGTCAGGCAGCGCGCTGTCGTTAACAGGCTGCCGCAGCCGTCGCTATCGATGCTGCCGCCTTCCAGTACCAGTGGATGGTTGCGCAATTCGAGCCCGCCAAACACGCCGGCCGTATGCAGTGTCCCGATAACCGCATTATCCAGGGATGCCGGGTACTTGCCGTCCCAGCCGTCAAAGGTGAAGTGATGCAGGATGGGTGCGTCGTGAAATACGGTACACAACGGTCCATAGTCACGAACCCAGGTGTCATTGGTCTTAACACAGGTGAAGCGGATGCCGGCCATTGTTACACCGGCTGTTTCCAGGGTGTGATTGACCGCATCACGATGCGCATTGTCATAACAGATAACCAGCAGGCGTTCCGTACCGGTAATGGCACGGGCAATGTCGATATATACCGGCATGATGTCGGCGAGCAGGTCTCGCCAGTCAGAACAGGCGTGCGGCCATGTCAGGACGATGCCTGACTGGGGGGCGAATTCAGGGATCAGCACCGTGCGCTAATCAACAGGTGGTGACCGGGTTACCGGTGAACGCCGTGTGTGAATCCGGGGTTATTTGCCTGAAGCGCGATGCACAACCGAGTGCACGACACGGTCATGCTCAAAGAACACCGAGAAGCCGCTGTAGTCCCAGCGGGTGATCGGCGGCTGCTGCGGGCCGGCTGCCGTGGAAATGGCCGGATACTCAGTCAGCGGGTTACCGTAGCCCTGGCGAACAGCGTTCATGCTGACGCCGGATCGAGGCGTCTGCACGGCAGGATTGGACTGCATGCTGTCGATCAGCAGGACATCAGCGGCTGCCGGTCCTGACGTTAACAGGAACAGGGACAGGAACAGTGCGGTCAATCGGTAGATATCCATAACTAACTCCTTGGTAAATATGGACATTTCTGAAATATTTCGTTAAATTGGACTATAGCACCGGTAGCGCCAATACAAAAGTCGAAATTCATATATTGTGACCGGCATCAACTACTGGCCGCCGCCACATCAAACTATCGGCTGCACGGGCGACTTTCTGAAAACCGGGCGGGTGGAGAAACCGTATCAATATACCCATGACACGTCGTGTTGCCGTCGCGCCCATGCTTGACTGGACCGACCGGCACTGCCGCTACCTGTTGCGCCTGATCAGCCGTCATACGCGACTGTACACGGAAATGGTGACCACCGGCGCGTTGTTGCAGGGCGACCGGGTCCGCCATCTTTCCTTTCACGACAGCGAGCACCCGGTGGCGCTCCAGCTCGGCGGCAGCGAGCCGCGTGCGCTGGCTGAATGTGCACGTATCGGTGCGGATTACGGTTACGACGAAATCAACCTGAACGTCGGCTGTCCGAGTGACCGTGTCCAGTCAGGCCGCTTCGGCGCCTGTCTCTTGGCAGAACCAGCGCTGGTCGGTGACTGCATCGCGGCGATGCAGGCGGCTGTCAGGGTCCCGGTCACTGTCAAGACGCGCATCGGTATCGATGACATGGACTCCTACGAGGAATTGCACCGCTTTGTCGAAACGGTCAGCGGGGAGGGTTGCGAGGTATTCGTGATACATGCACGCAAGGCTTTCCTGCAGGGTCTCAGTCCGAAGGAAAACCGTACCATCCCGCCGCTGAAGTATGAGTATGCATGGCGCCTGAAGCGTGATTTCCCGCAGCTGGAAATCATTGTCAACGGTGGCATAACGAGTCTGGATGAAGTGGCAGAGCACCTGCAGCATGCTGACGGGGCCATGCTGGGTCGCGCGGCTTACCATGATCCATGGCTGCTGGCCGATGTGGACGGACGTTTTTTCAACGATCACCATGCCGTGCCGTCGCAGGGCGAGCTGGTCCGGCAGATGCTGCCGTATATTGAGATGGAACTGAAAGGCGGAACGCAGCTCAAACATATCACGCGACACATGCTCGGCCTGTTCCAGGGACAACCAGGCGCGCGGCAGTGGCGTCGTCACCTGAGTGAACAGGCTTACCGCTCCGGTGCCGGTACCAATGTGGTGCTGGCAGCGCTGGACAAAGTCGAGAGTGCCGGAAGAATCAACAACGGGAATTGTCATGCAGGCCATGGATAACTTTATCCTTGAAAACGAAGCGACTATCCGACTGGGGTTTTTTCTGGGCATTTTCCTGGTGATGGCGCTCTGGGAAATCCTTGCGCCACGGCGTGAACTGACCCGTTCCAAAGGTGAGCGCTGGCTGAATAATATCGGCCTGGTTGTATTGAACACTGTCGTTTTGCGATTGCTGTTTCCGGCCGCGGCCGTGGGTGTTGCGCTGTATGTTTCGGAGCAGCAATGGGGGTTGTTGAATCAGCTGGACTGGCCAGTAGGTTTTCAGGTACTGGTTTCGATTATTCTGCTGGACGGCGCGATATACATGCAACATGTCATGTTTCACGCCGTACCTGTGTTCTGGCGATTACACCGTGTTCACCATGCAGATCTTGATTTCGACGTCACCACCGGCGCACGCTTCCATCCGGTCGAGATTGTGCTGTCCATGCTGATCAAGTTTGCTGTCATCATCCTGCTGGGTCCGCCGCTGGTGGCTGTTGTTATTTTCGAAGTAATCCTGAACATGCTGTCCATGTTCAATCATGCCAATGCGCGTTTGCCATTATCGCTTGATCGCGTCCTGCGCTGGCTGATCGTGACGCCGGATATGCACAGGGTGCACCACTCGCACCTGCAGCACGAGACCAACTCGAATTTTGGCTTCAACCTGTCCATCTGGGACCGGCTGTTCGGTACCTACCGTGACCAGCCGCAGGACGGCCATACGAACATGATTATTGGCATCGACACCTGGCGAGATGCGGCGCATTGTGTTCGCCTGCCGGGCCTGTTGTTGATGCCGTTCCGCGGCAAGGTGAGTGACTACGCTATTAACCGGCGTGACTGGAACGCAGATCAGTGAAGACTGAAACACTGCGTCGCGCTGTCATCCTGCTGGTGCTGCTGGCCGGTATCGCCGCTGCGATTGCCCTGCGCAAGTATTTCTCGGTTGAGCTGCTGACAGAGTCCGTCGGGAAACTGGGCTGGCTGGCGCCGCTGGTCTTCATTGCAGGGTATGCGATTGCCACGGTATTTTTCTTTCCCGGGCCTGTTGTTTACGCTGGCCGGTGGCGTATTGTTCGGTCCGTTTTACGGCACACTATATAACCTCGCCGGGGCAACCCTGGGTGCGACACTGGCGTTTTTGCTGGCGCGTTACCTGGCCTATGACTGGGTGGCACGGCGCAGCGGCAAGCGCCTGCGTCAACTGGTGGAGGGCGTCGAGAGCGAGGGTTGGCGTTTCGTGGCGTTTGTACGGCTTGTTCCGATGTTCCCGTTCAACCTGCTGAACTATGCGCTGGGCCTGACCAAGATACCGCTCGCGCATTATGTTATTACCACGCTGTTGTTCATGGCCCCCGGTGGCGCCGCGTATACCTACCTTGGTTATGCCGGCCGTGAACTTGCCGGGGGCGGTGAAGATGTCATTCGCAAAGGGCTGCTGGCGATTGCCGTAGTTGCGAGCATTGCGTTTATTTCGCGAATTATCATGAAGCACAGACAGCGACGAACAGGTGGTCAGGCATGAAGCAGGATCTTGTCGTTATCGGTGGCGGCCCGGGCGGCCTGGTAACGGCAAGTGTGGCGGCACAACTGGGCCTGAAAGTAACGCTGATAGAGGCGTCAGAACAACTGGGCGGTGACTGCCTGCATACCGGTTGCGTACCCAGCAAGTCACTCATAGCAATGGCACGAATCGCCCACACGGCACGTCGTGGCGTCGCCAGCGGCTTGCTCGATTCGATGCCGGCCATTGATTTTGGCCGTGCCGTGGCACATGTTGAGCAGGTCGTCGGAAAAATCCAGCAACATGATGACCCGGAGCGCTTCCGTGCATACGGTTGTGATGTCCGTTTTGGCAAGGCGGTTTTCACCGGTGAACGGGAAGTACAGGTTGGTGAAGAAGTTATCCGTGGCCGACGGTTTGTCATTGCCACCGGTTCACTGCCGGCGATTCCGTCTATTCCGGGCCTGGACGAGGCCGGTTACGAAACCAATGAAACGATCTTCACACGCCGCGATTTGCCGCGCAGCCTGGCCGTGATTGGCGGCGGGCCTGTCGGCGTAGAGCTTGCGCAGGCGTTTTCGCGTCTGGGCAGCAAGGTTGCAATCGTGGAGACAGCGCCCCGCCTGCTTGGGCGAATGGACGCCGTTGCAGCTGAAACGCTCAGTCAGTGCCTGGCGGCAGAAGGGATACAGCTGCACCTGTCCTCTGGCATTGCATCGGTTCGCCGTGCCGGCGATCACCGCCAGCTGCAGCTTGAGAACGGCAGTACCATTGAATGCGAGCGTATCCTGGTCGCGACCGGTCGCCGTCCGGCCGTGCATGGCCTGGGGCTCGCGGTGGCCGGTGTTGAGCATGATCGCCGCGGGATAAAAACCGACGCCCGAATGCGTACATCCAGGCGCCATATCTATGCGGTGGGTGATGTGTGCGGTCCGCTGCAGTTTACCCATGTCGCCGAATACCAGGCCGGCATTGTGCTGGCCAATATCGTATTCAGACTACCGAAGAAGGCGGATTATCGAGTCGTACCGACAGTGGTCTATACCGATCCCGAGGTCGCGATGGTCGGGCTGACTGAACAGCAGGCACAGGCCGGGGGTATCAAGTATCATGTCTCGGAATTTCCCATGGCGGACGTGGATCGCGCACTGGCAGATGATGCGCCGGCAGGCCAGGCGCGCATACTGGTCAGCAAGGGAAGAATTATCGGGGCCAGTATTACCGGTGCGCATGCGGGGGAGTTGATACATGAACTCGCACTCGCCATGCAGGTCAGGGCAAAGGCCAAAGATATCAGTGAACTGATTCATGCCTATCCCACCTATGCGCAAGTCAATCGACGCACGATCAACAGCAGTTATGCGGGGCTGCTGCAATCACGCAAGGTGCGAATGCTCGCCTGGCTTTTGAACAGGCTGATACCCTGAGGATATTATTGTTCGATGCACGCAACGTTGCCATTACTGGACCGAAACGGGTTTCCGCCGCTGCAACGGACGGCGCTTGAAACCCTGCAGGTAAACCTGGGTTACCTGTGTAATCAGAGTTGCCTGCACTGCCATGTCAACGCGGGACCGAAACGTACCGAGATCATGGACGCGGATACAATCGCGGATATTATTCATTTTCTCGATACGGGTTCGATCCGTGTGCTGGACCTGACTGGCGGCGCACCGGAGTTAAACCCGCATTTCCGCGCACTGATCGAGGCCGCGCGTGAACGGGGCATCGAGGTTATCGACCGTTGTAACCTGACCGTGCTGCTCACGCCGGGACAGGCAGATACGGCGCAATTCCTGGCTGACAACAAGGTTAAGATTGTTGCTTCATTACCTTGTTATTTAAAGGATAATGTTGACTCACAGCGCGGTGATGGCGTGTTCGAAGACAGCCTGGAAGCATTGCGACTGCTGAATCGACTCGGTTACGGGCAGGCGGGATCGGGGCGTGTACTGGACCTGGTGTATAACCCGCAGGGACCGGTGTTACCGCCGGCACAAAAACCGCTTGAACAGGACTACAAGCACCACCTCGAAAGCACCTGGGGCATTCAGTTCAATGCGCTGCTGACGCTGGCCAATATGCCGATCAAACGATTCGGCAGTACGCTGGTCAGTCGCGGTGAATTTGACGACTACATGCAGTTGCTGCGGGGGGCGCACAAGGATGAAAATATGGCATCCGTAATGTGCCGTTCACTCATCAGCGTTGACTGGCAGGGTTATCTGTATGATTGCGACTTTAACCAGATGCTGGAAATCCCGATGCCGGCGGACGGGCAGGAAAGACTACATATCAGGGAGCTTGCATCGCTGGCTGTTGACGGACGTCCGATACGCGTTGCCGACCATTGTTATGGTTGTACCGCCGGGCAGGGCTCCGGATGCGGCGGCGCGCTTGCTTAACAAACTATTACCCGCAGGGAATGATACAAATGAATATTGAAAGTGCAGTGCTTGATCGTTACACGGCAGGCGCGCAGGCACGCGAGGAGTCGCTGTGCTGCCCGGTCGACTATGACAACAATCTGCTCGCCATTTTGCCGCAGGAAATTATTGATCGGGATTACGGTTGTGGTGACCCGTCGCGATACGTGCAGGAAGGCGATACCGTGCTGGACCTGGGCTCGGGTGGCGGCAAGATCTGTTACATGGCGGCGCAGCTGGTCGGTCCGCGCGGGCGGGTTATCGGCATCGACATGAACGATGAAATGCTTGCGCTGGCACGCAAGTACCAGTCCGCGATGGCTGCACGCCTTGGCAGTGACCGGGTCGAATTTCTCAAGGGCCGCATACAGGATCTTGCACTCGATGTTGATGCGCGTGACATCTGGTTGCTGGAAAACCCGCTCAATGATGATGCGGACCGCGAGCAGCTGGCATCACGGGAAGCGGAGCAGAAAGCAAGCAGACCGTTCATAGCCGATAATTCCGTTGACCTGGTCATATCGAATTGCGTCCTTAACCTGGTCGCAGACAACGAGAAGCGGCAACTCATCCGCGAGGTCTTTCGCGTATTGAAACCGGGTGGACGAGTCGCCATATCCGACATTATCAGTGACCGGCCGGTACCTGCGGATATGAAAAATGATCCGGAATTATGGAGCGGGTGCCTGTCCGGCGCATTTCACGAAGCCGAGATGCCGGCCCTGTTTGCCGCAGCCGGTTTTGCTGCCGTGACCTATGACAAGTGGGACGCCGCACCGTGGCGGGTGATTAATGGCATTACCTTCCGCTCGGTCACGTTGACTGCCACGCGACCGGTTATTGCCGGCGCAACGAATGCGTATTGCGAACTCGTTTATCGCGGTCCCTTTGACACGGTAATCGACGAGACGGGGCAAACCTATCGACGCGGTGAACGTATTGCCGTTACACCCGAAAGACACCGGGTGCTGACGGGGCCTGCCTATGCCGGCGCGTTTATTGACCTGTCGCAGGACACGGCTGAGAGTGCCGGCTGTTGTTCAGCGGAGACGGACAGTGGTGGCTGCTGCGGCTGAGCACCGACAGATCTCGGTTATAGTCCCGGCGCTGAATGAGTCAGCGCATATTTCCGCAACCCTGACGCGCCTCCAGTCCATGCGCAGGCGTGGACATGAAGTCATCGTTATCGACGGCGGCAGCAGTGATGCCACGCCGTCTCTGGCCGGCCCGTCGGCTGACCGGGTAATTACCAGTGAACGCGGACGTGCACGGCAAATGAATGCCGGCGCCGCCATCGCCGGTGGTGACATTTACTGGTTCCTGCACGCCGACACCCTCGCACCTGATGATGCGGATAAAAGAATTCTCGCAGCGCTCGTTACCGGGCAATGTCAATGGGGTCGCTTCGATGTGGCGCTGCCAGGTAATAACTTGCTGCTGCGCCTGGTTGCCCGCCTGATGAACCTGCGCTCCAGGCTCAGCGGCGTTGCAACCGGTGACCAGGGACTGTTCATGACGCGCAGTGCGTTTGAGCGAATCGGCGGCTTTGAGAATATCCCGATCATGGAAGATATTGCTGCCAGTCGTGCGTTGAAGCGCATTTCACGACCGCTTGCCCTGCGTACGACCTTGCTGACATCTGACCGACGCTGGTATCGACACGGCATCATCCGGACGATTTCAACCATGTGGGCATTGCGTCTTGCCTATTTCCTGGGTGTGCCGCCCTGGCGGCTGGCACGCTATTACAGCAGTCATTCCTGATGGAACGGTCAGGCGCGTTCGTCATTGTGATGAGCAAGGCACCCGTTGCAGGCCAGGTAAAAACGCGGCTGGCGCCGCTGCTTGGCATGGACGGGGCAGCGCAACTGTATCGCGAAATGCTGGACAACACGCTTGGGAAACTACAGAAACTGGACGGCTGTAACATTGAGCTTTGTTGTACGCCGGATGCCCGCCACACATTTTTCCAGGCATGCAGTGCACGCTTCGGTGTCAATCTGACAGAGCAGCACGGCACCGACCTGGGAGAACGGATGTCAAATGCTGTTGCACGCGCCCTGCAGCAGGCAGAGTGTGTTGTGCTTATCGGCGCTGACTGTCCGGGCCTGGGGACGGCCGATATCGAAACTGCCCTGCAACAACTCGACGCCGGTACGGATGTCGTACTCGGGCCGGCCACTGATGGTGGTTACTACCTGGTCGCTGTCCAGGCCAACCATGCCTGCCTGTTCGAATCAGTTGCCTGGGGCAGTGCGCAGGTGCTGGCGCAGACGCTGGATAACATCAACCGGCAGGGCCTCAGTGCCTATATGCTGCCAACACGCTCCGACATTGACAGGCCCGCTGACTACCTGGCCTGGCAGCAAGCCATGCGCTGAAGTTTTTCACACCTGATCTCTGGCTATAACTCATTAACTGGTCTATACATGACCTATACATCTTTATCGTGGCATAAGTAAAATTAATCGCTTGCAGGCAAGGAGGTCGTCCATGAGAAGGCTATATTTCCTTATCCCTGACGTCGATAGTGCCAAGGTGATTGTTGATGAGTTATTACTGGCACGCATAGAGGCACGACATATTCATATCGCTGCATCGGATCATCATGTGCTGACAGAGGCTAATCTGCCGGAGGCAAACCTGCTGCAGGAAAGTGACTTCGTTCCGGCCGTCGAACGCGGCCTCGCGATTGGCGGTGCAACGGGTATCCTCGCCGGTATCGCCGCGGTGGCAATCCCGGGTGCCGGACTTGCGCTGGGCGGGGGTGCAATACTGGGCATCGGACTGGCCGGGGCCGGTGTCGGCGCGTGGATATCCGGCATGATCGGTGTGTCTGTGCCAAGTTCACGCCTGACCGAGTTCGAGAATTCCATCAAGCAGGGCAAGTTACTGATGATGGTCGACGTGCCCAAGGCCCGGGTAGACGACATTACAGACCTGGTTAAGCAGCATCATCCAGAAGCCATGATCGAGGGTGCTGAGCCGGTTATCCCGGCCTTTCCGTAAAGTGTACCGCCTGCGCCCGACTGGCGGGCGCAGGTAATCGTCTGGGACTTAAGTCCAATAGATTTCATGCCGCGATTTGTTCAAGAATGAAGTTAACAGTCTCTATTGAATACACGGAATGACAGGATGAACGAGCGCAGAATATATGCTGATCGACGTAACTTCGCACAGAAGTGCCAAAGGTCGGCAAAATGTGATCGTCGCAATTCTCCCGATCGCCGGCTGAACAATATTTCAGCGGAATGGGTGCCGATCAATCATGTGAATCTTCACCCGGTGACACGACTGGTTTTCAGCAAGACCTGATTCTCAGGCCAGTCGCCGGCGCATTTCGATATGCGGAATACCGGCTTCCACGAATGATTTCCCGCTGTCAGTGAAGCCGGCCTCAGATGTTTTTTGCCTGGTCACTGGCATTGCCGGTATAGCTGGCAGGTGTCAGTTTCGACAGATCATCACGAACCTGTGCCGGCAAGTCGAGCGTTTGCAGGAACGTGTGCAGGGTTGCTGCATTAACGTCCTGGTCGCGGGTCAGTGCTTTCAGCTTTTCGTAGGGTTTCTCGATACCGTAACGACGCATCACTGTTTGCAGTGCTTCCGCCAGCACTTCCCAGCTGCTGTCCAGGTCACCCAGCGTGCGCTGTTCGTCGAGCTGCAGTTTACCAATGCCTTTCAGGCAGGATTCACAGGCTATCACGTTGTGACCGACGGCCACGCCCACGTTACGCAAGACGGTTGAGTCGCTGAGATCACGTTGCCAGCGGGATATTGGCAGTTTCGCGGCAAAGTGACCGTACAGGGCATTTGCAATACCAAGGTTACCCTCGCAGTTTTCAAAATCGATCGGGTTGACCTTGTGCGGCATGGTCGAGGAGCCAACCTCGGAGGCAACCGTTTTCTGTTTGAAATAGCCCAGCGAAATATAGCCCCACATGTCACGACAGAAATCAATCAGCACGGTGTTGAAGCGGGCGAGTGCATCGAACTGTTCAGCCATGTAATCGTGTGGTTCTATCTGTGTGGTGTAAGGATTTACCTCGAGACCGAGATCATTGATAAATGCAGCCGAGAAGGCTGGCCAGTCGACGTCCGGGTATGCCACGAGGTGGGCGTTGTAGTTGCCGACAGCGCCGTTCATCTTGCCGAGCATGGGTACGGCGGTGAAATGTTCGCGCTGGCGACGCAGGCGGGCACATACATTGGCCATTTCCTTGCCAATGGTGGTCGGAGACGCCGTTTGGCCGTGTGTGCGCGATAGCATGGGATTGTCGGCATACTGCTTTGCCAGCTGCTCAATTGCGTGAGTCACGTCATCCAGTAGCGGCAACAGCGCCTGGCTGCGTGCCTCGCGCAGCATGAGCGCATAGGCGAGGTTGTTGATATCTTCGGATGTGCAGGCGAAATGAATGAATTCGCTGACTGCCTCGAGTTCCGCGTTGCCGGCGATTTTTTCCTTCAGGAAGTATTCGACAGCCTTGACGTCATGATTGGTCGTACTTTCGATATTCTTGACGCGTTGTGCATCCTGCTCGCTGAAGTTCTCGATGATGTCGTTAAGCACGTGCACGGCATGGGAACCGAGTGGCGGCACTTCGGGTATGCCCGTATGTGCTGCGAGTGCCTGCAGCCAGCGGACCTCGACGATGACACGGTGGCGAATCAGGCCATATTCACTGAATATCGGCCGCAGCGCCTCGGTCTTTCCGCCGTAGCGGCCGTCAACCGGTGAGACGGCGGTAAGTGGTGACAAGTCCATAGCTGTCCTCGTAGTGCGCAGTTAATCAGGCGGCGAGCTGGCGCAGCACGTAATGCAGGATGCCGCCGTTGCAGTAGTACTCGAACTCCTGCGGTGTATCGATACGCACCCGCGCATCAAACGATATTTCATTTCCCGTCTGCCGCGGTTGCAGTTACCCGGGTAACCTCCGTGAGGCCATTCTGCATGCCGCCGATCGTAAAGGTTTCCTGGCCGTTCAATCCCAGGCTGGCCGGCGTATCTCCGGGCATGAACTGCAATGGCAGTATACCCATGCCGACCAGGTTGGAGCGGTGAATGCGCTCGTAACTCTCGGCGATGACTGCGCGTACACCCAGTAGCCGGGGTCCTTTCGCTGCCCAGTCACGGGAAGAGCCGGAGCCGTACTCCTTGCCGGCAATTACCACCAGCGGAACACCATCATTTCGGTAGCGTGCCGAGGCATCGAAGATACTCATTTGCTCACCGCTCGGTTGATGAACAGTGATGCCACCTTCGGTACCCGGTGCCAGCTGGTTGCGCAGCCGGATATTTGCAAATGTGCCACGCATCATGACTTCATGGTTGCCACGGCGTGAACCAAGCGAGTTGAAATCCTTGCGTTCGACACCGTTGGCTTCGAGGTAAAGTGCCGCCGGGCTGCCGGGTGCGATGGCGCCGGCCGGGGAAATGTGATCGGTCGTAACCGAATCGCCGAGCAGCGCGAGTACGCGTGCACCGGTAATGTCGCCAACCGCGTCCGGTGTGGCTGTCATGCCCTCGAAGTAGGGCGGTTTGCGGATATAGGTTGAATCAGCCTGCCAGTCGTATTGCTTGTCTTCCGGCGACTGCAAGGCGTTCCAGCGCGTTTCACCGGAAAACACCTCGGCGTAGGTGCTGGTGAACTTGTCTTTGTCGACACTGGAATTAATGACGGCGCGAATTTCGTCCTGGCCTGGCCATATGTCTTTCAGGTAGACGGCTTTGCCGTTGCTGCCGGTGCCAAGCGGTTCATTTTGAATATCGATATCCATGCGTCCGGCGATCGCGTAGGCAACCACCAGCGGCGGGGATGCGAGGTAGTTCATGCGCACTTCGGCATGTACACGGCCCTCGAAGTTGCGGTTACCCGATAGCACCGCACAGGCCGACAGGTCACCCTCGCGAATGGCCTGCGATACCGGTTCCGGCAATGGTCCGGAATTACCGATGCAGGTAGTGCAGCCATAACCGACGGTGTTGAAACCGAGGCTGTTGAGTGCATCCATCAGGCCTGCCTGCTCCAGGTAAGCGGTAACCACGCGTGAGCCGGGCGCCAGTGAGGTCTTTACCCACGGCTGTACGCCGAGACCGAGTGCCTGGGCTTTTTTTGCAACCAGGCCGGCGCCGACCATGACCGACGGATTGGACGTATTGGTGCACGATGTGATGGCGGCGATAACGACTGCACCGTCATCCAGCGTTACGCGATTGCCGTCAATGACTACATCAACAGGATGACTGTTGATATTACGTTCCTGCTTGAGCGCGGCGAGGTCGGCCAGAAAACGTGGCTTGGATTCCCGGAGGGCGATTCGGTCCTGCGGCCGCTTGGGGCCGGCCAGGCTGGGTTCCACACCGGCAAGATCCAGTGCCAGGGTCCCGGTATATGTGGCCGGCGGGTCACCCGCCAGGCGGAACATGCCCTGCTCGCGCGCATAGGCCTCGACCAGTGCAACCTGTGTTTCACTGCGGCCACTGAGGCGCAGGTAGGCAAGCGTTTCATCATCGACCGGGAAGAATCCGCAGGTCGCGCCGTACTCGGGTGCCATGTTGGCAATGGTGGCGCGGTCTGCCAGCGACAGGTGGTCAAGACCGTCACCGTAGAATTCGACAAATTTACCAACCACGCCTTCACTGCGCAGTATTTCAACCACTGTCAGCACCAGGTCGGTAGCGGTTGCCCCTTCAGGCAGGCGGCCGTGCAGGTTGAAGCCGACGACTTGCGGGATCAGCATGGAGATGGGTTGCCCCAGCATGGCTGCTTCGGCCTCAATGCCGCCAACGCCCCAGCCAAGTACACCGAGGCCGTTGATCATGGTGGTGTGTGAATCGGTGCCGACCAGTGTGTCGGGATAGGCCTGTGTGACGTTGCCGTTTTCACGCTCGAACACGACCCGGGCAAGGTATTCCAGGTTGACCTGGTGCACGATGCCGGTGTCGGGTGGCACGACACGGAAGTTCGAAAATGCCTTCTGGCCCCACTTGAGGAAACTGTAACGTTCCTGGTTACGCTGGTATTCCAGTTTGCTGTTGAGGTCGATCGCGTTTGCGCTGCCGTAGCTATCGACTTGCACGGAGTGGTCGATCACCAGTTCTGCCGGTTGCAGCGGATTGATGCGGTCCGGGTCGCCGCCCAGTTGTGTCATGGCATCGCGCATGGCGGCAAGATCCACCACTGCCGGTACACCGGTGAAGTCCTGCATCAGAACACGGGCCGGGCGAAATGCGATCTCTACGTCGGGTTCAGCCTGCGGGTCCCAGTTGATCAATGCCTCGATATCGGACTTCGTAACAGTGCGCTCGTCTTCGTAGCGCAGCAGGTTTTCCAGCAGGATCCTGAGCGTGCAGGGCAACCGGCTGATGTCATGTGACTTGGCCAGTCGACGCAGACTGAAGATTTCGTAACTATTGTCCCCGACCTGGAGTGAGTCGCGGGTGTTGAAACTGTTGTTCATGGACGCTCCGTGCATCTCGCGAAAGGGCGCAATTATACACGGTTTTTTTCCGCCGGAGGGCCGCTTCGGTGCGAATCAGCTGCCCTTCAACAATGCGTTGGTGTGTGCCAGCATGGCCTTGCGTTTGAATATCAGCCGAATGCGACTGCCGCCGCACTGGCGCCAGAGCACGGCAGCGCGCATGCCGGCAAGCAGCAGGGCACGGATCATGTCACGGCTTTCCGTCGCCTGCAGGATGCCTGGCTCACCCTGCACCATGATGCGCGGTGTCAGCGTGCTGACTGTCGATGTATAGATCTCGGCCAGCGCCTTGACCACGTCCGTTGTCAACTCCGGTCCGTATTCGCTTTCGCCACGTATGCCATCAATGCCGCTGGCGAGGTTATCGAGCAGGTGCGTTTCGCGCCGGACAGTTTTCTTTCCAGGTGGAGCAGGGTGATAACGTAGCCTGTCAGTTCCAGGTCGCGCGCGCTGTTATCGGTACCGAGTTGCTGGGACAGGACGGACAGGCCTGACTGAATGCCGTTGACATCCCGGTAAACATCATCGACCTGTTTGGGCGACGTCATGAAGATGCTGCCCAGGCTGGCGACCGTGGCCTGCGGGTCACGTGTTTGTCCGCGCGCGGTTTGCTGGACCAGCCTGACAGCCTGGTACATGCCTGCCAGGGCGAGCGTTTGTCCATGAAGTGTTCGGTCGTCAGTCATCGGTAGTCAGAAACCTGTTTCAATCACGGCGCCGCCGAGGCAGATCTCACCGGCATAAAAAACCACCGATTGTCCAGGTGCAACGGCGCGCTGCGGTGCGTCGAAGGTAACCTTGCAGTGACCATCATCACGCGTTTCAAGCTGGCAGGCCTGTAGTGGCTGCTGGTGTCGAATGCGTGCGTGACAGGCAAGCCGGGAAGGCGGCGGTGCGTCATCAATCCAGTGTAACTGGCTGGCTTCAAGACCGTGCCGGTACAGGGCAGGGTGGGTGCCGCCCTGCACAACGTAGACGATATTGTTTTCGATGTCCTTGTCCGCCACGTACCAGGGTTCACCGCTTGCCTGCTGCCGGCCGCCGATACCCAGCCCCTGGCGTTGTCCGATAGTGTAGAACATAACGCCTTCATGCTCACCGAGCACTTCGCCGTTTAACGCGCGGATTTCTCCGGGTCGCTTGTGTACGTAGCGCGCCAGGAACTGGTTGAACCTGCGTTCGCCGATAAAACAGATGCCGGTGCTGTCTTTCTTGGCGTGATTTGAAAAACCGCGCTGTTCCGCGAGGGCGCGAACATCGCGCTTGTGCATATCGCCCAGCGGAAAAACACTCTGTGACAGTTGCGCGCGGGTCAGTGTGTGCAGGAAATATGTCTGGTCCTTTGCTTCGTCAGCGCCACGCAGCAGTTTTACATCAGGCGAATGCTGAATGCGTGCATAGTGTCCGGTGGCGATGAAGTCGGCACCCAGGCCGGTGGCATGCTCCAGGAAGGCGCGGAACTTGATCTCGCGGTTACATATAATATCCGGACTGGGCGTCCGACCAGCCTCATATTCACTCAGAAAATGCGCGAACACGCGGTTCCAGTATTCAGCGGAGAAGCTGACGGTGGTCAATTCGATGTCGAGCAGGGCGGCAATGTCACGGGCATCAGCGAGATCAGCCTCGGCCGGGCAATAATCGTCCGTATCGTCCTCGTCCCAGTTCTTCATGAACACGGCGGAGACCGTGTGTCCCTGTTCAATCAGCAGCTGGGCGGCGACGGCGGAATCGACCCCGCCGGACAAGCCGACAACAATGTTACTCATCGGTTACTCGACGTCGGCCAGCAGCGACAGGGGGTAGGCTGCGCCGGCGAGGTAATCCTCGATATTGCCGAGCACCAGTGGGCTGCGTAGCTGGTCACGCCGTTGCCTGATTTCATCAATACTCATCCACACGACCTGTTCAATATCAGGGTCAAGCGCCTGGTCAGCCAGGTGTTCTTCAAGGCGGCCGGCAAAGGTGACGCGCATATAGGTGTTTTGCGAAACTGGATGACGCCAGCGGTAAACGCCGGTGACTGAGGCCGGCACAAAGCGCCACGCGGTTTCTTCCAGCGTCTCGCGTACAACGGCATCAATGAGGCTTTCGTTGTCCTCAAGGTGACCGGCCGGCTGGTTATAGACAAGACGACCGCCGCTGCGCTCCTGTACCAGCAGAAAACGGCCGTCCTGTTCAGCGACGGCAGCAACCGTCATGCGGGGTGTCCAAATCAAATTCATTGCTTTCAGAGGGTTACAAATTTGTTTCCTGTGCGATATCGGTAAAACTTTTACACCACCTGTGAGTCCTATCTTGCGGTGTTCGTGTTAAATTATTGGCGCTCGCACTGTATGAGTGATTACCATATACTCTGCAACGCGTTTATGCAGCTGAAGTTATGCCTCAATGTTGAGGTAATATCTCACAGCATCAGCGTAAAGATAAACAAAATACGAACTATTTAACAAAAGTGTTCTTGGAGGAACTGTTAATGACTCGCTTGCTAAGAAAAACCCTGATAACGGGACTCATATTGGCGGTATCCACGGGCGCTGCCCTGGCCGAAGTAATCAAACCATTCGTACTGGCAGGCACATCCGGTGGCGATGTTGCAACCGTTTCCGCCGAGGTCAAGTCAAAACTGACTGCGGGGGGCTTTGAGGTCGTCGGTGAATACTCACCGTATGCCGACACGAATATTATTATCGTCACGAACGACGCACAGAAGGGCTACGCCGCCAAGTCTGAATTCGGCGGTTACGGTGCCATCAACCGTGTTTCCATCACCAAGAACGGTGACAGCACGGAAGTCAGTTACACCAACCCGGTTTACATGGCAGCTGCCTACCGTATGGCGGTCGACATGGCCGATATCCGTGCCGAGCTCGAAAGTGCGCTGGGTGCCAAGGAAGAATTCGGTACCGGCGACAAGACGCTGAGTGCCGATGACATGCGCAAGTTTCACTACACTGTCATGATGGAGTATTTCGACGATCCGAGTGAACTGGCCGAGTACGACAGCCAGGCGGAAGCCGTCAAGGCAGTTGAAGACTCCCTGGCTGCCGGTGCCGGTGGTGCCAGCAAGGTCTACCGTGTCGATATCCCCGGCAAGGACGAGACCGTGTTCGGTGTTGCGCTGGCCGGTGCTGACGCCGACGACTGCAGCGGTGACGAATACGTCATGAGTCGCATCGACAAGGCAACACCGCGTTCATCTGCGCACCTGCCTTACGAAATTGTTGTGACTGACGGTGTCGCACGTGCCCTGTATGCACGCTTCCGTATCGCTATCAACTGGCCGCACCTGCCAATGGTTGCCAGCGATACCGGTGCGACGTTCATGAGCATCATGTGTTCCCCGGGCGCCATCGAAGAGGCACTGATCCAGGCCTCTGGTGAGGAGCCGTAAAACTGCTGCCTTAACCGGCGAGTAGATGCAGTATGAGAGCCCCTGCCCTGGCAGGGGCTTTTTTTATGCCTGTGTCCTGCATCACCAGGGCGCGAATCGTCAAGATTGCCCCTGATTTGCCGATTTGATTTATGTGGTTGAGCGCCGGAAGTGGCTGCAGTAGTCCGGAATGCCTCCATAATTTGGCATGTATGTTCATGAAACAAGTGGTAAAATGTTGTCAGGCACAGAATTCTTGTAGACGGGTTTTATCTGACAATCAGTTTTATGGGCAATATGAATGAACATCGTGACGACGGCGGGCTGGCGCTCGAGGAGGCCAGGCCAAAGGTCAAGGAGCCGTCCATGTACAAGGTGTTCCTGCTGAATGACGATTTCACGCCAATGGAATTCGTTGTAACGCTACTGGAACAGCTGTTTGGCATGGACCGCGAAAAGGCAACACGCGTTATGTTGCAGGTGCATAGCAACGGCAAGGGGATCTGCGGTGTCTATACCTACGAGATCGCGGAAACGAAAGTCGCACAGGTGAGTGAATATGCGCAGCAACACCAGCACCCGCTGATGTGCAGTATGGAAGAGGCTTAGATACAGGAGCAGAGACATGTTAAGCAAGGAACTCGAGTTCACGCTAAACCTCGCCTTCAAGGAAGCACGTGAGAAGAATCATGAATTCATGACCGTGGAGCATTTGCTTTACGCCTTGCTCGGCAATCCATCAGCCGTTGAAGTGCTGCGCGCCTGCGGCGGCAATCTCGAACAACTCAAACACGATGTCAGTAACTTCCTCGACGAAACGACGCCGCGCCTGTCAACAGACGATACCCGTGAAACACAGCCCACACTCGGTTTCCAGCGCGTGCTGCAGCGAGCGGTATTTCATGTGCAATCCTCCGACAAGAACGAGGTGACCGGCGCCAATGTGCTGGTTGCGATTTTCAGCGAACAGGAATCGCAGGCGGTATATTTTCTGAACAAGCTTGATATTACGCGCCTCGATGTTATCAATTTCATTTCGCATGGCATTTCCAAGACCACCGATCAGCCGGAAGAGAATCTTGAAGGCGGTGTCGAACCGGATGCGCCGGACAGCACGGCCAAACAACCACTGGAAACCTTTGCGACCAACCTGAATGAACAGGCCGCACAGGGCAAGATCGACCCGTTGATCGGCCGGCGTGCAGAGATCCAGCGGACCGTACAGATACTGTGTCGGCGCCGCAAAAATAACCCGTTATTTGTCGGCGAAGCCGGTGTTGGCAAGACCGCGCTGGCAGAAGGCCTGGCCAAGATGATCGTCGAGGGCGAGGTGCCGGATGTGCTGCTTAACAGCACAATTTATTCGCTCGACCTGGGGTCACTGGTAGCCGGTACGAAATACCGTGGTGATTTCGAGAAACGTTTCAAGGCGGTCCTCGGGCAGTTGAAAAACGAGGAGGGCGCCATCCTGTTTATCGATGAGATCCACACCATGATCGGCGCCGGCGCCGCATCCGGCGGTGTGATGGATGCATCCAACCTTATTAAACCAATGCTGGCCTCGGGTGAACTGAAGTGTATTGGTTCCACCACGTTCCAGGAATATCGCGGCATCTTCGAAAAGGACCATGCATTGTCACGGCGTTTCCAGAAAATCGATGTGACCGAGCCCACGGTGGAAGAAACAATCACCATTCTGAAAGGCCTGAAACCCCGTTTCGAGGAACATCACAAGGTCAAGTATTCCGCGCACGCCCTGCGCATGGCAGCGGAGCTTGCTGACCGTTATATCAATGATCGTCACCTGCCGGACAAGGCAGTGGACGTGATCGATGAAGCCGGCGCCAGCCAGCGTCTGCGCCCGCCGTCGAAACGGAAAAAAACGGTCGGTGTAGCTGATATCGAACATGTCATTGCGCAGATGGCGCGCATACCCGAGAAGTCCGTATCCGCGTCCGACAAGGAAACCCTGCGTACGCTTGAGCGTGATCTGAAAATGGTGGTCTACGGGCAGGACGAGGCCATCGATACCCTGGCAACATCCATCAAGATGTCGCGTTCCGGGCTCGGCAACGATGCCAGGCCAATCGGTTCGTTCCTGTTTGCCGGACCTACCGGTGTCGGCAAGACCGAGGTGACCCGTCAACTGGCGCGCATCCTCGGCGTTGAACTGGTGCGTTTCGACATGTCCGAATACATGGAGCGGCATACTGTTTCTCGCCTGATCGGTGCGCCGCCGGGTTATGTCGGCTATGACCAGGGCGGTTTGCTGACCGAGGCCATCAACAAGTCACCGCACGTGGTGTTGTTGCTCGATGAAATCGAAAAGGCACACCCGGATGTTTTTAACCTGTTGCTGCAGGTAATGGATCACGGCACGCTCACGGACAATAACGGGCGCAAGGCGGATTTCCGCAACGTTATCCTCGTCATGACCACCAACGCCGGTGCCCACGAGATGAGCCGACCGTCTATCGGCTTCCGTAACCAGGACCACACCTCGGATGCGCTGGAGGCAATCAAGAAACTGTTTACACCGGAGTTCAGGAATCGACTGGATGCGATTGTGCAGTTCAACTCGCTCGACCCGACGGTAATTGTCCAGGTCGTCGACAAGTTTATATTCGAGCTGGAAGCGCAATTGCAGGATCAGCAGGTGACGCTGGAAGTGCAGGAGTCGGCCCGCCTGTGGCTGGCCGAGCGTGGCTATGATCCGAAGATGGGCGCACGTCCGATGGCGCGGCTCATTCAGCAACACATAAAGAAACCGCTGGCCGAGGAATTATTGTTCGGTCAACTCGCCAAGGGCGGACACCTGTTAATCAGTGCCGGAGACGACGGCCTGGCGTTCGATATCAAGGGTAAGAAAGTGCCGGTTTCCTGAGTTTGGCCGGCGGCAAAGACTAACGTGCGCGGTAGGTAATACGTCCTTTCGACAGGTCGTACGGGGTCAGTTCCACGGTGACCTTGTCACCCCTGAGGATGCGGATGTAGTGCTTGCGCATCTTGCCGGAAATGTGTGCGGTCACGACGTGACCGTTTTCCAGTTCGACCCGAAACATGGTGTTTGGCAGGGTCTCGACAACCGTCCCTTCCATTTCAATGTGTTCTTCTTTCGCCATAAGCCTTCAGTCTAAATGAATCAGCCGCGCATTATACCTGATTTCGGCCACAGTCAAACGTCTTAATTAGGCTGCCAGGCCGCGGTATCAGCTGTCACCGTTTGCGACTATCCAGGGCGAATCGGTCATTTGCCACGTTTCGCGCTTCAGCAGGCGGGTAAATTCGCGTCGCGGGATCATCTCTGCACCCAGGCTTTCCAGGTGATCGGTATGTACCTGGCAATCGATTAGCCGGTAGCCGCTTGCCTGCAGCTTCTGCACCAGCGCTACAAACCCGACCTTGGATGCATCGGTGACCCGGGTGAACATGGACTCGCCGAAAAACACGTGCCCGATGGCGATGCCATACAGGCCACCGACCAACTTACCCTGCTGCCAGCACTCCACCGAATGGGCATGTCCCAGTTCATGCATGCGTCTGTAGGCCGCCTGCATTTCTGGCGTAATCCATGTGCCGGCCTGACCCGGACGCGGTGCGGCACACGCGTGGACAACCTGCGCGAAGGCGGTGTCAAACGTGATGGTGAAGCGTTGTTTGCGCAGCGTTTTGGACAGGCTGCGTGAAATACGCAATTGTTCGGGGAACAGCACCAGTCGCGGGTCAGGTGCCCACCACAGGATCGGCTGGTCCGGCCCGAACCACGGGAAGATGCCGTTACGGTAGGCATACAGGAGACGTTCGGGTTTGAGGTCGCCACCGACGGCGAGCAGGCCGTCCGGTTCACGCAGGGCCGCCTCGACATCCGGGAAGAATATTTCCGGGCTGTCAGGGTCAATCCAGTAGGGTGCCGGCCCCTGGTTGCGGGTCATGATCGTTCACCTGCGCAGCGATAATCATTCGTTATTACCATCCTGCCTGAAAGGGGAGGTCAACTGCAATTCATCATGATAGGCAACCATCATTTCGTGCTCCTCGACCAGGAAGCGGGCGATCGCCTCGCGGAAGCGCGGATCATTGATCCAGTGGGCTGACCAGGTATACGTCGGCAGGAAGCCGCGGCTTATCTTGTGTTCGCCCTGCGCGCCGGGTTCGAACAACTGCAGGCCATGCTGGATACAGTAGTCGATGCCCTGGTAGTAGCAGGTCTCGAAATGCAGGCTGTGCCAGTCCTCGCGGCAACCCCAGTGGCGTCCGTACAGTGCATCTGCCCCACGCAGCATGATGGCGCCGGCAACCGCTTCGCCGGACTGCATGGCAAATACCAGCAACAGCTGTTCACCCATGGTCCGGCTGATTTCGCGGAAGAAATCCAGCGTGAGTGTGGGGACACCCCATTTGCGGTCAAACGTGGAGCGGTAGAATTCAAACATGGTTTGCCAGTCGCTATCGCTCATTTCATTGCCATGCAGGCAGCGCATTTCAATGCCGGCCTCATGGACCCGGCGCCGCTCACGACGGATCTTCTTGCGCTTGCGCGAACTGAGTGCGGCAAGAAAATCCTCAAATGATGCGTAGCCGTCATTGTGCCAGTGGAAATGACAGCTGGTACGACGCAACAGGCCGAAATCAAGCAGCCGCTCGGTATCCTGCTCATTGGTGAACAACCAGTGCAGGGTGGAGGCGCCGGACTCACGGGTGAGTGTCAGGGCGGCTTCGATCAGTTGTTGGGTGACGGCCGGCCTGTCTGCCAGTGGGTCGACCAGCAGGCGGTGGCCGGTAACCGGGGTAAACGGGATGGAGGAAACCAGTTTGGGGTAATAGTTGACGCCGTTGCGCTGCCAGGCATCGGCCCATGCCCAGTCAAACACGAACTCACCGTAGGAGTTGTCTTTTTCATAGAGTGGCACCATGCCGCAAAGCCGGCCGGTGTCATCACGCACCGTGATATGAACGGGTAGCCAGCCATGTCGCTCGCCAACACAGTGATGCCGTTCCAGTGCGGCAAGGAACTCGTGACGGGTAAACGGGTGATCGGTACCCGGCTACCCGGTTCCACTCGTTAGCCGGGATGGATGTGATATCCCTGACAATGTGCGTTTGCACGGACGGGGCAGGGGCTCAGTCTCCCTGGTCATGCGCAAGATTGTCCAGGTAGACCTCGGCATCGAGTGCCGCCATGCAGCCGGTGCCGGCTGACGTTACAGCCTGCCGGTACACATGGTCGCTGACATCACCGGCGGCAAATATGCCTGCAACGCTGGTTGCGGTCGCCATGCCCTCGAGACCGCTTTTAACCGTGATGTAGCCGCCTTTCATGTCCAGCTGCCCGTCGAATATTTGCGTGTTCGGCTTGTGGCCGATGGCGATAAAGACGCCATGCACATTGATGTCTGACAGTAGACTCGTCCTTGACATTGCGAATGCGCACACCGGTCACACCGCTATCGTCACCAACGACTTCATCGAGGACATGGTCCCAGGCGATGGTGACCACGCCTTCCTGTTCTTTCTTGAACAGGCGGTCCTGCAGAATCTTTTCCGAGCGCAGCTTGTCGCGGCGATGTATCACCGTGACATGGGAGGCAATATTGGCCAGGTACAGCGCTTCCTCGACCGCGGTGTTGCCGCCGCCGATAACGGCGACATCACGTCCCTTGTAGAAGAAGCCGTCACAGGTCGCGCAGGCGGAAACGCCCTTGCCCTTGAACGCCTCTTCGGACTCCAGTCCGAGGTACATGGCCGACGCACCGGTGGCGATAATGAGTGCATCACAGGTGTATACGCCGGAGTCGCCTTCCAGGCGATACGGACGTTGCTTGAAGTCGACAGTGTGGATGTGATCGAAAATCATCTCGGTATCGAAACGTTCCGCATGCTTTTGCATATCTTCCATGAGGGCCGGACCCTGCATGGTCTCATCGCCCCCTGGCCAGTTTTCGACTCCGGTGGTGGTCATCAGCTGGCCACCCTGTTCGAGGCCGGTGACGAGGACGGGATCAAGATTGGCACGCGCCGCGTAGACCGCAGCGGTATATCCGGCAGGACCGGAACCCAGTATCAGAAGACGGCAGTGCTTGGTATCGCTCATGTATAATGACTCCGGTTTGCAGTATTCATGTTGTCACGGGTGCGGGAGGAACGTTCGGATTACCGGTTACCGACCGGTGGTTACGGGAAAGGTTCCGGGTACTGACCGACGCCTGTGTAGCGCCTGCGCATGTTACGGAACTTCAACGAACGGGTAAAGACGGCATGAAAATAGGCATACCACGCGAAGTAAAGCCACAGGAAGGGCGGGTGGCACTGTTGCCGGCCGCCTGTGCGGCGCTGGTCGCGGACGGACATACGCTGACCGTGGAGCAGGGTGCCGGCGTCCTGTCGGGTTATCCGGATGCGGACTATGCGGCGGCCGGTGCGGTCATTGCCGATGCCGCGACCACCTACGACCAGTCGGCGTTGATCATCAAGGTCAAGGAGCCGGTTGCCGCCGATCTTGCACGGCTGCGCGCGCAGCATACCCTGTTCTGTTTTCTGCATCTCGCAGCGGCGCCGGACCTGGCCCGCGAGCTACAGTCTATCGGTCTGACGGCCATTGCATTCGAGACACTCGCGAGTGCGTCGGGTGAGCTACCGTTGCTCGCGCCGATGAGTGATATTGCCGGCCGCCTCGCCACGCAGATCGGCACCCACCTGTTGCATGCACCCGCAGGGCGGCAAGGGTCTGCTGCTGGGTGGACTTCCCGGTGCGGAGCGTGGGCACGTCGTTGTTATCGGGGGTGGTCATGCCGGCGGCAATGCCGCGGCCATGGCTGCGGCGATCGGTGCCCGGGTAACCGTGTTCGACGTACGGCGCGAACGGCTGGCGGATATGCGACGGCTTGGCGCGAACGTCACGGCCCTGTATCCCTACCCGGACAGTATCAGCGCGGCGATTGCCGGCGCTGACCTGTTGATCGGGGCGGCACTGAAGCCCGGCGCAAAATCACCCCATATCATCAGCCGTGACATGATCGCGAGCATGGCACCCGGCAGTGTTGCCGTGGATATTTCGGTGGACCAGGGCGGTTGTATCGAAACCACCCGGCCGACCAGTTACGATGCACCCACCTTCGTGGAACTGGGGGTGACCCATTTCTGCGTCACCAACATGCCCGGCGCCGTCCCGCGCAGCGCCTCACAGGCGCTCTCGGCGGCGTTATTGCCCTACGTTGAGACACTTGCCCGGGCGGACGGATTGTCGAATGAGGCACTGCAGCAGGCCATTAATGTGCAGGCCGGGCAGCTGGTCCATCCCGCGCTGAAAGAATGACTTGATTGACAGGCAAAAAAACGAATAGAATCCAGCGATTGGCGAAGTTACTTGCGAAAGAGGATTATTTTGGCACAGGCGCGGCGTAAAAAAGACAGCGGAAAAAAAATCACCCACCAGGTTTCTCACGGTCTGCGTGAAGGCGCATTGCTCATTCTGGGTGCAATTGCCATCTTCCTGCTGGTTTCACTGGTCAGCTATCACCCCGCCGACCCGGGCTGGTCAAACAGCGGCGCGGTCAGCCACATCAATAATGCCGGCGGCATTATCGGCGCGTGGCTGGCTGATGTCCTGCTGTACCTGTTTGGTTACCTGGCGTACCTGTTGCCAATCATGGTCGGTTACAGCGGTTGGCTGGTGTATCGCGGTCACACACCGACCGGCGGTATTGACCTGCACGTACTGGCGGTGCGCTGGGCCGGCTTCCTGCTGACAGTGGGTGCCGGTTGCGCGCTCGCATCCATGGAAGCGGGTGGTGAGAACCGCTACCTGCCGGCCGGTGCCGGCGGCGTGCTTGGCAAGATGGTCGGCAACAACCTGGTAGACGTTGTCAGCCCGGTCGGTGCCAGCCTGTTTCTGTTAGCCCTGTTCCTGACCGGCGTCACGCTGTTTACCGGCATCTCCTGGCTGGTTGTCATGGATGTGGTGGGTAAATACACGTTGATCGCGTTCGACTACCTGTACGAGCGGTTAAGCCTGGTGCCTGAACAACTGGCAGCGCGCAAGGCGCGCACCGAGCGCGAGGAAGTTATCAAGGCCAGCCAGGAAAAAATCGCCAGGCGCTCGCCGGTGCGGATCGAGCCGGTCATTAACAAGCCGAGGACCAGCGATCGCAAGGAACGCGAACGACAGGTGCCGCTGTTCGACCCGCCGACCGATTCAAAACTGCCGCCGCTGTCGTTGCTGGATGATCCACGACCGAGCGAATCCGGTTATTCGGAAGCGTCGCTGGAAGCGATGTCGCGGCTGGTGGAATTGAAGCTGCTGGACTTCAATATCGAGGTGCAGGTTGTCGCCGTTAACCCGGGGCCGGTGATCACCCGTTTCGAGCTCGATCTCGGTGCGGGTGTCAAGGTCAGCCAGATCAGTAACCTCGCCAAGGATATTGCCCGCGCACTGTCCGCTATCAGCGTGCGCGTGGTGGAGGTGATCCCGGGCAAATCGGTTATTGGCCTGGAAATACCGAATGAAAACCGCGCCATCATTACACTCGGCGAAATACTTAACACGGAAGAATACGAAGCCTCCAGTTCGCCGCTGACGCTGGCGCTCGGCAAGGACATCAGTGGCCTGCCGATCGTGGTCGACCTGGCGAAGATGCCGCACCTGCTGGTGGCCGGTACCACCGGTTCCGGCAAGTCGGTTGGCATCAACGCCATGATACTCAGCCTGCTGTACAAGACACTGCCGAAAGATGTGCGGCTGATCATGATCGACCCGAAGATGCTGGAGCTGTCGGTGTACGAAGGCATACCGCACCTGCTGACACCGGTGGTGACCGACATGAACGA
This sequence comes from uncultured Halobacteria archaeon, assembly GCA_963847565.1. Taxonomy (GTDB): domain Bacteria; phylum Pseudomonadota; class Gammaproteobacteria; order UBA9214; family UBA9214; genus UBA9214. Next base: position 163,317 of record CAWKAE010000001.1, read on the forward strand.
GGCCGCCAACGCGTTGCGCTGGTGTGTCGCTGAAATGGAACGTCGCTACAAGCTGATGGCCGCAATGGGTGTGCGCAATATCGGCAGTTACAATCGCAAGGTGCGCGAAGCGATCGAGGCGGGTACACCGATACCCGATCCGCTATTCAAACCGGAAGAGGCGCTGGAAGGCACCGAGCACCCCACGCTGCAGCCGCTGCCCTACATTGTCATCGTCATCGACGAGCTGGCCGACATGATGATGGTGGTCGGTAAAAAGGTCGAGGAACTGATTGCGCGACTCGCGCAGAAGGCGCGTGCCGCCGGTGTTCACCTGGTGCTTGCCACGCAGCGCCCGTCGGTGGATGTCATCACCGGCCTGATCAAGGCCAACATCCCGACCCGGATCGCCTTCCAGGTATCATCCAAGATCGATTCCCGCACTATCCTCGACCAGATGGGCGCCGAGCAACTGCTGGGTCATGGTGACATGCTGTACGTTGCGCCCGGTACCAGTTTGCCGGTGCGTGTACACGGCGCGTTTGTCTCCGACCAGGAAGTACACAAGGTGACTGCCCACCTGAAAGGCAACTCAGAGCCGGAGTACATGACCGAGATTCTCGAGGTTTCCACTGAGCCGGTGCCGGGCCTGTCACCGGCAAACGGTGGCGGTGGCGGCGATGATACCGAGGCCGATCCCTTGTATGACCAGGCGGTCATGATCGTGACACACTCACGCAAGGCGTCCATCTCGGGTGTGCAGCGCCGGTTAAAGATTGGTTACAATCGCGCCGCGCGGATGATTGAACACATGGAAGAAACCGGTGTCGTAGGTCCTATGGAAACGAATGGCAGTCGCGAAGTCCTCGCGCCGCCCCCACCGGACGCATAATGATCCTGATGAGAAAACTATTACTGGTTTGTCTGCTGTCGCTGTTTGGCGCGCACGCGCACGCCGATGCTGCTGCAGCGCAACTCGCGAACTTCTTCGATGATCTGCGCACACTGTCGGCCGATTTCAGCCAGCAGGTGCTGGATGGCAACAAGCGCGAGATCCAGTCCTCGTCTGGCCGTATGTGGATCATGCGACCGGGTATGTTTCGCTGGGATTACTCGCAGCCTTACCAGCAGCAGGTCGTTGCCGATGGCAGTCACCTGTGGGCCTTTGACAAGGATCTGGAGCAGGTAACGGTACAGCCAGCGGGTGAAGTGCTGACGGCGACACCGGCCATGTTGCTGAGCGGTGAACAACCGCTGGACGAGGTATTTAACATCAGCGAAGCTGTCGGGCAAGGCGTGCTGCTGACACCGAAGAACAATGACAGCAATGTGACCGAACTGACCTTGCTGTTCAACGCAGACGGCCTGGAGCGCATCGATGCTGCCGACGCCTTTGGCAATACCACGGTATTTACGTTTTCCAACCTGCAACGCAACCCCTTGCTCGATCGTCAGCTGTTCACTTTTACACCCCCCGAAGGGGCTGACGTGGTCGGTGACCTGCCTTAAGCATTCGCATGGCTAGCGATGACGGGCAGTGGCGGCCACTGGCCGACCGCATGCGGCCACGCACACTGGATGCCTTTATCGGGCAGTCCCACATTCTCGGCCCTGACAAATCATTGCGCCGCGCACTGGCGGAAGGCAAGTTGCATTCCATGGTGCTGTGGGGGCCACCCGGTACCGGCAAGACCACCCTGGCACGCCTGCTGGCGGCAACCACACAGGCCGAGTTCATGACGCTGTCGGCGGTACTGGCCGGCGTCAAGGATATTCGCAACGCGGTGGCGGCCGCACAGCAGATACGCGACATGGAAGGGCGGCAGACGGTGCTGTTTATCGACGAGGCGCATCGCTTCAACAAGTCGCAGCAGGATGCCTTCCTGCCCTACGTCGAGGACGGTACCGTGATTTTTATCGGTGCCACCACCGAGAACCCCTCGTTTGAACTGAACAGCGCGCTACTGTCGCGTGCACGCACCTATGTCCTCAAGCGGCTGGAGCCGGAGGCACTGCGGGCAATCATCGATCACGCACTGGCGGATAGCGAACACGGGCTCGGCCAGTTAAACCTGGAACTGTCCGAGTCGATGCGCGACCAGCTGGCGCAGGCGGCGGATGGCGATGCACGGCGCGCCCTGAACCTGCTGGAGATAATGACAGACCTTGCCGAGGAACAGGCCGGCCGAACTGTCATCCCTGAATCCCTGCTTGCCGAGGTCATCAGCGGCGGCAGCCGTCGCTTCGACAAGGGCGGTGACGATTTCTACGACCAGATTTCCGCCCTGCACAAGTCGGTGCGTGGCTCCAACCCCGATGCATCGCTTTACTGGCTGGTGCGCATGCTGGATGGCGGTTGCGATCCCCTGTATATCGCACGGCGCGTGGTGCGCATGGCGTCCGAGGATATCGGCAATGCCGATCCGCGCGCGCTCACCCTGTGCCTGAACGCCTGGGATGTGCAGGACCGGCTCGGCAGCCCGGAAGGCGAACTGGCGCTGGCGCAGGCCGTGATGTATCTCGCCTGCGCGGCGAAGAGCAATGCCGTCTACAAGGCCTTTAATACGGTCAAGAGTGAAATCGGCAAAACCGGTTCACTGGAAGTGCCGGTCCACCTGCGCAATGCACCGACGAAACTGATGAAAGAACTCGGCTATGGCAAGGCCTACCGCTACGCGCATGACGAGCCGGAAGGCTATGCCGCCGGCGAGCAGTATTTCCCCGATGGCATGGGCAGCCCGGGGTATTACCAGCCGGTCAATCGCGGACTGGAAATAAAGATTGCCGAGAAGCTCAAACACCTGCGCGAGCTGGACCGTAAATCCGGCAATAAATAACCAGCAATTGATGGTTTCTGCAAAATCATTGATTAAAAGTATTATCAACATTCACAGGTCAGGAATGAATGCTAAAAGAGCATCCCCTCTCCCTGAGGGAGAGGGTCAGGGAGAGGGGATCAAAGATAGCTGTTTAAAATTATATCCCCTCTCCCCAACCCTCCCCCTTGGGGGGAGGGAGTATATGGGGCAGCAGTGATCTTCGGCTGTATGCTGTAAAATACTGTTATGAACTGTCAGAGCACTCTATGACCAAGATTCTCGCGATCGCCGCCGGCGGCGCCATCGGCGCCTTGCTGCGTTACTGGACCTCGGTCGCGGTACATGCCCGCATGGGGGCAGGCTTTCCCTACGGGACGCTGGCCGTGAACGTCATCGGCAGCCTGTTGATGGGTTTCCTGTACATCTGGCTGACCGAGCGCATGGCGGCCGGTCCGGCGATGCGCGCCTTTCTGCTGATCGGTGTACTTGGCGCATTTACCACCTTCTCGACCTTCTCACTGGAAACGCTCAACCTGCTGGAGTCGGGCCAGGCGGGCAGGGCATTACTGAACATTGTCATCAGCGTGCTGGTCTGCGTGTCGGCAGCAGCGGTTGGCGTGCTGGCTGCGAGGCAACTATGAAGACACTCGATGTAACCTTTGTACGTATTTATCTCACCGAGGCCGAAGGGCGCATGGCCGGTCTGCTGGCGCGCCTGCACGATGACGAGCAGGTGCGCGGTGTGACGGTGTTTCGCGGGATCAGCGGCTTCGGCAGTTCCGGGAAGATGCACTCGTCCACCCTGATGGACATGTCGCTGGACCTGCCGCTGGTGATCGAGTTCTTCGATTCACCGGAAAAAGTGACGGCCATTCTTGCGCATATTGAGGGTGATATCGGGGCCGGGCATATCGTCAGCTGGCCGGCGACACTGGTTGTTTAGAAAACTCCTGTTGTTATTATTCACACCTGCGATAATCAGAACTTCACGGCACAATTAAGGAACCGCTGATGTGTCGTCATTGCGAGGAACGCAGTGACGTGGCAATCTCCAACAGATTGATTCCATAGACCGGGATTGCCGCGCTACGCTCGCAATGACGGTTTTGATAATTAATAGCAGTTTCTTCAAATACTGGATTCCCGCCGCGCGGGAATGACTGGAAAGGACCAACATGCTTGACCCGAAACTTCTGCGCGGTGACCTTGCTGGCGTTGCCGCAAAACTGGCGCGCCGTGGCTACACGCTCGATACCGCCGCACTTGAATCCCTTGAACAACAGCGCAAGGCGATCCAGGTGGACACGCAGACGCTGCAGGCCGAGCGTAATGCCCGTTCAAAAAGCATCGGCAAGGCCAAGGCGGCCGGTGAGGACATTGCGCCGTTGCTGCAGGAAGTCGAGGGACTGGGTGACCAGTTAAAGGCGAAGGAAGCCGAGCTGGCGAAACTGCAGGACGAACTGAACGGCCTGCTGATGGGCATTCCCAATATTCCGCAGGACGATGTGCCCGATGGCAAGGGCGAAGAAGACAATCCTGAAATCCGCGCATGGGGCGAACGCCCGGCGTTCGACTTTGAACCGAAAGACCACGTCGATCTCGGCGAGGCGCTCGGGCAACTGGACTTCGAAACCGCCGCAAAGCTGACCGGTTCAAGATTCAGCGTCATCCAGGGGCCGCTGGCCCGTATGCACCGCGCCCTGATCCAGTTCATGCTGGATACGCATACGCAGCAGCATGGCTACCGCGAGGTGTATGTGCCGTACCTGGTCAATGCCGACAGCTTGCGTGGCACCGGGCAACTGCCGAAATTCGAGGAAGACCTGTTTCGCATGACGGACGAGGCCGGTTATTACCTGATACCGACCGCCGAGGTGCCGGTGACCAACCTGGCGCGCGATACCATCATCGAGGCCGACGATCTGCCGCTGCGCTATACCGCGCATACGCCGTGTTTTCGTTCCGAGGCCGGCTCCTACGGCAAGGACACGCGCGGCATGATTCGACAGCACCAGTTTGAAAAGGTCGAAATGGTGCAACTGGTGCGTCCCGAGGATTCCAATGCCGCCCTTGAGGCGCTCACCGGTCATGCCGAGGCCATCCTGCAACAGCTGGAACTGCCTTACCGGGTGGTGACGTTGTGTACCGGCGATATCGGTTTCTCCGCCGCGCGTACCTATGACCTGGAAGTATGGTTGCCGGGTCAGCAGAAATACCGCGAAATCTCCTCCTGCAGTAACTTCGAGGCCTTCCAGGCGCGTCGCATGCAAGCACGCTGGCGCAACCCGGACACCGGCAAGCCCGAACTGCTGCATACCATCAACGGTTCCGGCCTGGCGGTCGGGCGCACGCTGGTGGCCATCATGGAAAACTGTCAGCAGGCCGACGGATCGGTCCGTGTACCCGCCGCGTTGCAACGCTACATGGGCGATACGACCGTTATTTCCGTACTTTAGTACGTCATGTTTTTCTGATATTTAGCTGCTTTGATTCAGGTCATGGTGGCTTTTATTCGATCGCCTGTAGCCTGCAAAAAACATCCATTCGAAGGACCGTCGCCAGCGCCGGTTATATCTCGAGGAGGGGCACGCATGAAAGTCAGAATGATCGCTGCAACCATCGCGTTACTGGTTTTTACCGGGGTCGCGTCTGCTGAAGATAATCTCCGCGGGCGCACTATTGCGTCCGCCTGTTTTGGCTGTCATGGCGCCGCCAGTGAAAGTGGTTCCGCCATTCCACCGATTATCGTCGGCGCACCGGCGAAATTCATCGAGGGTTCATTAATAGCGTTTCGTGAAGATCGTCGTCCCTCGACCATCATGGGGCGGATTGCCAAGGGTTATACGGACGAGGATATCGCGGCAGTCGCGCAATATTTCTCGGCGATGGGAGGTAACTAGTCATGACGGGTATCAAGCGCAGACGTTTTCTGAAGATGGTCAGTGCCGCGCCGGTTGCCGGCGGACTACTCGGTGGCTGTGGAGATAAATCAGGGCAGGTGGATACCCCGGACGCCGGCTGTGGAGGCGACAGCCCCCGCGACCTGGCAAACAGGCGGCAGCACGTGTGGTTGTCATCGGCGGTGGCTTTGGTGGCGCGACGGCGGCGAAATACATTCGACAGTTCAGCGACAACAGTGTCGATGTCACGCTGGTGGAACCGAAACAGGCGTTCGTCACATGCCCGGGCAGTAACTGGGTGCTTGGTGGCCTGCGCGATATGAATTTCATTACGCACAGCTATGCGTCGCTACAAAACAAACACGGCGTCACCGTGGTCCATGACCGGGCCACATCCATTGATCCTGACACGCAGCAGGTGACCCTGGCGGGTGGCGACACCCTGAAATACGACCGGCTGGTTGTCTCGCCGGGTATCGCCTTCCGGGACAATATCGAGGGTTATACGACGGCGGCAATGGAAAAGATTCCGCATGCCTGGCAAGCCGGTCCGCAAACGGTCCTGTTGCGACAGCAGCTGGAAGCGATGCCGGATGGTGGCACGGTCATCATGGCGGCGCCGCCGAACCCGTTCCGTTGTCCGCCCGGTCCGCCGGAGCGCGCCAGCATGATTGCCGGCTACCTGCAGAAATACAAACCAAAGTCGAAGGTGCTTATCCTCGATGCCAAGGACAAGTTTTCCAAGCAGGGATTGTTCATCGAGGGCTGGACGCAGCACTATGGTTATGGAACGGATAATTCCCTGATTGAATGGATTCCGGCTTCAAAGGACGGTGCCGTGCAGGCGGTCGACGTGCAGGGCATGAGGGTCATGACCGAGTTTGGTGAACACACGGGTGACGTCATTAATCTCATCCCGGCGCAGAAGGCCGGTGATATTGCTGCCCAGTCGGGACTGACCGATGACAGCGGCTGGTGTCCGGTCGATCACCTGACCTGGGAGTCGACCCTGGTTGCCAAGGTACACGTTATCGGCGATGCGGCCATCCAGTCACCGTTACCCAAATCCGGATATGCCGCCAACTCGGAGGCCAAGGTCTGCGCGGCCAATATCGTGCGCCTGCTGGAAGGGAAATCACTGCTTGATCCTAACTGGATCAATACCTGCTACAGCCTGATTACGCAGCAACACGGCATCTCGGTGGCCATGGTCTACGCGCTGGTTGATGGCAAGGTCGCCAAGGTAGAAGGGGCCGGTGGCGTGAGTAAATCGAACGATCCGCCGGGCCGGGCGCTGGAAGCGTCGTACGCCGTCGACTGGTATCAGAATATTACTTACGACATCTTTGGATGAACGGAAATAGCGTGCCGATCGTCAGCGCCAGTCATTCGCAGGCAATCATTGCCCGCGTTGCGCGTAATGATGGAAAAATACCAGCGCCGCTAGAAGGTGTGTAGCGTGTTGTCTGCCGGGTGTTTGCGGAATGTCAGTACGGTACCGCTGCCATTGCTCAGCAACAGTTGTGACTGGTTACGCATGAAACTGTACCGCGTCACCGTGTTGGTCTGCGGGCTGTACAGGCTAACGATGTTGTTAGTGATGCGGAGTGCACCGCCAATACCGGCGCCGGCCGTGCGCAACTGGAAACGATTACCGCGTATTTCGAGTACTTCGCCCGAATTGCCGAACCAGCGACCGTCCAGCAGCGAAGAATCCGGGTAAGGCGGGGGGATTTCATTGCCATAACCGGGCGCACCCCAGGTGGCCGGGTTGTCATAACCGCCACCATAGGGATCTCCCTGGTTTCCGTTCCAGGGTGTGCCGCCAGAACTGTTCCATGGAGACCCGCCCCAGGGTGAACTACCGAAACTGTTCCACGGTGAACCACCCCACGGTGACATGCCGGGATTGTTCCAGGGGCTGGCGCCATAGGGCGACGAGCCAAAGCTGTTCCAGGGACTGCCGAAGCCGCTCATCGGCGAGCCAAAACCGGACATCATCGGGAAGGCATTCATCCCCATGTTGAAGGAGTTTAATCCACCCAGGTTATTTCCCCAGTTACTGTTATTGTTGCCAAGCATGGCGCCGGACATCACGTTCATCATGACCATCATCATGCGAATCATGACGCTGAACATGTCATCCGCCACCGCCTGTGCCGGCATCGATACCGGCAAGGTCAGGGCGCATGCCAGCAAGAGCGCGGCGCGCCGGTGGCGGGGTGATTTTCTTGGCGGGCGGTACAATCATAATCCGAGTTTAGGTAACTCCCCGCAGGTCAGTGGGTTAGCGGCATTATAGCCCCATATATAGTGTTTTTGCATTGATTGTTACCAATATTTAGTGGTACTGGACTTGCCGGGTTCCGAAACCACCGGTTTTAATTATGCCATGGCAGTAGCAGGCGATTAAGCGCTGCAGGCATGTTAAACTGCTGGGATTTTGCGGCTATTTGATTGATAGACATGACAAAACTCCAAGAATTACTGCGCGAACGCATCCTGTTTCTGGACGGTGCCATGGGCACCATGATCCAGCGTCACAAGCTGGGCGAGGCCGATTACCGTGGCGAGCGCTTCGCCGACTGGCCGAGTGACCTCAAGGGTAATAACGACCTGCTGACACTGACGCAGCCGCAGATCATTGCCGATATCCACCGCCAGTACCTCGATGCCGGCGCGGACATACTCGAGACCAACACCTTCAATGCCACGCGCGTGGCCATGGCCGATTACGGCATGGAAGATCTCAGTTTCGAAATCAACGTGGCGGCCGCACAGCTGGCGCGTGCCGTTGCAGACGATGTCACGGCAACCGATACCAGCAAACCGCGTTTTGTCGCCGGCGTACTTGGCCCGACCAATCGCACGGCGTCAATCTCACCCGATGTCAATGATCCGGGTTTCCGCAACATACACTTCGACGAACTGGTCGAGGCCTACATTGAATCAACGCGCGGCCTGGTTGAAGGTGGTGCCGATATAATACTTATCGAAACAATCTTCGATACCTTGAATGCCAAGGCCGCCGTGTTCGCGGTTGAACAGTTTTTTGCCGACAGTGGCTCGCGTCTGCCGGTCATGATTTCCGGCACGATTACCGACCAGTCGGGCCGCACGCTGACGGGCCAGGTAACCGAGGCGTTTTATAATTCACTGCGCCACGCAAGGCCGGTGTCTATCGGTCTGAACTGCGCACTCGGCGCCGACCAGTTGCGCCAGTACGTGGAAGAGATGTCACGCATCTCGGAAACACATGTCTCCGCACATCCCAACGCCGGCCTGCCGAACGAGTTCGGCGAGTACGACGAATCGCCGGAGAAAATGGCGGCGGAACTGGCCGACTGGGCCGCTAACGGATTTATCAACATCATTGGCGGCTGTTGCGGCACCACGCCGGACCATATTCGCGCCATTGTCGAGGCCGTTAGCCAGCACCCGCCGCGCAAAATACCGGCGATTGATCCGCAGTGCCGCCTGTCCGGGCTCGAACCGTGCAATATCGCCGCAGACTCGTTGTTCGTTAACGTCGGCGAGCGGACCAACGTTACCGGTTCGGCCGTTTTCAAACGACTGATCATGGACGGCGATTACGAGAAGGCACTGGATGTCGCGCGGCAACAGGTGGAGAACGGCGCGCAGATCATCGACATCAATATGGACGAGGGCATGCTGGAGTCGCAGGAGGCCATGGTGCGTTTCCTGAACCTGGTCTCTGCCGAGCCGGACATCTCGCGCGTGCCGATCATGATCGACTCGTCCAAGTGGGACGTGATCGAGGCCGGCCTGAAGTGTATCCAGGGCAAGGGCGTGGTGAATTCCATCAGCCTCAAAGAAGGCGAGGCTGAATTTATCCGTCATGCCGAACTGGTTAACCGCTACGGTGCAGCGGCGATTGTCATGGCCTTTGACGAGGACGGCCAGGCCGATACCCGTCAGCGCAAGTTCGATATTTGCGCGCGTGCCTACCGCATACTGACCGAGCAGGTCGGTTTCCTGCCGGAAGACATCATCTTCGACCCGAATATTTTCGCCATCGCGACCGGTATTGAAGAGCACAATAATTATGGCCTGGATTTCATCGAGGCCACGCACGATATCAAGCAGAAGCTGCCGCATGCCATGGTCTCCGGTGGTGTGTCCAACGTGTCGTTCTCGTTCCGTGGCAACAACCCGGTACGCGAGGCCATCCACGCCGTGTTCCTCTACCACGCCATCAAGAACGGTATGGACATGGGTATTGTGAATGCCGGGCAGCTGGCTATCTATGCAGACATACCTGAGGAGCTGCGTGAGCGCGTCGAGGACGTGGTGCTGAACCGCCGCGAGGATGCCACCGAGCGATTGCTCGAGATTGCAGAACAGTTCCGCGGGGACGGCAAGGGCACGGCCAGGGTCGAAGACCTTGAGTGGCGCTCATGGGCGGTCAACAAGCGACTGGAACATGCGCTGATCAAGGGCATCGCGGATTACATCGAGGAAGACACGGAAGAAGCCCGGCTGGCGGCCGAGCGACCCCTGCACGTGATCGAGGGTCCGCTGATGGACGGCATGAACGTGGTCGGCGACCTGTTCGGTGACGGCAAGATGTTTCTGCCGCAGGTGGTTAAATCCGCACGCGTGATGAAAAAGGCGGTCGCCTGGCTGTTGCCCTACATGGAAGAAGAGAAGGGTGACGCAATGGAAACCAACGGCACCATCCTGATGGCGACGGTGAAGGGCGATGTGCATGATATCGGCAAGAACATTGTCGGCGTGGTGCTGCAGTGCAATCGCTACGAGGTGATCGATCTCGGCGTGATGGTGGCGGCCGACACCATTCTGAAAACGGCGAAGGAAAAGAATGTCGACATCATCGGCCTGTCCGGGCTGATTACGCCGTCACTGGACGAGATGGTACACATCGGCAAGGAAATGGAGCGGCTTGGCTTCGAGTTGCCGCTGCTGATCGGCGGTGCCACCACCTCGCAGATACACACCTCGGTGAAGATCGATCCGCAGTACCACGGCCCGGTCATGTACGTGGCCGATGCCTCGCGCGCCGTGGGCGTCGCCGGCACCCTGTTGAGCGAGGACAAGCGCGGCGAATTCATCGCGCAGACCAAGACACGCTACCGCGAATTGCGCGAACAGCGCGCCGCCCAGCAGCAGGACCGCAACCAGGTCAGCCTGAACGCGGCCCGTGCCAACAAGTTTGCCACTGACTGGAACGCTTATGTGCCGGTGAAGCCGTCATTCACGGGGCTCAAGGTGTTCGATGATTATTCACTCGCCGAGCTGGTCGATTACATCGACTGGGGGCCATTCTTCAAGGCCTGGGAGCTGACCGGCAAGTTCCCGAAAATCCTCGATGACGCGGTGGTCGGCGAAGAGGCAACACGTCTCTTTAACGATGCCAACGAAATGCTCAAGCGCATTGTCAACGAAAAATGGCTGCAGGCGCGCGCCGTGGTCGGCATCTTCCCGGCCAACACCATCAATGACGACGACATTGAGCTGTATAGCAGTGATGCACGCGACGAGGTACAGACCGTGCTGCATACGCTGCGCCAGCAACTGGCGCGACGCAATAACGCGCCCAACCTGGCGCTGGCCGATTACATCGCGCCGAAAGACTCCGGTGTCGAGGACTACATCGGCGCATTCGCCGTGACGGCCGGCATCGGTATCGAGGACAAGGTCGCGGCATTCGAGGCCGATCATGATGATTACAACAGTATCCTGCTAAAGGCGCTGGCCGACCGTCTTGCGGAGGCCTTTGCCGAGCGCATGCACCAGCGTGTGCGCAAGGAGTTCTGGGGCTACGCAACGGCCGAGAACCTGTCCGGCGATGAGCTGATTCGGGAAGAATACCGCGGCATCCGCCCGGCACCCGGCTATCCCGCCTGCCCGGATCACACCGAGAAGGGTACGCTGTGGGATTTGATCAAGCCGGACGTCAATGCGGGCATGACGCTGACCGAAAGTTACGCCATGCTGCCAACGGCCGCGGTATCCGGTTTCTATTTCTCGCATCCCGAGGCGCGCTACTTCGGCACCGGCAAGCTGGCCAAAGACCAGGTGCAAGACTATGCGCGGCGCAAGGGGATGGAGGTGCGTGAGGTTGAGCGTTGGCTGGCGAGCGTGTTGGGGTATGAGTCCTGATAGGCTCAGGTTGCAGACACATAGATTTTTAAAGTGCCTATGTTCTAATTTCTATATATGCCAACTATATATCTACATATAGTAATTACATATCCATATCTGCCAATTATTGGCGGATGTGCCAATGTCGTCTAATGGTAGTTAGACGTACATACAAATTATGGGCTAACAGTTTCGCTGATACCAGTTCTATATTCAGGACGATGATAAGCTTTCGGAGATATATCTGATTCGTGGACTCAGGAAGCTGTAGATAAACTTATGACCGTTTCCGATCATGTTATTGGAGTTGGGACTGTGAGGATATGGATGTAGCCAGTATTTGTCGAAATATCTGATGCTTTGCCTAACCGGCGACTCGGATGTCGGGACAACCCTCGATGCCATGGAATATGCGAAACCGGCAGATGTAGTGGTACTAGGCTTCCGGTGATGGCGATTTCGATCTGCTGGTAGACAAAGAATCGAACGGCTATACAAAGATCCGGAAGAGGTCTATGGTGTATCATCTGTTTACAGCCAGGTCATTAATCAAAGCAGCATCAAAATCATGTACCAATAGAAAACAAATTGCTATTAAGGACGGCAAAATGTTCGAGTTAATTGTGGTCGTCAGGCAATGAAAAGACATTTAAAGCGATTCTATTATGCAGAGTCGAATGTACGATAAGCGGCAGCCAGGTATTACACATTATGACAAACACTCAAAACGGCAAATATCAGTCCTATCTTAACAAGAGCCTGGGTGATGTATGCGCTGATCACAATTGCCCTTATCTTTCTATTATTTCTATTTGTCGCAGAGGACAATGAAGAGAGGTTTTTCTTCACGATAATGCCTGCTGACTGCAGCGTATGTTTTTCGTCCGACTGAAAGATACCTGGGAAAACTCATTTTCAGGTTGACTGGCGTTTCCAAACCTACAGAGAATGAATAAGCAATCGTCGCAGTGGAAACAATCGCCTCAGTCGGCCGGCTTCGACGCCGGATTCGACGCACAAAGTATAGAAATCGCAATCAACACGGTCCTGGTTCCCATATTTGTAATTGTGCTCTGCCATTTACGCCTACAAATGCGCCAGTCGAGACGGCTTGGCGACCTAGAACTGCTACGTAGTTATGTAAAAATCTCAAAAGGGACTAAAGAATGAAAACAGAAGAAGCAATACGTGCACGTCGGGCTGTCAAACACTATGACGCAAATCATACTATGACACCTGAGGAAATTAATGAGCTATTGTCTCTGGCCATTCTTTCTCCTACGGCTTTTAATATCCAGAACTGGCGATTTGTTGTGGTCACAGATTCTGAGTTGCGGAAACAGATCAGGGAAGTCGCCTGGGATCAGGCGCAGGTGAGCGATGCTTCGCTATTCATTGTCCTGTGTGCCGATACGAAATCATGGGAAAAGCAGCCTGAACGATACTGGGCTCATGCGCCTGAAGCGGTGCAGGATTTTATGCTTCCAGCCATCGATAATTACTACCGGGGTAAAGAGCAGGTGCAAAGAGATGAGGCGATGAGATCCTGCGGCATAACCGCGCAAACATTAATGCTGGCTGCAAAATCCATGGGCTACGATTCATGCCCGATGGATGGTTTCGATTTCGATAAAGTCGCCGAACTTATTCGGCTGCCGTCCGACCATTTAATTGCCATGTTCGTGGCCATTGGCAAGGGAACAAAAGGGGCGTGGTCACGGCCGGGGCAACTTGATCTTGATGATGTCGTCATTAAAAACAGCTTTGCATAGAGTCAGGACTAGAGTAATTGGGAGTAATCGGGGTCAGAGTACAATTGTTTCTAATATTAGGGGGAATTGTGCTCTGACCCCGATTATCCTATACCTCCCGGCCACAAGTGGCCTCCATCGGACGCACTTCGTGCGCCGCTGGACCTGGACGTTAGGCAAACGCATCCATGGGAGAGTCGATATTCTTTCGGCAAATAATTGATGAAGTAAAGGCCGGCACTATTCGAACCAAATGGAACGCTATCGGAATGCGATTTTAGATCAGCATTCAATAGTTGACCCCTGGACCGAAAAATATGGAAATTTAAATGGCCTATTATCCATGCAAAGTCATTTCCCGGCTGGGACTCGTTTGGTGCATTGTCCTCGCATCTGGTACTTGTCAAAGAGCATTATCGAAGAAGGTCGCATGGCATTTGTAACGAACTCAGTTGCAGGCAATTTGGCAGAGAAAATTGCCAGTCATTTTGTAAAAGCGGAAATTAAACTGTTTCCTGACAAAGACCTTGATCTATGCGCAGGTTGTGCTTGCTAGGTAACGCCGGGGATAAAACTGCCTGACAAGCAGGAATATCTATTAGATTCGCAAGATTATGGCACTAATATATTTCGCATACGTGATTAGCATATTCTGTTGACAGAATGTCACTCGCGAAGAACATTCAAAACCTACAAAGGATACAAATAAATGGAAGGTCTGTTCACAATAGAAAATCTCTTTACCCTCGGCATGCTGGTGATGCTGCAGGCGGTGCTGGGTTTTGACAACCTGTTGTATATTTCGCTTGAGTCACAACGGGTGGAAAAGAGCCGTCAGTCATCGCTACGCAAGTTGGGTATCGGCCTGGCCGTTCTGCTCAGGATTGTGTTGCTGTTTGCGCTGGTCAGTGTCCTGTCAGCTTTCCAGGATTCGCTGTTTGCTATTGATATCGAAGGCCTGATTAGCGGCCATTTTAATCTGCATGGCATCGTGGTGTTCGTGGGCGGCGTGTTTATCCTGTACACCGCGCTCAAGGAAATCAGTCACATGATCATGCTGGAGGCGGATGCGCATATTAGACGCAAGCCCCGGTCTTACGCGCTGGTTCTCACGTCGGTCGTCATTATGAACGCGGTGTTTTCATTTGACTCGATTCTTAGTGCCATGGCGCTGACGGACAACTTCATTGTCATGGCGACGGCTATCATTATCGGCGGCGTGTTGATGGTCTTGCTGGCGGACCATGTGACGGATTTTCTGAAAAAGAACCGCATGTACGAGGTGGTCGGGCTGTTTATCCTGTTCCTGGTCGGCGTCATGCTGTTGTCGGAAGGCGCACACGTTTCACACCTGCACCTGTTCGGCCATGAAGTCACACCGATGAGCAAGACGACGTTTTACATGGTCATCTTCGTCATGGTGATCGTCGATATCGTGCAGTCGCGTTACAAGAAAAAACTGGTCGCACAGGAAAGAATACTGGAGATGTCCTGACCGTACAGCTGGCAGCTTATTCAGTACCGTGATTTCGAGAAGAAACCATCAACTGGTTGTTTATCCAGATGAAGTATGCTTCGCTGGCCGCACCCGGTATCCTGCCAGGTGTTTTACCCGCCTGCTGCCCGAATAAATTCCAGCATCTTGCCGGCGTGGTCCTTCGGTGTAACGCCGTACTCCACGTAGGCCAGTGTACCGTCCGGGCGGACGATGAAGGTGGAGCGAACAATGCCCATCTTTTTGACGCCATTCTTTTCCTTTTCCTGGAATACGCCGTAGTTGTTACAGGCGATTTTGTCGACATCGGACGAGCAGGATGATTCGCAGCCCGAACTTCTCGCGAAACGCCTGGTGGCTGAAGCAGTCATCCGGACTGATACCCAGTACGGTAATGCCGGCCTCGGCATACGCCTCGCTCATATCGGTGAACTCATTGGCCTGTATGGTGCAGCCGGGCGTGTCATCTTTCGGGTAAAAATAGATCACCACCCAGTTGCCGGCGAATTCCTTCAGCGTGCGTATATTCATGTCCGCGTCCGGTAATTCAATTGCCGGTGCAGTATCACCCGTGTTCAGCATTGTTTTCTCCCCACGTGTTTATTGTCAGTCGACTCATTTGAACAAGTCGTTGAAAAATTCCTGCATGGCCGCCCAGGAGGCGGTATCCGCTTCCTGGTTATATTCCAGCGGCAGCTTGAATTGCTCACCAACGGCATTGGCGCCCGGGTTGGTGAAGCTGTGTTTTGCACCCGGATAGTTGATAAACGTGTAGTCGGCGCCGGCTACATCCATGTCATCGCGGAAAACCGCAATGGACTCGGCGCTGATGAACGTGTCGTCGGCACCGTTAGCGACCAGCACCTTGGCCGTGATCTGGTTGTCAATCGGCGGCAGGCCGCCGAGACTGCCGTGAAAGCTGACCACGCCATCGAGATCCGCGCCGGCGCGGGCCATGGACAGCACCACGCTGCCGCCGAAGCAGTAGCCGATAGCCGCATTGTGCTCCGGGTTGACGGCGGCCTGTGCGTTCAGGAAGTCGCGCGCCGCGTTGAAACGTGCCTGCAGCGTCGCCAGGTCCTTGCGCACGGCCCCGGCAAACTTGCCGGCGTCTTCCGGGTGACCTGCGGTCTTGCCGTCACCGTACATGTCCACGGCGAGGGCGGCATAACCCAGTGCGGCCAGCATGTCGGCACGTTTGCGCGCATAATCATTGTGCCCCCACCATTCGTGCACCACGAGTATGCCGGGGCGTTTGCCGGTAATGGCGTCATCATAGGCGTAATAGCCTTTCATGGCTGTATCGCCGGCCTGGTAACAGACCTCCTTGCCGACGACGGCCGCCTGCAGCGGGGCGATTATTAACAGTAAAAAGATAGCAGTGATTGATCGCATTTCGGTGTCCTCTGCTCAAATGTGATACTTCTGGTATCGTTATACAGACCGTGGCGCCCATGCTACCCGACGCACAGCCAGGATGTAACGCGCTGGGCCAGCAATTTACTCCCGGCTCACCGGTACAGGCAAGCATCTGCTTGAAGAGGGTGCAAGTACATGAACTCGCACGCGCTAATCTGACTTGCTTGATTTATATCAAGATAGGCGGCACGGGTTTTGTCTATTTTTTAAGGGAAGGCTACCGGGAAATGGTGGCATAACCATCGAAAATCACCGGGTTTTTAGCGGCCCGGCTTCAGGAACAGGAAATAATATGGCAGATGATCATACCGGCGCACTGGCAGAGCTTGCGCAAGACCGGGAATTACCGGAACTCGCGACCCTGGCGGATATCAAGTCACTCGGCAAGAAAAAGATTTTCCAGGACGCAAATTATCCCTATGAAACGAAAATGGGACGTGACGAGTACGAGACCACCAAGCAGCAACTGCAAATTGAACTGCTGAAAATGCAGGGCTGGGTTAAAGAAACCGGCCAGCGCGTGGTTATTATGTGTGAAGGCCGCGATGCGGCGGGTAAGGGCGGTACCATCAAGCGTTTCATGGAGCATCTCAACCCGCGTGGTGCACGCGTGGTCGCGCTGGAGAAGCCGTCCACCGAGGAAATGGGACAATGGTATTTCCAGCGTTACATTAAACACATGCCGACCAAGGGCGAGATCGTGCTATTCGATCGCTCATGGTACAACCGTGCCGGTGTGGAACGGGTTATGGGGATTTTGCCAGCCGGGCGAATACCTTGAGTTCATGCGCCAGGCGCCGGACCTGGAGCGCATGCTGGTGCGTAGCGGGATCAAATTTTACAAGCTCTGGTTTTCTGTCAGCCGCAATGAACAGTTCCGGCGTTTCCAGGGGCGCAAACTCGATCCGCTGAAACAATGGAAGCTGAGCCCGATTGATATGGCCTCGCTCGACAAGTGGCAGCACTATACCGAGGCCAAGGAAGCCATGTTCTTCTATACCGATACGGCCGATGCACCCTGGACGGTCGTCAAGTCAGACTGCAAGAAGCGGGCGCGTATCAATGCCATGAAATTTGTGTTGAACAGTCTTGACTACCACAACAAGGACAAAAAGCTGGTGACGCCGCCGGATCCACTGATCGTCGGATCGGCGAAGACCATTTACGAAAAAGGCGAACACTACCTGGACAACAGTCCACTCGACCTCGAAGGAGACTAGAATATGCACCAGTCTGAACATGCCCGGCAGATGGCACAGCGATTCCGTGAGCTGGTTGAGAGTTCTGGCGATATCATTCCTGACCGCCACTACGACGAGCTGACCCTGATTATTGAATCGGGACTGGATACGGCATTGCTCGACATGATGGGAAAGATTTCCGGCAGGCTCACGCAGATGGCCACCGAAATCCAGCACGATGCGGATTACTTCGACTAGTGTCCGATCACGGCCCGTACGGGCGCGGTGAACTAACCGGAAAATTCAGTACCAATCGCCCGGCCAATGGCCGGGCGAAGGTTACAGCTTACTGGGTACCTGCAGCCGGTGCCGGTGTGGCATAGCCGGAAAATTCATCCTTGCTCAGCTGGCCGTCACCGTCCATGTCCAGCGTGCTCCACTGTGCTGAAATCTCCGGCAGGTTGCCGGTTTCGGCGATGCTCAGGGCATCATTCTTGTTAACATCCAGGTCTTCAAAAGAAATCGCCGTGGCCTCTTCTGCTTGAGCGAGACCGGCCAGCCCGGATACGAGTACTGCGGTAAAAATAATCGTCTTCATTTCTATCTCCAGATGTACAGTAATCAGGACCATTCCGGGGGAATGGTGTGCGTTTTCCGCAACCTGACTAGAGCAAGTAACGGGCCACTTTCCGGATATCTATTGGCGTCAGTAACATACAGGCCAGTTCTGCGTGCAGGTTGAAGACAAGCGGGAAAATCATGTCGGGGTATGGCGACCGCCAGGTTGCGGGTTACGATATATGCTTTAATTACAGGCACTTTATCTGTCGCGGCACGACGACAGCTCCCCGATTCTTCTACCAGACAGGTAAGGCAAATAACGTGATCGTGCTGTTCAACAAACCCTTCCAGGTACTTTCACAGTTCACCACGGACGGTGACAAGGCGACACTGGCTGACTTCATTGATATACCGGGTGTGTATTGTGCGGGTCGACTGGACTATGACAGCGAGGGTCTGCTCGTGCTCACGGATGATGGCAAACTGCAACAGCGCATAGCCAACCCGAAATTCAGCAAGGAAAAAAGCTACTGGGCGCAGGTGGAGGGCATCCCGGCGGAGGCGGACCTCGATCGCCTGCGGCGGGGTATTCGCCTGAAAGACGGGGTGACACAGCCGGCCACTGCGGCACTGATCGAGGCGCCGGCGCTGTGGACACGCGAGCCGCCGATACGCGAGCGCAGGAATATACCCACCTGCTGGATCGACCTCGCTATAACAGAAGGGCGCAACCGCCAGGTACGTCGCATGACGGCACACATCGGCTATCCCACCCTGCGCCTGGTGCGATATGCCGTCGCAGACTGGCAACTGGACGGGCTGGCACCGGGTGAGTACCGGGTGGTCGACGGATAAACCTGCCGCCAGCAGCTGCGGTCTCAGTGCAGCGGGTTATTTTCCGTGTGTGCCTGTTCTTGCCCGAGCCAGCGGACTAGCACTGACTGTAATTCAGGTACGCTGTATGGCTTGCTGATGAAGTCATCCAGGCCTGCTTTGATACAGTTCTCGCGTTCACCCACCTGCGCATTGGCTGTGACTGCAATAATCGGCGTACGCTTGCTGGCACCTTCCAGGTGGCGAATGGCGCGCGTGGCGTCCACGCCGTCGAGGTTAGGCATGTGCATGTCCATCAGGATGGCATCGAAATGGCCTGTGTCACAGGCCTCTACCGCCAGTGCACCGTCATTCGCCGTTGTTACGCGACAGCCCATTGATTTGAGAATCTCGGTGGCATAAAACTGGTTAACCAGGTTGTCCTCGGCAATCAGTATGGATTTGTCAGTAAGCGCGTTATTTGCCAGGGTGGTGGTGTGTGCCGGAATTTCGGTCATGGCTGTTTTTTCCTGTTCACTGCCGATGTTCATTGGCAGTTGCAGGATGAAGACTGTTCCCCTGTCCCTGTTGCTCTCAACCTCGATGCTGCCGGCCATCATGCTGACCAGTTGCCGGGTAATTGCCAGTCCCAGGCCGGTGCCGCTGTTATGGTGCACCTGCTCAACATCTTCCTGGCAGAATGCCTCGAATATTTTGTCACGTGCGGCAGCGGATATACCGATTCCGGTATCTGCCACTTCGATATAAATGTTTGCTTGATGTGCGCTGATTGATTGCGTGGTGACACGTACACTGACAGAGCCTTCGTCAGTGAACTTGATGGCATTACCGACCAGGTTAATCAGGATCTGCCTGATGCGTCCGTCATCGCCGAGCAGGCAGCTGGGTACATCTGCGGCAATTTCGCAGGTAAGCGTCAGCCCGCGACGATTGGCCTCAGGCTCCAGTAGCTCGAGCGTCTCGTTGACGGTGTTCACAATATCAAGCGGTGCATTCAATAATTCAAACTTGCCGGCCTCTATTCGCGACAGGTCAAGGATATCGTTGATGATTGTCAGCAAGCCCTCGCCGGACTTGCGGATAATGTCTGTATATTTTTTCTGCGTGTTGTCGAGCTTCGACTGCTGCAGTATCTGCGCCATGCCCAGGATGCCATTCAGGGGAGTACGAATTTCATGGCTCATCCGCGCAAGGAACTCGGATTTGGCGCTGGTGGCATCGGCGAGTTGCACGGCACGTTCTTCCAGTAATGCCTCGTTTTTACGTGTGTCCCAGTATTGTTTGTGCATGCGGACATTAACGAACGAAAGAAAAAACGATCCGATCAGCAGCATTACTGCGTACGCCGTACCGACACCATCCGGCTGTATCGTCAGTACCAGGCCGGATGGCCACATTAGTACGAACATGACGGCGTAAGACAGCTTGAGAAACGGTGCGAGCGTGCCCATACCCGCACTGGCTATACCGACCGACGCGGCAATCGAAATGAGTGTTGTCTGGTTCAGGCCATCAGTATAAATTGCAAAGGCCCAGAAGCTGCTCCATGTGGAAACCATTACCAGTGTCAGCAGGGAGAACCAGCGAACCCAGACACCCGTCTCGATGTTGTTGTGTTCTACGGCCAGTAACAGGCGGCCAACACAAGCCATCACCATGACGCATAAGCAAACGATGGTGAATGTTGGATGCATGGCCTGGTAGCCGGTTGCATAAATGATGGTGAAGAATAATGCCGGGTAGATGAGCGCACCGGCATAGGACGCCAGCGCGAGATCGGCAACGGCCCTGGTAACCAGTGAGGTTTTTTCTCTGTCTATCAAGTTCTGTTGCCTGTCGTTGCCAGTATGTTTTGCGCTGCGCACTGTATCATCTGGACTAAATCCAGGTCAAAATATATATATTTCACAAGGTCTTGCGACATTCTTATAAATAATTTGCATATCATGGAGTTGCCTGACGTGACGAGATGCATGTGGCCATCCAGGGCATAGCAGATGTTTTACATGAGTTCACAAAACCGGCATTTCTATGACGCATTGGGGCACAGCAGGTTGCATGATCTTTATCTTCGGGCGTCACAATCGCGGGTATTACTGGAATAGCAGCCGGGTATCTCACGCCCGATGATTTAGCGCGTACAATACCCGCCCGATGAACAAGTGGTCACGACAGGAGACGGTAATGACGGACAACAAGACACTCACAGCCAGCACCAGCGCAATCTGGGAGAATCACGTGACGGTGCCTGATACACCCGATGGTTTTACCGTCAGGACAACCGTACCGGGCAACCCGGATGGTGTGGAAGTGATGCTCGAACAGTGGGAAGCCGGCAGCGCGGAGCCGCCGCATTCGCATCCGGGCGATGATATGACTGTTGTCATCGAGGGCCGCATGGCCGTGCAGTTCTTCACACGAAATGGCGACAGTCTGCAGGCGGATGGTGAGCCATTAATCCTGAACAAGGGCGATACCGGCTATATCGGGGCCGGGCGTATTCATGACGCCAAATACCTCGATGACTGCAAGCTGGTCTACGTGCATGACCGCGCGTTCGGTTTCCAGGCCGAGTAACGACTGGCTGCCACTCAAGTCTGCTTATACCCCGGTAACCGTCCGCGCCACAGTTATCGTGCGCAGGCCGAAGTACTCGCAGCGGCAGACGGTGGATATTCGGTTAGCCTGGTCTCGCAATTAATCAGAGCTTCCAGATGTCCGAGTTGTAATGCGCGATGGTACGGTCGGTGGAGAAGAAACCGCTGTTCGCGGTATTCAGGATACTCATGCGCGTCCATGCATCGCGGTCGCGGAACAGTGTCGCCGCATGCTGCTGACAATCTACATAGCTGCGGAAGTCGGCCAGCGTCAACCACGGATCATTCGGACTCTTCAGCGCGTTAACAATATCATCGAAGATATGTTGCTCGAACAGGTTGAAGTGGCCGGACTCCAGTAGCTGCAGGACAGCGGCCAGGTCAGGGTCATTATCAATATACTGCTGCGGCTGATAATGTGAGCGCAAATCCTCAACTTCATCGGCCTTGAGACCAAACAGGAAGAAGTTGTCGGCACCCACGGCCTCGAGAATTTCGATGTTGGCGCCATCATAGGTACCGATGGTAAGTGCACCGTTCATCATGAACTTCATGTTGCCGGTGCCGGAGGCCTCTTTGCCGGCTGTCGAGATCTGCTCGGACAGATCGGTGCCCGGACAGATTACTTCCATGCGTGACACATTGTAGTTCGGCAGGAAGGCAACCTTGAGCTGATCACCGATATCCGGATCTTCATTGATGATGCCGGCGACATTGTTGATCAGTTTGATGATCAGTTTTGCCATGTGATAACCGGGCGCCGCCTTGCCGCCGATCAATACACAGCGCGGCGTCCAGTCATCTGCATTGCCGTGCTTGATCCTGATGTAAAGATGAATGACATGCAGGAGATTCAGTAGCTGACGTTTGTATTCATGGACGCGTTTCACCTGCACGTCAAACATGGCCTCGGTGTTGAAAGCTACATTACATTCCTCCAGCACCAGCGCGGCGAGTTGTTGCTTGTTGTGCTGCTTGATTTCCTGCCAACGTTGCATGAATGTGCTGTCGTTCTCGACGACGCGCTGTTCCAGCTGCTTGATATGCGCAAGATCGGCCACCCAGTCCGCGCCGATAGTCTCGGTGATCAGGTCACGCATTAACGGGTTGGCCTTGGCCAGCCAGCGCCGTGGCGTTACGCCATTGGTCTTGTTGTTGAATTTCTCCGGCCAGAGTTCATAGAAATCACGGAACAGGCCGGTGCACAACAGCCGGGAGTGCAGGGCGGCGACGCCGTTGACCGAAAAACTGCCGACGATGGCCAGGTAGGCCATGCGCACACGCTTGCCACCATTCTCCTCGATCAGCGACATGCGCGCCTGGCGGTCGTGGTCGCCCGGCCACTTCATGGATACCTCCAGCAGGAACTGTTTATTGATCTGGTAGATGATCTCCATCAGCCGTGGCAACAGTTTCTCCATCAGCGCCACCGGCCAGGTCTCCAGTGCTTCCGGTAGCAGGGTGTGGTTGGTGTAGGCCATGGTCTTGCGGGTAATTACCCAGGCCTGATCCCATTCAAGGCGTTTCTCATCCACCAGGATACGCATCAGCTCGGCGACGGCGAGTGTTGGATGCGTGTCATTCAACTGGAATACGTTGAAATCGGCGAAGTTCTCATAATGCCCGCTGTTGGTGCGTTCCCAGATGCGGAAAACATCTTTCAGACTGGCCGATACCAGGAAATATTGCTGTTTCAGGCGCAGTTCCTTGCCACTTTCGCTCGCGTCATTCGGATACAGCACCATACTGATATGTTCGGCATCATTTTTTGCCTCCACTGCATCGGAGTAACTGCCGGCATTGAAGTCCTCCAGGGAGAATGCCTGGGTAGCGGTCGATTTCCATAATCGCAGGGTATTCACGGTGCCATTGCGATAGCCGGAGATTGGCATGTCGTGTGGAATGGCGACGATGTCATTGGTGTCCACCCAGCGTGTATGTTGAATGCCATTCTGGTCATGAAACTGTTCGGTACGGCCACCGAACTGGATGGTTTGTTCAAACTCCGGACGGGCGACTTCCCAGGGGTTGCCGTCTCGCAGCCAGTGATCCGGGTCTTCTATCTGGTAACCATTCTCGATGTGCTGCTTGAACATGCCGTATTCATAGCGGATGCCATAGCCCAGTACCGGCAGCTCCAGGGTTGCGCAACTATCCATAAAACAGGCTGCCAGTCGTCCCAGGCCACCATTGCCCAGTCCGGCATCCGGCTCTTCCTTGATGACATCTTCCAGTTCCACCGAAAATTCCAGCAATGCGTCGCGCGTGGCCTGTTCCAGGTCGAGATTGAGCAGGTGGTTGCCGAGTGCGCGTCCGATCAGGAACTCGAGCGAGATATAGTAGGCCTTGCGGGTATCCGGCTGGTTATGGCGTTTCCAGGTGCTGTGCCATTGCGACATGATGCGGTCGCGGATGGTCAGCGACATGGCCTCGTACAGGTAAAACGGTACGAACCCCATGAAATGTCCGAGATGATTCCGCAGGTAGCGATTAAAACCATCGGACAGCGAATGGCTGTCAGCGGGTAACGGTACGATCTCGGTGATGGAGTTCTCTTCAATCCAGTCCTTTTTGTTCATGGTGATATCTCTGATTGATACAATTCTTGGTAGTGTCTGGCACTCGCATCCCAGCCCAGCGGCTGTTGCATGCCGGTTCGGCAAACCTGGTGCCATACCCTTGGATGTGCCAGGCAGTCGAGTGCGCGCAGGGTGCAGTCCAGCAGTGCGTCGGCGCTGGCTTCCCGGAAAACAAAGCCGTTGGCGGTTTTGTTTTTCAGCGTGGCTGGCGTGGTGTCGACAACGGTGTCGGCCAGACCACCGGTGTGGTGCACAATTGGCGGCGTGCCGTAGCGCAGGCTGTACATCTGGTTAAGGCCGCAGGGTTCAAAGCGCGAGGGCATCAGGAACAGGTCGCAGCCGGCCTCGATCTTGTGTGCCAGGGATTCCGAGTAGCCGATGTAGACATGCAGGCGCTCCGGGTACTGTTTCGCGAGTGCCAGCAGGTTGGACTCAAACAGCTTGTCACCCGAGCCGAGTATCACCACCTGCGCAGTGCTCTGTTCAAACAGTTGCGGAAGCATGGTGGTGACCAGGTCGATGCCTTTTTGATGCACCATGCGGCCAATGAAACCAAGCAAGGGTGCATCATTGTCCGGTAGTCCTATCAGTCGCAACAGATCTGCCTTGTTACTGCGTTTACTCTTGATGCGATTGCGAATGGCGCCGTAATGGGCTACCAGGTAAGGATCACTGGACGGGTTCCAGGTATCCAGGTCAATGCCGTTCAGGATGCCAGCTGAGTTTGTCGCCCAGGAACTGTAGCAGGCCTTCAAAGCGATAACCGATTTCCGGGGTGCAAATCTCTTTCGCATAGCTGGGGCTGACGGTGGTTACCCGGTCAGAAAACACCATACCAGCCTTGAGCATGGAAAAACCGCCGTAGAATTCAATATATTCCGATGACCACCATGCAGCCGGCAGATGCAACTGGGTGAAGTCCTGGTAGGAGAAATAGCCGTCGTAGGACAGATTGTGAATGGTAAACACCGTTGCCGGTGATTGCGGCGACTGGCTAAGAAAGGCCGGCACCAGTCCGGTCTGCCAGTCATGGCAGTGAACTATCTCGGCTTGCCAGTCCGGATCGGGTGACTGTAATGCCAGCATGGCCACCGCGCGACTGAACACGGTAAAGCGCTCGGCATTATCCGGCCAGTCGATGCCATTTTCCTGCACATACGGGTTACCGGGCCGGTCAAACAGTGCCGGGGCATCGACCAGGTACAGCAGTTCGCCGAGGGCTTCAAGCTGTGCCTGCAGGATGCGTACGTGATGCAGGGTACCGGCACCGGGAATATCCCATTCCGCCACGACATCAAACGGACCTGCCTCGTCCAGTACCTCGCGGTAGCCGGGCAATACCAGTCGCACACTGTCACCCAGCTGGTTCAGTGCGCGTGGCAAACTGTATACCACGTCGCCCAGGCCGCCGGTTTTGATCAGCGGGTATGCCTCACTGGCGGCATAAAGAATCTTCATGACACCACCTTGCGCAGCACCAGCCCGGACAGTGGCGGCAACGTCAGCGGCAGAGAATACTCGAACCCATGGAGCGGGGATGCGCTGGCCTCGACCTGCCCGGCATTGCCAAGGTCCGCGCCGCCATACCAGGCCGCATCGGTATTGAGTAATTCCCGGTACAGGCCGCCCTCAGGCACACCAATCCGGTAATTATCCCGCGGTACCGGGGTGAAGTTGAAGGCACAGATCACCGACTCATGCAGGGATTTGCGCAGGAACACCAGCACCGACTTGTCCGCGTCGTCGCAGCTGATCCATTCAAATCCCTGGCTATCAAAATCATGGGCATGCAGTGCCGGTTGCTCGCGATACAGGTGATTCAGGTCATGTACCAGGTTGGCCAGGCCGGCATGTTTGTCCATGCCCGCGACCATCCAGTCCAGCGACTTGCGTTCGCTCCACTCGTTCCATTGTCCGAATTCGCCGCCCATGAACAGCAGCTTCTTGCCCGGATGGGTGTACTGGTAGGCATACAGAACGCGCAGGTTGGCGAACTTCTGCCAGACATCGCCCGGCATCTTGTCGAGCATGCTGCGTTTCATGTGGACCACTTCATCATGCGACAGTGGCAACACGAAATTTTCGCTGTAGGCGTACAGCTGGCTGAACGTCAACTGGTTCTGGTGGAAGCGCCGGTAGACCGGATCCGACTGCATATAATCCAGCGAGTCGTGCATCCAGCCCATGTTCCATTTCATCGAGAATCCCAGGCCACCGCTGGACGTCGGCCGTGACACCATCGGCCAGTCAGTACTTTCTTCCGCCATGGTTAACACGCCGGGATAACCGGCATGTACGACCTCGTTGAGGTGGCGCAGGAAGTCCACGGCCTCAAGATGTTCACGGCCGCCATACATATTCGGTGACCACTGATCATGCCGGCGTGAATAGTCGAGGTACAACATGGAAGCAACCGCATCGACGCGCAGTCCGTCGATATGGAATTCCTCTATCCAGTACACCGCGCTTGCGATCAGGAAATTACGCACCTCGTTGCGACCGTAATTGAAGATCAGCGTACCCCATTCCTGGTGCTGCACCCTTGTTCGGATCACCGTATTCATAGCAGGGCTCGCCGGTAAACCGCGCCAGTGCAAACTCATCGCGCGGAAAATGTGCCGGTACCCAGTCCAGCAGTACACCAATGCCGTTGCGATGACAGGTGTCGATAAAAAAGCGCAACTCGTCTGCGCTGCCATGGCGAGAGGTGGGCGAAAAATAACCGCATACCTGGTAGCCCCACGATTCATCCAGCGGGTGTTCGGTAATTGGCAGTAATTCGATATGGGTGTAGCCCAGGTCGCGAACATACGGCACCAGCTGCTCGGCCAGTTCGGTATAGCTGAGAAAACTCCCGTCGTCATGTCGGCGCCAGGAGCCGGCATGCACCTCGTACACCGACATCGGCTCGTGCAGCCAGTGCCATGTTTTGCGCGCTTCCATCCAGTCCTGGTCAGCCCACTGATGCGTGCTGTGCGCAGGTATCAGGCTGGTGGTATCGGGGCGTATACCCATGGAGCGGGCATAGGGATCGCTCTTGTGCAGCAGCTCATCCTGGCTGGTGCGAATCTCGAATTTATAACGATCACCGGCAACCAGGCCCGGAATAAATAATTCCCACACACCCGAATTGCCCCGGTTGCGCATCGGGTGGCGCAGGCCGTGCCAGCCATTGAAATCGCCGACCACACTGACGCGTTTGACATTCGGTGCCCACAGCGCAAACAGGCAGCCATCGATTTCATCAATGCAGGTGAGTTGGGCACCCAATATGCGATAGATATGCAGATGATTGCCGGCTGCGAACAGATCAAGATCAAAATTGCTCAGCTGCGGTGCAAAACTGTACGGTGAAATACTGCTTTGTTGTGCGCCCGTGCCTTTTTCCGTCCAGTTGAGCCGGTAATGCGCCGGCAACCGGCCATGTTGTACGTCATCGATTGCGATAGCAAAGATGTCGGTCCCTGCGGTGCGCTGCATCGGGCCGATGCCATCCAGTTCAACCTGTTCCGCGCTCGGCATGAAGGCGCGTACCACGTGCCCGTTATCGGTCGCATGGACGCCGAGCCACTCAAATGGATCGTGGTGTGAGCCTTGCTGAATTCTGCTGGATACTTCAGACATTTTAGTTCGCCAGGCGACCAGCCTGTTCAAGCTGATGGCGCATTGTTCCGATTACGTGATTGTCCAGCTGTTCCCACTGGAATGACCATTGCCAGTTACCGTCGATGGTTCCCGGCGTATTCATGCGGGCAGAACCATCCAGCTGCAATATATCCTGCCATGGAATCATACACAGGCTGGCACGGCTATTCATTGCATGCTCGACCAGTTTTGTGAGTACCTGGCCGGCCAGGTCAGACAATGTTGCAGATGACGTTTGTTGCGCATCGATGCCCAGTGTGTGCAGTACATGCTGTTGTTCATCCGATGCCATGCTTTCGAACCAGCCGCGCGTGGTGTCATTGTCATGTGTGCCGGTATAGACCACGCGGTCGGTTTCTATATTTTGCGGTTTATGCGGGTTATCCTCGTGGGCATCAAAACCGAACTGCAGCACCGACATGCCCGGCAAATGAAACTGTTTACGCAGTGCGGTGACTTCCGGGGTGATGATGCCAAGGTCTTCA
Source organism: uncultured Halobacteria archaeon (assembly GCA_963847565.1). Classification (GTDB taxonomy): domain Bacteria; phylum Pseudomonadota; class Gammaproteobacteria; order UBA9214; family UBA9214; genus UBA9214. Next base: position 191,688 of record CAWKAE010000001.1, read on the forward strand.
GCGACGATCGGCAGCTGGCCAAGATCCTCCAGCAGTGAGCCCAGTAGAGCGGCGCCAGGCATCTTCTCCCAGTGGCCATCCACGGCCGTGTCGCAGCCGGCATTGATCATCCAGGCGGCTTCCAGTCCGCGAAAATGGTCGATCCGCACCAGGTCAAACAAGTCGATATGGTTTTGCATGCGCTGCCGCCACCAGGCAAAGCCGCTCGCCTGCATGACTTCCCAGTTGTAGTGCGGGTTGCCCCAGCGCTGCCCGGTTGCCGAATAATAATCCGGCGGGACACCCGCAACGAATGCAGGCATGCCATTTTCGTCCAGTAGAAACTGGTCCGGGTTGGCCCATACGTCCACGCTGTCATGCGCCACGAACAACGGCATATCACCAAACAGCAGGATACCGCTGCTGTTTGCGTGTTGCTTGAGCTGCAACCAGCGATTATGCAGCACAAACTGTTGCCATAACAGGTGGAGAAATTCCTGTGCATGCTCGCGGCGCAATTGATCCAGTGCATCCGGGTCACGGCGCCTGAATTTGTCCGGCCAGGTAAACCAGGGTGCAGTATTGAAGCGCTGATGCAGTAACTTGAAGGTTGCGTAATCCTTTAGCCATTGGTTGGCGGCACAGAATGTGCGGAATTCTTCCGTGCTGTATTCCGCTGCGGGATAGTTGTTCAGCAGTGCCGGGTTGAGCGCAAAGGCAGAGATGCACTGGTAGGGAGACAGCCCCGATTGCGGTTCACCCAGCGGCAGCACCTGCCATACGCCGAATCCGGCCGTACTGAGCATCTCCAGCCAGCGATCGGCGTCGGCGTCCAGCACGCCGGAGGGTAGCGAGGTCGGGTGCAGCAGGATGCCGGCGCGACGCACATAAAATTCATCAGCGTTCATCGGGGCACAGGGCTTCCGGAACGGCGATGCTATTACGGCATTGCGGTGTTTATGTGATCCCCGGCTATACATTTCTGACCATCGTGCCGGCGTTTGCCGCCTTATCGCTACCGCCGCGCGAAACCGGGATATCGAGGTCATCCGGTGCCGGCAGCCCGAGGAATTCATACAAATGTCGCAGCTGTGAGCGAAACAGTTGATCAAAATCACTTACGCTGGCGGACGGAGTTGCTGTCGCCAAACCACCAGAACCAGTCGGATCCTTCGGCGATGGCGAGCTGTTGCGTGGCCAGCGCCATGGTGGATTCATCGAGTGATCCGGCTGCGACGACCTGATCGTAGGCATATTTTGCTCGCGTCAGTAATTCCCATGCGCGGTTCTTGTCCGGATGACCAATCCAGGTTGAGTGCGAGCCATATACCCAGCTGCCGGCACATAAATCATCCAGGTCGTGGCATATCGGCAATTCAGTCAACTCGGAAAAACAGGCGGTTTGAATCTGCTTGTGTTCGGCCAGACTTGCATAAAGATGATGCAGAAAATAGTGGCCGTTATGCGGATAATACTCCCAGGCATTTTCACCATCGAGAATGATGGTAACCACGTGCCGGGATGCGCGGTCACCGAGGAAATTGGCGATGTTTTCCAGGTTCTGTACGAGTTCCTCGGCAGCTTCCACAGAATTGCGACGGCCGTATTCAAAGCCAATCAGGTCTGACATGCCGTCATCACGGAAGAAAATCTTCGGTGTGTAGTTTTTCAGTTGATAGGAGTGATACAACGCGCGTTTACTGGCGGCGTGGCCCTTGCTTTTGCCCTTGCCGGAAAGTTGCAGACTGTTATCCCATACGGCTTCACCGGATGCAGTCCATTTAAAACCGAATTCCTGCACCAGTGCGATCGCATCTTCCGAAATGGCACCTTCTGACAGCCAGATGCCGGTCGGCCGCATGCCGAAATGGCGTTGCATACACTCAATACCGGTCTGTATATGCCAGCGTGACCGCTCCATGCCTCCCGGGTATGCCGTGTATTCAGGCCCCGCATCGTCTGGCTGTGCACAGCGCATATTGGCAAAGTCATTCAGCAGTGGAATGATCGGGTGTCCATAGGGCGTCATGGATAATTCAATCTGGCCACTTTCGGCCAGTTTTCGATATCGCGGGATAAGGCCGGCGATGCAATCATGCATCAGCGTTATCAGTTCGCGCCGGTCATCGCTATCAAACAGTGCTTCTTTTTCGATCAGTCGCCGGGCGGTTTTGGTCTGTTTCAGTGCGTGCCCCAGCCACGCAAGGTGATACCACATAAGGATATCGATGAAATATTGTGTATCCAGGTACTTGAGGAAGGTCTTGTCCCGGGCGATCTTTTCTTCGCCACTGAACATGGCTTTTAGTGGCTGCAGCAGCTTGCGAAATCCGGCATAGGGTTCGATCATCTTTTCCGCATTGGCGCGCTGACAATCGCGTAACAGCTGACAGCGATCGTCGATCCCGGCAGGAATCGGGCTCACGTCAGCCAGCAGGTTGAGCATCGGATCACGCATGCGTGATCCGTTTGCAAGCCATTGCTGCAGTTGCTGTGCGTAATCATCCAGTTGTTCGAGCAGCACCGGTGCAAAATTCACTGTCACCTTCATGCCCGGATGCGCCTCCAGGTGGGCCGCCATATCGGAATAATCCTTGATAGCGTGCAGGTACACCCAGGGCAGCTGGTAATCACCGCCAATGCCGCTTTGGTACCAGGGCTGATGCATATGCCAGCAAAGGGCAAAATTGATCTTTGTAGACTCACTCATAAGGAAAAACTTTCCTGATCATCACTATAAAGATTTTGTCCAAGCATGCTGGGGGTAACCAGCACAATGCCTTCTTCGGTGACATGGAATCGCTGTCGGTCCAGTTCCAGGTTCTCACCAATGACCGTGCCTTCGTGAATGACGCAGGCCTTGTCAATAATGGCACCTGTTATACGACAGTTTTCACCGATATATACCTTGGGTAAAATCACGCTGTCCTTGATGACCGAGCCACGCTCGATCTCGGTGGCAAAGAAGATGACCGAGCGTTTGACCCTCGCACCGGAAATGATGCATCCCCCGGAAACCAGCGAATCGATGGCCTGTCCACGGGCATTGTCGTCATCAAAGATAAACTTGGCCGGTGGATGCTGCGTCTGGTAGGTCCATATCGGCCAGGAACGGGAATAGAGGTTCAGTTCGGGCTCCACCTCGCATAGTTCGATGTTTGCGCGGTAGTAGGAATCGACGCTGCCGACATCGCGCCAGTAGGCGGGGGAGCCGTCTTTTTGTACGAACGGATAGGCATACACCGAACAGTGCGGGATGCTGGCGGGTAAAATGTTCTTGCCAAAATCATGTGCGGAGTCATGGTTTTCCGCATCCTCGATCAGGCTCGCATACAGATAGGACTTGGTGAAAATGTAGATACCCATCGACGCCAGCGACTTGTCCGGCTTGCCCGGCAGTGGCGCAGGATCGGCCGGTTTTTCGGTAAATTTGGTAATCCTGAATTTGTCATCGACGGACATTACACCGAATTCGGTGGCATCCTTGCGTGGTACTTCGATACAGCCAACAGTAAGATCGGCGCCGGACTTTACATGCTCATAAAGCATTTTTGAGTAGTCCATGGTGTAGATGTGATCGCCGCCCAGTACGATGACATTATCGGGCGCATGCCGGCGAATAATGTCGAGATTCTGGTACAGCGCATCGGCAGTACCCCGATACCACTCGGTCGAGTTGCGTTGCTGGGCGGGAATGAGTTCCACGAACTCGCCAATTTCGGCACGCATAAATCCCCAGGCGCGCTGCAGGTGACGAATGAGCGAATGTGATTTGTATTGCGTCAGTACGCTGATGCGGCGCAGGCCGGAATTCACACAGTTGGACAGTGCGAAATCGATGATGCGGTATTTTCCGCCAAACGGGACCGCCGGTTTCGCGCGCCAGCGGGTCAACCCCATCAGGCGTGAGCCGGCACCGCCGGCGAGCACGATGACCAGTGTCCTGCGGGTGACCTCCGAGCCGACATTCGAATCGGTGTAATAGCGATAGTTTTTCGCCTGTTGCTGGTAATTAATAGTCATGAGTAGGTTGCCTGTTGTCTCTGTACTGCGTGTGACAGGGCGCCATTTACGCCCACGCGATCATCGCTGACGACATACACCGGGATTTTCTTTGCCAGCGCCTCCATTCTGCCCTTCGCCAGGTAGGCGGCGATAAAATCATCGGACTGCATCCAGCGGATGATTTTCGCTGCGATCCCGCCGGATATATAGATACCACCTTCCGGCTTGAAGAGTAGTGCAATATTTCCTGTGTAGCTGCCATAGATTTGCACGAACAGGCGCATTGCCTCCCGGGCAACGGGATTACCCGCATCCGCTTCTGCCTGTACCCGGGCGGCGTCAACTTCTTCTGTTGACTGGCGGCTGCAAAATTCATACAGGGTAACCAGGCCGCTGCCGGACAGCAGGCGCTCAAACGATACGTGGGCGTGCCGTTGCAGCATGAATTCAAGCAGTTCGATCTGTTGCGGGTTCACCGGCGCATAATCGATATGGCCACCTTCGGTTGACCAGGCGGTGGCATGCGCGACAGCGCCCTGCAACCAGGCCAGGCCGAGCCCGGTGCCTGCACCAATAACTGCCCGGGTTGCATCTTTTCTGTGCATGCCCGGGTTGAGGACAACCAGGTCATCCCGGTCTACCTGGTCCACGCCGAGCGCGGCCGCCTGGAAGTCATTCATAAAGTAGATCTGTTCCGTCCCGAAGCACTGTGCCAGTTCCGTCTTGCTGACGACCCAGGGCAGGTTGGTCAGCCGCACTGAATCATCTTCCACTGCACCGGGTAAAGCCAGCGATAGCACGTCAATACTGGCGCCCTGTTGCCCGGCAGCCGCGATAAAATACACCAGCATCGCATCGAGGCTGTCAAAATCACTGCTCTGGTAGCGCGCCTCGTAGAGGATTTCCACGTCGTGCTGTAGCCGCGCAAATACCAGCCGGGTCTTGGTGCCGCCGATATCAGCCGCGATGATGTGCGTTCTCATAGTCTGATGAAGTAATAAATTGCAATATCTGCGCCACTTTAACAGTCAGGCGACCAGCGGTGCTACCAGATTCAACCCGTGCTGCTATAAACCTGCGGCGAGCATACCCCGGTTGCGTCGATCCCTGCACCCTGACTATTGTTACACGGCCAGCGCTACTGCGGGTTTTCCGTTTCCTGTGTACTATGCGGATACTATCCCCCGTATCGGAAAAAACAGCCATGACAATGCGCAGACACCCGCAAATTCCACGCATCCATCAGATTCCATGAGCGACACAGCGGCCGCTATTGAGAACGAATGCCATCCAGATGCGAGGTACAGTTATGACTGAATTAACGGACTGTGCGGGCTGGCAGGCCCTGTTGCAGCACTATGCCGCTACCGGTGAGCTGCCGATGCGCCAGCAGTTTGCTGATGATCCGCACCGCTTTGAGCACTTCAATGTTCAGGTTGACAGCCTGTTGCTGGATTATTCCAAGAATCGCATCACGGCCGAGACCCTGCCGCTGCTGATTGACCTGGCCCGTGAGCGTGCCCTGGAGGACTGGATTCAGCGCATGGTTAGCGGCGAGCCGATTAACACCACGGAAGACCGGGCCGTGTTGCATGTGGCCCTGCGTAATCGCAGTAATCGCCCGATCCGGGTCGATGGCAAGGACGTCATGCCGGCGGTGAATGCGGTGCTGGCACAAATGCGCAGCTTTGTTGACCGGGTGCGTTCCGGCGAATGGCACGGTTACACCGGCAAACCGATCACGGATGTGGTGAATATCGGTATCGGCGGTTCTGACCTGGGTCCGTCAATGGTGTGCGAGGCACTGCAGGCGTTTGCCGGTGACCGCATCAATGTGCACTTTGTCTCCAATGTGGATGCCACCGATATAGCCGAGACGCTGGCACGGGTTGAACGTGACAGCGTGTTGTTCGTGATTGCCTCCAAGACCTTTACAACCCAGGAAACCATGACCAATGCCGCCACGGCGCGCCGCTGGTTTCTCGACTCGGCTGCCGATGAGAATGATATTGCACGGCATTTCGTGGCGGTATCGACCAATCAGCAGCAGGTCAGTGCCTTCGGCATCGACACCGATAACATGTTCGCATTCTGGGACTGGGTAGGCGGGCGCTATTCCCTGTGGTCGGCGATCGGCCTGCCGATTGCGCTGTATCTCGGTATGGACCGGTTCGAGCAATTGCTGGACGGCGGGCATGCGATGGACGAGCATTTTCGACAGGCACCGCTGGCGCAGAATATGCCGGTGATCCTCGCGCTGCTGGGGATCTGGTACATCGATTTTCACGGCGCCGATTCACATGCGATTCTCCCGTATGACCAGTACCTGGCGCGTTTCCCGGCCTATTTCCAGCAGGGTGATATGGAGTCGAACGGCAAGTCGGTCACCCGCGCGGGGCGCACGGTTGACTATGCGACCGGACCGGTGATCTGGGGCGAGCCGGGCACCAACGGGCAGCATGCCTTTTACCAGCTGATACACCAGGGTACCCGCCTGATACCGTGTGATTTTCTTGCGCCGATGCGCAGCCAGAACCCGCTGGGCCAACACCATGACATCCTGATGGCCAACTGTTTTGCGCAGACCGAGGCATTGATGCGTGGCAAGACGGCGGATGAGGTGCGCATTGAATTGCAGGGCAGTGGCCTGACACCGGAACAGATTGATGCGCTGGTGCCGCACAAGGTATTCCCGGGAAACCGCCCGACCAATACACTCCTGTTTGACGAACTCGATCCGCGCACGCTGGGCATGCTGATTGCACTCTATGAGCACAAGATCTTTGTCCAGGGCGTGATCTGGGGAATCAATTCCTTCGACCAGTGGGGTGTGGAGCTGGGCAAACAACTGGCAACGTGCCATCCTGCCGGAATTGCGTAACGAGGCGGCATTGACGAATCATGATGCCTCGACGCAGGCCCTGATCAGGCATTATCGAGCACGGCAACGGCCGTCATGACTGGCAGGTGACGGGTCTGTAGCGTGGCCAGGAAAAGTGTTCCAGCCGTTGAATTAATTACCGCACACAACAACCCGCTGAACGCATCATCTTGTACAATGCGGTATGGAAAAATCAGTGTTCAGAGCCACCTGCGCCAGCGGTGACAACTGGGAAACCATTGCGGACCAGTGTATTGCCGAATTATGCAGCGAGCCGGTGAAAGCCAGCCTCGGGTTTCTGTATGTCACCGATGCACTGGCGCGTGATCTTGACAGTTTCCTGCGGCGACTGCGCGAAGCAACCGGTGTGCACGGCTGGGTAGGGACCGTGGGAATCGGTATTTGCTGTACCGGCCGCGAAATTTACGAAGAACCGGCCGCTGCGATAATGCTGGCAGACCTGCCGGAAGACAGTTATCGCCTGATGCCTTCCGGCATAGAGCCGCTGTCAGACATGCTGGAAAAAAACCGGGACTGGCTCGAGGAAAAGGCCGCGCACTTCGGAATTGTGCATGGTGACCCGCGCAACACGTACCTGCCGCAGATTATCGAATCCCTGTCAGCCCAGCTTGATCCCGGTTTCCTGGTCGGCGGAGTGACCTCGTCCTCGGACGAACATTTCCAGCAACAGATTGCCGGGGAAATCACGGAAGGCGGGCTGTCCGGCGTGCTGTTCTCGGGAGAAATTCCGGTTGTCAGCAGCCTGACCCAGGGATGCACGCCAATTGGTGGCAAGCATGTCATTTCAGCCTGCAGCGGCAACATCCTTTCCGAACTGGACGGGCAACCGGCGCTGGATGTGTTCAAGCAGGATATCGGCGAGGTCCTGTCACACGACCTGTCGCGGATTGCCGGTTATATTTTTGCCGGCTTCCCGATCCCCGGGTCCGACACCGGTGATTACCTGGTTAGAAACCTGATCGGTATCGATCCCGAGGAGAAGTTGCTCGCCATTGGTGACAACCTCGAGAACGAGGCCCAGATCATGTTTTGCCGTCGTGATGGTGATGCCGCCCGTGAAGACATGCTGCGCATGCTGGCGGATCTGCGCAAACGGGCGGGCGGGCAGATACGTGGCGGTGTTTACTACAGCTGCCTGGGTCGCGGGCGCTACCAGTTTGGCGAACATTCAGAAGAGCTGAAAATGATCAGCGAACAGCTGGGAGAGTTTCCGCTGGTCGGTTTCTTCGCCAACGGCGAGATTTCACACAACCGCCTGTACGGCTACACCGGCGTCCTGACCCTGTTTGTCTGAGCAGACCACACTCGCTGACAAAACCCGCCCCCGCGGTTATTCATAACCTGTAGGAGCGCAGGCATGCGCGAATCCAATCGGGCTGTCTTCATGGACAATATCCGCTTTGTCCCTGGCTGAGCACGGCGGGCGCGATCGTTTTACGTTTTCCAGTACTGCTCTGTCGTAATCTGTCCCGGCTCACGCCGCCGGTTCTTTTGCATGCCGCGTTCAGTCAGCACGGCCTGCGTATCGCTGACCATGGCGGGATTACCGCAAATCATGACCTGGGAATCCGCCGCGTCGATTGTTAAGCCGGCGCGTGTTTCCAGTGATCCGTCCCTGATCGCATCCGGCACACGCCCGCGCAGGCCGATGTCCGTTTCCTCACGGCTGACGAACGGTATGAAATCCAGTTGTCCCGGGTGTGCATCGAGCAGGGAGCGAATGGTATCTGCATAGGCAAGTTCCGCCCGCGTACGGACCGCGTGCACGAGCACAATGCGGGGGAAGCGTGACCACGCCTCGGTCGTTGCCAGGATCGAGAGAAACGGCCCGAGGGCTGTTCCTGTGGACAGCATCCAGAGCTTGCCGGCATCGGGAATCTCGTCCAGCACAAAGAAACCGGCCGCACGCGGTGCTACATACACTGTGTCACCCGCTGCCAGTTGTACCAGCCGATGCGTCAACGGGCCACCCGGCACAACGATGAAATAAAATTCGTGTAACGGATTATCAGGTCCGTTCACGAAGGAGTAGGGACGTGCCACCCGCTCGCCATCGATGTCCAGGGCGAGGCGACCGAACTGGCCGGCCTTGAACGGGGCGATATCTGCCTCGACCTGTAACGAGAAAAGCCTGTCGGTCCATTGTTTGAGCGCATGGACCCTGCCTTCGACCCAGGCGGTCATGTGCGCATGTGTCCCGACGGCCGCCGGTTGCTGCGTAACCGGCATAAACACGAATAAAATACCCTGGAAAAAATACTATCCATTTTTACCACTTCACCCGCTTGCAACAGATGCCTTATCATAGCAGTAATTTCCGCATGCACTGTTTGCATGCCGCCATCACAGGAACCCGGGTAAAACCCGAACAAATATCATGGAACACATGTCGACCTGGGAAGCGCTCCTGCTGGGCGTACTCGTTGTGCTGGTCCTGTTCTGGATAGGACCCGGTGTAAAAGTCATGCTGGAACGCAGCCGCAAGGCGGAGACGCGGGACTGGCCTGGCTTCCTGTGGCCGATCGCACTGGTCGTGCTGTTTGTGTTCCTGCTCATCAAGATGGTCTGAGCATGCCGTCCGCACTGACAATACGCGATTTGAAGAAGACCTACGCGGGTGGCCACGAGGCACTCAAGGGCGTCAGCCTGGACGTGGCGGAAGGGGATTTCTTTGCCTTGCTGGGCCCGAATGGTGCCGGCAAAACCACGCTGATCGGCATCATCGCCTCGCTGGTCAACAAGTCCGGCGGTACTGTCGAGGTGTTCGGACACGATATCGACCGCGAGCTGTCCGATGCCAAGGCCTGTCTCGGCCTGGTCCCGCAGGAATTCAATTTCAACATGTTCGATCCGGTCATCGAGGTGGTCGCCAACCAGGCCGGCTATTACGGCATCACGCGTGATGAAGCGCTGGTGCGTGCCGAGGAGTACCTGAAACACCTCGACCTCTGGGACAAGCGCCGCATGATGTCCCGCAACCTGTCAGGCGGCATGAAGCGGCGCCTGATGATCGCCCGCGCGCTGGTGCATCGCCCGCGCTTGCTGATTCTCGATGAGCCGACCGCCGGCGTGGATATCGAGATCCGCCGCTCCATGTGGGCCTACCTGCGCGAGATCAACGCGGCCGGCACGACCATTATCCTGACCACGCACTACCTGGAAGAAGCGGAAAGCCTGTGCCGCAACATTGCGATTATCGACGAGGGTGAACTGATAGAGAACACCAGCACCCGGAAACTGCTCAACACCTTGAGCAAGGAAACCTTCATCCTCGACCTGGCCGAGCCACTGGCGGAGTTGCCCGGGCTGGAACGGCATCACCTGGTAGCACTGGATGAAAGTACCCTGGAAGTGGATATTGATCGTGATGAGTCGATCAATTCACTGTTTAGCGAACTCAGCCGGCACGGCATACAGGTCAGCAGTATGCGCAACAAGACCAACCGGCTGGAAGAACTGTTCATGAACCTGGTGGAAAATAGCCAGGCCGGGGATAGCGCATGAATACCCGCAGCAAGCTGATCGCCCTGCAAACCATCTCGGCCAGGGAAATACGCCGCTTCATGCGTATCTGGGTGCAGACCGTGTTGCCACCGGTCATTACAACGGCGCTCTACTTCGTTATCTTCGGCAACCTGATCGGGCCGCGCATCGGCCAGATGAACGGCTTCGATTACATGGAGTTCATTATTCCCGGCCTGATCATGATGACAGTGATCACCAATTCCTATGCCAACGTGGTGTCATCGTTCTATGGGTCGAAATTCCAGCGTCACATCGAGGAGATGCTGATTTCACCGGTGCCCAATTACATTATTCTGCTGGGATACGTGAGCGGTGGTGTGGCGCGCGGGCTGATCGTCGGCGTTGCCGTGACGGCGGTGTCGCTGGTATTCAATCCACTTAATATACACAGCATCCCGGTCATGCTCAGCATGATCGTGCTGACCTCGATCCTGTTCTCGCTGGCCGGCCTGATAAACGGCGTTTACGCCAACAGCTTCGATGATATCTCGATCATCCCGACTTTCGTCCTGACGCCGCTGACCTACCTCGGTGGTATCTTCTACAGCATCAGCATGCTGCCCGACTTCTGGCAGAACGCGTCACTGGCCAACCCGATTCTCTACATGGTGAACGCGTTCCGTTACGGCTTCCTCGGTATCTCCGATATCAGCCTGTGGACCTCGTACGCGATCAGCCTCGGTTTCATAATTACGCTGTATGTCTTCAGCCTGCACCTGCTGCGGATCGGGTACGGCATCCGGTCGTAGTAGCCGCGGGAGCGGCCAGCGCGGCAATCTACAGGCTCAACGCCTGGCAGCATGATACTACCGAGATGCCAAGTTGCGTCCATCTGATTAACATACCTCACCGCGTTACACACCTGGCTGCAAGCTGTTGCCGAGCAGCTAAAGGGAGCGTCCCTTCTCCCTCCGGGAGAAGGACAGGAAGAGGGGATATCAATCGGGCGTGGTGATGTTTTATAGAGATCCCCTCTCCCCAGCCCTCTCCCTGAGGGAGCGGGGGCTAAACAGTCGAACCTGTGGGAGTGGGGCTAAGATGCTAGCTCTCCGGTGCTGCACCTATCTGAAAACCTACTTCAGCTCGTTACACACCTGGCAGCAAGATGTTGCTGATCAGCTAAAGGGAACGTCCCCTCGCCCTGAGAGAGGGGGTCTAAGCAGAATGCTGCCGCTTAACTACTAACCGGTTGCAGCTTGCCGTCGGTTACCCTTAGCGTCACATCGCCCGCCAGCATGGCGCTCAGGCGGTCACCCACCAGTGATTTGCGCCAGCCCTGTAACAGGGGGCTGTCCTGGTTACCCAGCGCCAGCTGCTCCAGCTGCTTGCGATTGGCGAGGACCGCCGGGTTCAGGTCGTTCTCCGCAGCACTGAGTCGTACCAGCGCCATTAACGTATCGACGATAGCATCCTGCGACGCCGTCAACGGGGTACGCACACCCTTGTCGGGGAAGGCGGCAGGCTTGTTATTTGCGGCCGCCTTGACGAGTTCGACCAGGTCATTACCCGAGCGCTCCAGCAGGCGTTCATTGAGCCCGCGAATGCGCTTCAGTGCATCCAGTGACGCGGGGCGATGCCGGGCAATATCCACCATGGCGTCATCACGCAGCGTCCAGCCCTTCGGGCGGTCGCGTTCACGTGACAGGTGTTCGCGCCACTCGGCCAGCGCCTGTAGCACGGCGAGGCTCGCGCCGCGCAGGCGATTACCACCCTTCACCTTGAGCCAGGCTTGCGCCGGCGGATTTTCGTACAGTGCAGGATCAGCCAAATGCCGGAAATCCGCTGCCAGCCAGTCAAGTCGACCCATTTCTTCGAGTCGCTTGTGCAGGTCCTGGTAGATCTCGACCAGGTAAATCACATCGTCGGCGGCGTAGCGGGCCTGTGCGGGCGTCAGCGGGCGCAGTGACCAGTCATCCCGGGTATGCAGCTTGTCCAGTGCGATACCAAGTACCGTTTTAACCAGGTTGCCATAGCCGACCTGGTCCGGGTAACCGAGCAGCGGAGCCGCCACCTGTGTATCGAAGACGGGTGCAGGCACGCGGCCCGTCAGGTGGTAAACAATTTCCATGTCCTGCCGTCCCGCATGCATAACCTTGATAATGTTCTCGTTGAACAGCAGGTCGAGGATCGGCGTCAGGTCATCCAGTGCGATCGGATCAATACAGGCGGCCAGGCCGGGTGTCGCGACCTGCAGCAGGCACAGTTTCGGGTAATAGGTTTTTTCGCGCAGGAACTCGGTGTCGAGCGCGATCCACGGGGCCGTAGCCAGTTTCTCGCAGAAGTCGGTGAGGGCAGCCGGTGTATCGATGTAGTCAAAGGGTGCGTCGCTGTTCATGATTGCGCGCAGCTTGTGTAAATCAAAGGTCACCTTCCACTTCATCGACATCCACCTGGCCGGTAATGCGACGGCGGATGTGCGACCAGGAAATACCGATCGCCAGTACACCACACAGGATTGTCTCGAAAATCCAGGTCATCGATTCGACACTGTTGGCGCTGATCCAGCCCCATTCAATGGTCATCCACACCAGTACGCCGAAGAAGGCGGCTGCAAGGAGCAACCCGAATGCGCCGAGTGATCGGCCGGTGGCACGCAGATAAACCGTCCAGCCGACCAGCAGTAGAATGCCGGCCAGCGCCAGCAGCGGCGTCGGCGCGGAGATGTTGTCGCTGAGCCAGTGGTAGTAGGACTTGCCGGTGGGATTGTAGGTTGAAAACACCAGTACTGCTGCAACCAACAGGCGCAGCAGAAATCCGGACCATGTAATACCTTTCGATGCAGCAGCCATGCCTGATTCCTGTGTCGTGACACCGTGCGACTCACGGTGCGTCATTGCGTGTGAATACTACCGGAAACCGTTGCCGGCGACAGCTACGGCACAGGACAGGAAACGCGTTAGAATGCACCGCGGTCAATCAACCATTCGCGCGCTGCCTGGTCGTGGTTACTGCGTTAAAGCGACTTCTGTTGAATGCTTAATAATTTAACTGTATTTAATGAGAAAAACAATGAAAATCACACTCGTAAATCCGTATGAACTGGGTCGCCAGCCATTTGGCCTGGCAGAGCCGGCCGCGTTACTTGGGCAGGCGGGTTGCGATGTGAACTGCTGTGACCTGTCCATACAGAAGCTGGATGAATGCCTGACCACGGATACTGACCTGGTTGCCGTGTATATCGCCATGCACACGGCAACGCGCATTGCGGTGGAGGCATTACCCAGGATCCGGCAGTTGTCGCCACGCGCGCGCGTGTGCGTGTATGGCCTGTATGCACCGATGAACAGCGAACTGTTCCAGGCGCAGGGTGTTGACGCCGTCATCGGCGGCGAATTCGAAAACGGCTTGCTGGAACTGGTGGCGACACTGCGCGACAGCGATCAGGCTCCCGCGTTTACAAGCAGCACCCGGCTGGAAAAGATCCCGTTTGTGGTACCCGACCGCAGTGGCTTGCCGGCACTGACGAAGTACGCCAGCCTGATTTTGCCGGACGGTGAAAACCGCACCGTCGGCTTCGCTGAGACTACCCGGGGTTGCAAGTATTTTTGCAAGCATTGCCCGGTCGTACCGGTTTACGAAGGCAAGTTCTTTGTTATTCCGGCTGACGTCGTGAATGCTGATATCGAGAACCAGATTGCAGCCGGGGCCCGACACATTTCTTTCGGTGATCCGGATTTCTTCAACGGTCCCGGTCATGCCCTGCGTATTGTGCGGGCACTGCACACAAGACATCCTGATATCACCTGGGACGCGACCATCAAGATAGAACATATCGTTAACTATCCGGACGAGATTCGCGAACTGGGCCGCACCGGCTGCCTGTTCATCCTGACCGCGGTAGAGTCGGTCGACGACACACTGCTGACGTTACTCGACAAGGGGCATACGCGCGAAGATTTTATCAATGCACTGGCACTGACGCGTGCAGCCGGGATCGCACTGGCACCGACCTTCGTGGCCTTTACACCCTGGACTTCATTGCAACACTACCTCGCACTGCTGACTGACATTCTCGACCTGCAGCTGGTCGAGGCAGTGGCACCCGTGCAACTGTCCATTCGCCTGCTGGTGCCGGCCGGTTCGCATATTCTCAACATGGATGACAGCGACGCACTGATCGGACCCTTCGACCCGGCGATCCTCGGCCACCCCTGGGCGCATCCGGACCCGCGCATGGACGAATTACAGCAAGCCATACAGGCGTGGGTACAGAAGGCCGAGGCGGAAGAACTCCCGCGCAGCGAGATATTCGCCGAAGTCTGGCGCCTGGCACATGCGGCGGCCGGTATCACAGCACCGCCAGTACACATCGATCCGCACAGCCGTGCCGTGCCGCGCCTGTCCGAGAACTGGTACTGCTGCGCCGAACCGACCTGTGAACAACTGGCCTCGTTCTGAGCGAACGGTCCCTTGAAACGCATTATATTTACGCACGGCAAAAACCCGAAGCCGCCACCGGCCGCGCACCGGCAATTGTTACTGCGTTGCCTGCTGCACGGCGTCGGCAAGGTTGACCGTGAGATCGCCTCCGAGATCGAGACCAGCGACTGTTTTACACTGGTGTCCTGGAGTCACCTTTTTTACGATCAGTATCGCGATAGCGACAATGATGCGACCTGGGTCAATCGCATGTTGGCCGGGACCGATCCGCCAGCGGATGTTAAAGACGCGCGGCCGCTGAAATACCGTGCCGCCAAGGCCATGTATATCCTCGGCGACTACCTGCCCTGGGTCATTCCGCTGATACCGGATCCGCGGGTAAAAATTTCGATCCAGGAGACCGAGAACTATTTCTGCAACCAGGACAATGCTGCCTGTCATATACGCCAGTTGCAGAAGGCGCCGTTGCGCGAGGCCGCGGAACGTGGTGAGCGTGTGCTGCTGATTGGCCACAGCATGGGGTCGATCATCGCCTACGATTCCCTGTGGGAACTGCAACACCTGGAGGGCTTCGAGTCCTGTATCGATCGGCTGTTGACGCTCGGTAGTCCGCTGGGCATGAACTACGTGCAACGCCGGCTGGCCGGTTGTGATGCAAGGCACCTGGGCCACTATCCCTGTAATATAAATGACTGGGTTAACATATCTTCGCGCGGTGACCTGGTCGCACTGGACCCGTCGCTGGCAAATGATTTCCAGGCAATGGTCGACAACCAGTGTGTAAACTCTATCCGGGATATGCGTAACGACATCATGAATCATTACCGCGACGATAAAGGACTCAACGTGCACAAGTCCTACGGTTACCTCGCCAACCCGCATGTGGCGCAGGTGATTGCAGACTGGTGGAGAGTCGCTTGATCGATATCCTGATCGGCCATCGCGGCGAACCCGAGACCTGGCCGGAAAATTCCCTGGCAGGCTACCGGGAAGTCCTGCAGGCCGGTGCCCGTTATATCGAAACCGATGTGCAGATCACCGCTGACGGCGTACCGGTGCTGTGCCACGATCCCTCGTTGCTGAAAATCACCGGGCACGACCTGCCGGTTACATCGACCACGTCCA
Organism: uncultured Halobacteria archaeon; assembly: GCA_963847565.1. Lineage (GTDB taxonomy): Bacteria > Pseudomonadota > Gammaproteobacteria > UBA9214 > UBA9214 > UBA9214. Next base: position 207,604 of record CAWKAE010000001.1, read on the forward strand.
TCGATGTGCTGGCCCTGCCCGCCGGATACCCGGACCGTTTCGGTGACCGTTACAGCGACTACCGGATCACAACGCTGGCGGAATTCGCGGCACTGCTTGCCCAATGGCCGGATGCGCATGCCTTTGTCGAAATCAAGCATGCCAGCGTGGTCGCCTTCGGTGCCGGGAAAGTCATCGACATCATGCTGGAGACGCTGGCTGATGTGTTGTCACAGTGCACGCTGATTTCGTTCGAGTACGAGCCACTGCAACACGTGCGTGACCGCACCCTTATGCCGATCGGCTGGGTACTGTCGCACTGGAGTGATGACAGCCGGCGCATGGCCGAGTCGCTGGCGCCGCAATTCCTGTTCGTTAATCAAACGCGCCTGCCGCCGGCACCGGCACCGTTGTGGGATGGACCGTGGTGCTGGGTAGTCTATACCGTCAACGAGGCGGATGCTGTTGCGCCATTGCTCGCGCGCGGTATTAACATGATCGAGACCAATGTCATTCGCAGCCTGCTGCCGGGAAGTACCGGGCATGACTGAACACTACGATGTGGTCGTGGTCGGCGGTGGCATTCACGGGGTCGGTGTGGCGCAGGCGGCGGCCTGCAACGGTTACAGCGTACTGGTGCTTGAGTCGGTTGCACTGGCCAGTGGCACCTCCAGCCGTTCCAGCAAACTCATTCATGGTGGTTTGCGTTACCTGGAAGGCTTCGACTTCGGCCTGGTGCGCGAAAGTCTCAGGGAGCGCGATATCCTGCTGCGCATTGCGCCTGATCTCGTCCGCCTGCAGCCGTTCCATATTCCGGTATACCCCGAAACAACGCGCCGGCCGCTGGTACTGCGTGCCGGCCTGTCCCTGTATGCCTTGCTGGACGGCCTCGGGCGGGCGAGTCGTTTCAGCGTATTACCAAAGCAGGCGTGGGATAGCCTTGATGGCCTGGATACCCGGCAACTGCAGGCCGTGTTCCGTTATTTTGATGCACAGACCAATGATGCTGACCTGACCCGTGCCGTGATGCAATCGGCGATTGAGCAGGGGGCGGAGCTGGCCTGTCCGGCGGAGTTTACCGCGGCACAGGTCACGCCGGCGGGTGTCGAGATCAGCTACCGAACAGCGGACAGTGAACAACGCTGCATGGCCCATGTCCTGGTCAATGCCGCCGGCCCGTGGGCCGATGCCGTGGATCAATGCATCGAGCCGCGGCCGACAGCCTTCCCGGTCGACCTGGTGCAGGGGGCGCACCTCGTGATGCAGGCGCCGTTACAGGCAGGTTGTTATTACGTGGAGGCTCCGCAGGACCGTCGCGCGGTATTCCTGTTGCCCTGGGGCGAGCATTCACTGTTGGGCACTACCGAGCACCGTTACAGTGGCAATCCACGTAATGTCCGGCTGCTGCCTGAGGAAGAGACGTACTTGCTGGACGTACAGCAGCATTATTTCCCGGACCGCTCGACGACCGTGCTGGACCGTTTCGCCGGCCTGCGCGTGTTGCCGGTGGCTGGTGGCGCGGCGTTTGGTCGCTCGCGCGAGACCCATCTGCTGGTCGACAACCCGCGCAAACCGCGCACCCTGTCGATCTATGGCGGCAAACTGACCGGTTACCGCGCCACGGCCGACAAGGTGGTCGACAAGCTGCGCCGCAGCCTGCCGTCGCGACAGGCACATGCACGCACTGACACATTGAAACTGGTACCGGCTGACTGATGGCGGCTGATTGCATCCTCGTCATTGACCAGGGTACCCATTCGACGCGTGCCATTGTGTTCGACGGGCGCGGGCAGCTGCTGGCAACCGCGCGCCAGCCGGTCGCACTGACGCGCATCAGTCATACCGAGATTGAACAATCGCCGGATGAAATCGTCGACAGCATGCACAGCGTCATTAACGGCGTGCTAGAGGACCCGGCAGTCGAGCCGGAACGTATCAGGATCGCGGGGCTGGCCACCCAGCGTTCCAGTGTCGTGGCGTGGGACCGCGCAACAGGCAAGCCGCTCAGCCCGGTATTAAGCTGGCAGGACCGGCGCACGGCAGAGGCCATCGATGCACTGGCGCCGCACGCGCCAATGGTCCAGGAAATTACCGGCCTGCGTCTTTCGCCACACTACGGCGGCGGCAAGCTGCAGTGGTTGTTGCAGCACTCGGAACCCGTCCGGGCGGCACTGGCAGAAGGACGCCTGTTAATGGGGCCGCTGGCAAGCTACCTGCTGTTCCACCTGCTCACCGACCGGCCGGCGCTGGTTGATCACGCCAATGCCTCCCGCACCCTGCTGTGGAATCTGCACACCCGTGACTGGGATGCACGCATGCTGTCGCTGTTTGATGTACCACGCGACACGCTGCCGGAATGCCGTCCCATACAAAGCAACTATGGCCTGCTGGCGGCGCATGATATTTCGCTATGTGCCGTGAACGGTGACCAGACCGCCGCACTCTATGCACAGGGATTACCACCGGCCGACACGCTGATTGTGAACATCGGTACCGGGGCGTTTGTGCTCATGCCGACCGAGTCGCCGATGAACTGTCCGGACGGACTGCTGGCCGGCATTTCGCATAGCGACGACGAGAGCGGCCGGTACTACTTCGAGGGCACCGTGAACGGGGCGGCAGCGGCGGTGAAAATGATCGCGCAGCGCTTTGCGGTCGAGGATATAAAAACCGAACTACCCGAATGGCTGGCACGAATAGATACGCCAACCCTGTTTATCAACACGGTCGGCGGGCTGGGCGCACCCTGGTGGCGCTCAGGCCCGGACGCGTATTTTATCGACGCGCCCAAAGATGCCGCCGAGGCGCTGGTGGCTGTCATCGAGAGCATTGTTTTCCTGTTACAGGCCAATATTGAACGAATGTGCCGACAGAACCCGTCCATGCGGACAATCCGGATCAGTGGCGGATTGTCGAACCTGGATGGTTTGTGCCAGAAGCTGGCTGACCTGTCGGGGCTGACAGTGCATCGGCCAACGCAGGTCGAGGCCACTGCGCGCGGCGTTGCCTGGCAGGCAGCCGGCGGACCGGCAGACTGGCCGCCAAGCGGGGCAGGGAAGACATTTTCAGCCGCGCAAAATACAGCGCTGCATGCGCGTTACCAACGCTTTACGGATATATTAAAGACGCTCTGATAGATCAGCAACGCCATCACACGCACAAGGCGACAATGCCTGGTTCACCAACGGCCATAATAAATCCATTGTAGGAGCGGATCGCATCCGCGATTGGTTTGAATGTCGCACACGCAGCGATAATATGCGTGGTTCTTTGGATTGTTGGCACATATCAGGTAATTCGCGGATGCGATCCGCTCCTACAAGGGTAGATTGAACCGCGGGAGCCGCAATGGGTGTGTCCTTAATGTTTTAGGGATAAAACCTAGCCCGGCGCCGAGAACACCCACAAAAATCCCAGGTTATAGAAACTATGCAGAATGATCGAACCCGTCAGTTTACCGGTGCGGTCCTTGAACAACCCAAACACCAGTGACGGGAACAACACCAGCGCAGCCCACAGCGCCGGTTGAAAGAAAAAGTGCAGGGCGGCAAATATCAGGCTGGTGACGATATTGGCAACACTAAGCAGGCCGAAGATGCGTTTACTGAAGTAGTCACGCACGAACTCCTGCAGCAGGCCGCGAAACAGGATCTCTTCGACAACCGGGAAGAACAGCACCGGCCACAGGAAGCGTGCCGGTTCGCGCAACGGCCATAACCAGTCGAGCTCGGGCCGGATAATAAAGTACAGCAGTAACCAGATGATCGGGGCCACCAGGATGGCAGCCGGAAACAGGGGGTCTTCCCGCAGCTTGAGACGCGCCATCAAGGCCCTTAGTTTACTTTCAGCTGCTGGACCATATCAGGTTCGAGGTCCATGCCGACCGGCCAGTTCGGGTTGATCGAGATGCCGATACCACTGCCGGTACGCTCCAGTATCCAGCTGAATTCCGCCAGCAGGCCACCGGCGTAACCGGGATATGCCTGCAGGAAGTCCCTGGCGCGCTCGGGGCTGGTGAACAGGATCAACACCTCGATATCGTCTTCGCTTTTGAGTGTCAGCGGGATGGCCTTGTCGCTGCTGGTAAAACCCTCGATGCCGATGGAGTCTTTCACCGGCATGAATATCTGCGTATCCATCAGGTATTCCATGAAGGCTTCGCTATTCATCTGGCCTTCCTGGGTGGCCGTCAGTTTTTCTTCCAGTTCATTGCGTGCGTCGAAGGAATCGTGCATATCGGTATCCATAAAAAAACAGGCCCCGCAGTGCGGGGCCCGCTCCGCGTATAATTGACTCGCGTTAGTCGTCGCCGCCAAATGCACCGAGCAGATGCAACAGGCTCAGGAACAAATTGTAGATAGAGACAAACAGGGTGACGGTCGCAAGAATATAGTTGGTCTCGCCGCCGTGAATGATCTCACTGGTCTGGTACAGGATCAGTCCGGACATCAGCAATACAAACATGGCAGAGACGGCCAGCGACAGTCCCGGCATATTAAAGAAGTATGCACCCAGACCGGCAAGGAAGCCCACCAGGATACCGACCATCAGGAAGCCGCCGATAAAGCTGAAATCCTTGCGCGTGGTCAGCACGTAACCGGACAGTCCAAGGAAGATCACACCGGTGCCGCCCATGGCGGTCATCACGATCTGGCTGCCGTTCGGGATGGACATGTACATGCTGATGATCGGACCCAGGGTCAGCCCCATGAAGCCGGTCAGTGCAAACACGAACAACAGGCCCAGGCCGCTGTTGGCGAAGCGCGTGGTCAGGAACAACAGGCCGAAGTAGCCGGCGAAGGTAATAAGCATACCCATCGGCGGCATGTTCATCGTTACCGCGAGACCGGCACAGGCCGCACTGAACAGCAGCGTCAGCGAGAGCAGGCCGTAGGTATTACGCAGCACCTTGTTAGTCGCGAGTACCGACTGCTCGGAACGGACAACGGTCTTATCAATCGTTCTCATGTTTCAGAATCCTCTTGGTTTCCCTGGATGTTGAAGCTCAGGGTATAGACATCGGCATTTCCTGCCAGTTCCACAAGGATAATGACTCGCGAGACAAACAGCAACTTGAAAAACCAGTGGCGGGCTGTCGAACCTGGATGGTCTGTGTCAGCGACTGGCTGACCTGTCGGGGCTGACAGTGCATCGGCCAACGCAGGTCGAGGCCACTGCCCGCGGCGTTGCCTGGCAGGCAGCCGGCGGGCCGGCAGACTGGCCGCCAAGCGGGGCAGGGAAGACATTTTCAGTCGCGCAAAATACGGCGCTGGCTGCGCGCTACCAACGATTTACGGACATATTAGAAACACTATGACGGATTGATCTGAAGCGCCCTGAAATTACACCTGTAGGAGCGGATGCTATCCGCGAACCGGATTAACCATGCCAACGATTGAAAAAAAACAGCCTCCTTGCGACGTGAACAGCATTTAAAACAATTCGCGGATAGCGATCCGCTCCTACAGGTATTAGATAGCACCCCGGAAAACCTAGCCCGGCGCCGAGAACACCCACAAAAATCCCAGGTTATAGAAACTATGCAGAATAATCGAACCCGTCAGTTTACCGGTGCGGTCCTTGAACAAACCAAACACCAGTGACGGGAAAAACACCAGCGCAGCCCACAGCGCCGGCTGAAAGAAAAAGTGCAGGGCGGCAAATATCAGGCTGGTGACAATATTGGCAACACTGAGCAGGCCGAAGACGCGCTTGCTGAAGTAGTCACGCACGAACTCCTGCAGCAGGCCGCGAAACAGGATCTCTTCGACAACCGGGAAGAACAGCACCGGCCACAGGAAACGTGCCGGTTCGCGCAACGGCCATAACCAGTCGAGCTCGGGCCGGATAATAAAGTACAGCACTAACCAGATGATCGGGGCTACCAGGACGGCAGCCGGAAACAGGGGGTCTTCCCGCAGCCTGAGACGCGCCATCAGGGCCCTTGGTTTGCTTTCAACTGCTGGACCAAACCAGGTTCAAGGTCCATGCCAACCGGCCAGTTCGGGTTGATCGAGATGCCGATACCACTGCCGGTACGTTCCAGTATCCAGCTGAATTCCGCCAGCAGGCCACCGGCGTAACCGGGATATGCCTGCACGAAGTCCCTGGCGCGCTCGGGGCTGGTGAACAGGATCAACACTTCGATATCGTCTTCGCTTTTGAGTGTCAGCGGGATGGCCTTGTCGCTGCTGGTGAAACCCTCGATGCCGATGGCGTCTTTCACCGGCATGAATATCTGCGTGTCCATCAGGTATTCCATGAAGGCCTCACTATCCATCTGGCCTTCCTGGGTGGCCATGAGTTTTTCTTCCAGCTCATTGCGTGCATCGAAGGAGTCGTGCATATCGGTATCCATAAAAAAACAGGCCCCGCAGTGCGGGGCCCGCTTCGCGCATATATTGGCTCGCGTTAGTCGTCGCCGCCAAATGCACCGAGCAGATGCAACAGGCTCAGGAACAAATTGTAGATAGAGACAAACAGGGTAACGGTCGCAAGAATATAGTTGGTCTCGCCGCCGTGAATGATCTGACTGGTCTGGTACAGGATCAGCCCGGACATCAGCAGCACAAACATGGCAGAGACGGCCAGCGACAGTCCCGGCATATTAAAGAAGAATGCACCCAGGCCGGCAAGGAAGGCCACCAGGATACCGACCATCAGGAAGCCGCCGATAAAGCTGAAATCCTTGCGCGTGGTCAGCACGTAACCGGACAGGCCAAGGAAGATCACACCGGTACCGCCCATGGCGGTCATCACGATCTGGCTACCGTTCGGGATGGACATGTACATGCTGATGATCGGACCCAGGGTCAGCCCCATGAAGCCGGTCAGCGCGAACACGAACAGCAGGCCCAGGCCGCTGTTGGCGAAACGGGTGGTCAGGAACAGCAGGCCGAAGTAGCCGGCGAAGGTGATCAGCATGCCCATCGGCGGCATGTTCATCATAACTGCGAGGCCGGCACAGGCGGCACTGAACAGCAGCGTCAGCGAGAGCAGGCCGTAGGTATTACGCAGCACCTTGTTGGTCGCGAGTACCGACTGCTCGGAACGGACAACGGTCTTATCAATCGTTCTCATGTTTCAGAATCCTCTTGGTTTCCCTGGATGTGTGAACTCAGGGTATAGACATCGGCATTTCCTGCCGGTTCCACAAGGATAATGACTCGCGAGACAAACAGCAACTTGAAAAACATGAAGTTTTTGTGGCTATTTACTGGTCATTGACGGGCATAATTCCGGTATCCTCCCACTCCATTATCCGCCAGTACACCGTCATTCCCGCGAACGACTGCAAGGATGCAGGAGTTAGAGCAATGCAGGAGCAATTGCCGAGGCGGGAATCCAGCCCAAAAAAGGGCGGCGCTGTAAACATTGCCAGTCCTGTTTAATAGCAGCTGAACACGACAAGTGGATAAACAATTCCGGAGAGGTGGCTGAGTGGTCGAAAGCGGCGGTCTTGAAAACCGTTGAGGGGAAACCCTCCCAGGGTTCGAATCCCTGCCTCTCCGCCAAATAAAAACGGCAGCCCGAAGGCTGCCGTTTATACAACACACCTACAGCAGAATTATTTCTTGTCAGCTTTCGGTGCCTGGGCCGGTGCCGGTGCGGCAACGGGCGGTGCTGCATACGGAACAGCGTAGCCAGGATAACCACCATAACCATAGCCGGGGTAACCACCATAGCCATAACCGGGATATCCGCCATAGCCGTAGCCAGGGTAACCACCATAGCCATAGCCGGGATAACCGCCGTAGCCGTAGCCGGGATAACCGCCATAACCGTAGCCGGGATAACCACCATAACCGTAGCCCGGATAACCCCATGGACCGTCATCCCAGTCGTTGTCAAACCAGTCAAACGGACCCCAGAATGCATTGGCCGTTCTGACGCCGGGCTGTCACGCCAACAAGAATCAGCATCGCAATTATCATTTTTTATGTTACGCATTGCAACAACCCTCCGCATCAATTGACATACGATACATCGATTGCACAACAACAAACCTCTCATTCCAAAAGCTACACCAGGCGGCAGGAATTTTCCTGCCGGGAGCTGCGGTTGAGCGCGAAAATATTCACTTCTTTTGACGCAGATCAAATATTGGATTACGCCGCGTTCACCTGCACAGTGCCTGCAATCGGGGTACATCCTGGTCGACCTCCAGGTCAGACGGTAGCGGGTCGTGCGGTCATCGAGCCAGGCGGCGATATCACTCCAGTACACGCGCTGCCTGCAGGTCACGGGTCAGCATGTGGAACCCGTCCGGGTAGAGCAGCATGCGCCAGCCGTTTGAGGATAAATCACCGAGGTTTTCCAGCATGTCGCACAGGGGGGCTGGCGTAATAATTTCGTCGTGCTCACCGTAGAGTAGCAGCGTCGGCAGGTGCAGTTCATTGCTGTGGGTATGCGCCGACTGCATCAGGTCGGTAAGTCCGTAAATGGTATCGATGCGTGTTTTCTTGATCACCAGCGGATCACGGCCCAGCGCACGCAGCATTTCGATATTATCGGACGGCCGGATATCGAGACCCTCGCCGGTGACCGTCATGGCCGGTGCGATATGAGCGACCATGCGTAACAGCACTCCCTGCCACCACGGCATGGTCTCCCAGCCCCACACGGCCGGTGCGGACAGGATGACACCGGCGGCACAGGTTGCCTGCAGGGCCGGCGCACTGCGCAGAATGACTGCGCCACCCATGCTTTCACCCAGCACGTAGACCGGTGTGGACGGGTAGCGTTTGCAGAGCAGGGTGGTCGCTGTTAGTAGGTCATGCCTGCATGCGTGCTTCACCGGCCCACAAACCGGTTTGCGCGGACTCGCCGAAGCCGCGCTGATCGACGGCATACATTGCAATCGCATGCTCTCTCAAGTAGCGTGCTGTCGTATCAAAGGCATTGCTGTAATCGTTGAAACCGTGCAGTGCCAGCACCACGGCGCGGGGCTTGCCGGGTGGCGACCAGTGACGCAGGGGCAGTCGATAGCCGTCTTCCATCAGGATGGCGTCTTTGCCCAGGGAAGGCGTATCGACAGGTTTGTCCGGGCGCACCTGCTGTTGCGGGCCGCTACAGGCGCACAGACCCATTAGCAGCATAAGCAGTACTGCCCGTGTGATGACTGCATTAGATTGCATTACTTATTACTCGAGAAGGAGAATGACATGGCAAACGAAGGCTATCATGAACCCGTTAATGAACTCACGCACCAGACGCGCGACATGCACCGCGCGATTACCTCGTTAATGGAAGAGCTTGAGGCAGTCGACTGGTACAACCAGCGCGTGGATGCCTGCAAGGATAAAGAACTGAAGGCGATCCTTGCGCACAACCGCGACGAGGAAAAGGAACACGCCGCGATGGTGCTGGAGTGGATTCGTCGGCAGGACCCGACCTTTGACAAGGAACTGAAAGATTACCTGTTTACCAACACGCCGATTGCGCACGAATAAACATAGCGCACGGTGAGCAGATGCATCTATGTAATAGGTGAATAAAACTCCGTCATTGCGAGCAAGCGTGGCAATCTCATGCTATTGAATCAGTAACCTGGAGATTGCCGCGTCACTTTGTTCCTCGCAATGACGAGTAAACCAGAGCTTCCCTGATATAATCTTTTCAATAACGAAGAGTTAGCGATGATTCTTCAGAACCAGAGTGAAAGGTATAGCTGCAGTACGCCGGCCGAGAAACTGTACAGCGGCTCGGTGCCGGGTGTGACGCCCGTTACCCGTGCGTCGCGAAAGTCATCATAGTCGAACCAGATCATGTCGTAGGCGAGATTGATGCTGCCCTTGTCTATGGCACGCCAGCCATTCTTGACGACATCGTAGCTGACCTTGATGCCCAGTGTGTTGCTGGTGAAGGTGCTGAGCTCCTTGTCGCGTGCGAGAAAGTTCTGTGATGGGTAGAAAGGGAACAAGTCGCTATAGAAATCTGCCGCCGTCTGCGTGTAATGCCGAACGTTGCCTTCGAGCAGCAGGCCGCCGCTTAATGGATGTGTATAGCCGACTTTAAAAGTATGTGCATCAATACCCCAGGTGTCAGCGAAGAAGCGGTACTCGCCCGATACGGCAGCGCGCCAGGGCAGGTAATGTTTGGCGCGCAGTGTGACGGCACTACTGGTGCGGGTGTTGGGATAAAGCTCTTCATCATAAGAGTATCCATTGGGGGCAGAAGCATCGAGGTAGCGTACCTGCCTGTAGGGATTTCTCAGGAAACCCTCATCGGTGATGCCTTCATAATTCATTTCCAGGATCATGTCCTTGGTGATCACCTGCGAGACACCCAGCCGGTAGTTATGGCGGCGCACCTCCTCGGAAAACTCTGATATGTCGCTCCGCCCGACCGTGTCCCAGCCATGCGAATATCCCAGATTCAATGTGGTCATGTTGCCAAACATGTCCATGCTGATGCCAAAACTGGCCGTATTGGCATCGTAATCGTTTTCGGTGCTGTTGGCATAGGAAAGGCTCATGACCGAGTTGCCGTGCAGATAGTCGATACTGCCTGAATACTCGGTACGTTCTTCCGAATAGGGGCTGGCAGTGGTGACGACATCGATGGAGGCACTGCTGACCGAATCGACGTAGTAGTTGCCGGTGACCGCAACGCTCTGGCCGAACTTTTTCAGTACCAGTAACGATGGCCCGGTAATCTCCACGCCACCACCTTCGTAGGAATGATACAGCGCATCGGCCCGATCTTCGGGCAACACGGCAGCAGCTGTGACAACACTGAAGAGTAATAGATAGAGTCCGAGACTTGCCGTGAAGACGTAGCATGCGAAATGATAAAGTGATATTTCCTCTCCCTTCGGGAGAGTGTTAGGGAGAGGGGATACACAAGGTGGCAGTAAAGTGTAATGACCCCCTCTCCCCAGCCCTCCCCCTGAGGGGGAGGGTGTTTTGTGATCTTGCTTTACGCCCTTTGCGCATTTGCGGTTAATCATCAGGATATCCTAGTTGCAGCCACATCCGCCGCCACCGCCGCCGCTGGCACCGCGGGCACCCTCGCGCGACTCGTAGACATGCTTGATATACGCCGATGACACCGGGTCCGGACTGAAACTCATGATCGGATCAGCGAGATGGGCACGTTCATAGGGCTTCACCCACGGCTCGATCGAGCCGCAGGCCGTCAGCAGGACCGTCATCAACAGCAGTGACAGGAGACGCATCATGGTACTTTATTCCCTGATCAGGCTGCGGACCATTTCGAGGTAAATTGCTTCCTCACCCGGTTTGTAGCCTTTGTGCAGGTAGCGCATCTTGCCGTCGCGGTCGACCAGTACCGTGCTCGGCATGGCGATGACGTCATACTGCTTGCTGACCGTGCTGTCATTGTCGAACAGTACCGGGAAGGTGACCGGCATTTCTTTCAGCAGTTTCTTCGCCTCATCGGAATCCTGCTCGACATTTACGCCCAGCACGGTAAAGCCAAGCGCCTTGTACTTGTCATGCAGTTCACTCAACAGCGGCATTTCCTGCCGGCACGGTCCGCACCAGGAGGCCCAGAAATTGATCAACACCACGTCACCGCGGTGTTCGCTCAGCTTCAGGTTCTTGCCGTTGTCACTTTTCAGTGTGAAATCAGGCGCAGGGGTATCACTGACACCGGCAACAACGCCGGTTGCCAGCAGCGCAACCGTCAAGGCGCCGGCGAGATATTTCATCATTTTCATGGTTCGAATACGCATAGCATTCTCCTGTCAGAAAAACACGGACACACCCGCCGTGGCTTCCAGGTTGTGTGTCGTCTTGTCGGTACCCAAGAGGTCCGAATTAAAGATGTAGTCCCTGAAATCAAGGTGTACAGAGATGAAATCGTTAAACAGAAAACGATAGCCGGCACCCACATTGACAGTGAAGTGACTGTCGTCGGCGAACTCGGTATTACCCACGCCCGCGATCAGGTACAGCGCACTGTTAAATGCATACTTGCTGCCAACGAAACTCTCGCCGGGCAACAGGTTCAGGCCGACGGAAATGTTGTAGTACAGGAAGTCACGCTGGCTGTCGGTCAGCAGTTGCGCGCCGCCGCTAAGGGTTTCGTAGCTGGTCTCGCCGGCCTTTGATGCACCCAGCGCCAGTTCCGCGAAGAAGTCCTCGGTGATGTGGTAATCGCCACGCACGCCGTAGACGACGTTACTGCCGAAATCCTCGATACTGAGCACGCCGACATAGCCGCCGACCTCGAAGTCTTCCGAATCGATATTGGCCTCGGTTATCGTGCGCCGCTCGATGTTCGGCTTGATCACCGGCTCGGCTTCGCTATAGACAGGTTCTTCAGCGTTCGTGCGCAACCAGGAACAGCCACCCAGCAGGGCCGGTAGCGCCAGTACGCACACTGACTTCAGAAGAACACTGCGAATCCAGCTTTCCATTCGTTTATCTCCTGGTTGTCATCCGTTTTCTGCAGAATGACATGGTTCTGATACTCGGCCCTGAAAATAAAGCGACGCGTGAGATACACGCGCAGGCCGATCCCGACATTCGTTATCTGCTCCGTGCGGTCCGCTTCATTCACCAGCGTGACGTTCGGATCCGTGTAAAGTACGCCCGTTCCCAGCAGGAAGTAGGGCGATGCCCGCCATTCAGGGAACGGCTGGGCCAGTAAATTGATGCTGGCACCCAGTGCATCGGAAAAATTACCGAATGCCTGCGACAGCTGTGCCTCGACCGACAGATTGCGCGTCACCATGTAACCGGTGTAGGCCGTGATGATGTCGGCACCTTCAAAATCACCCGCCATGACGCCGCCTTCCCAGCGCCGGCGCGAAAAGTCACCAAAGTCGGCATCGGCAAATTTCGTCTCATCGCCGTCCGGGGTGAGCGTCAGCGCCATCGCCGCACGTTTCGCCCAGCCTTCCTTGCCCCTGGCCGTACGCAACTTGAACCAGTCCGTGCGTCGTTTGATGACCTCGACCAGTTCGCCACGGTCCACCACGTGGAACACCGGGAACATAGGAATGATACAGCGCATCAGCCCGGTCATCGGGCAGTACCGCAGCACCAGCCACACCCGCAGCCAGTAGCAGGGCAAGCGCTGCCAGTCCTGCAACGAAAGACCTAGTTACAACCACAACCACCCCCGCTACCGCCCTCGGCGCCGCGCGCTCCCTCACGCGCCTGGTAAACATGATTCATGTACGCGCTCGATACCGGGTCTGGAGTGAAATTCATGATCGGGTCAGCGAGATGGGCACGTTCATAGGGCTTCACCCACGGCTCGATCGAACCGCAGGCCGTCAGCAGGAGCCGATCATCAACAGCAGTGACAGGAGACGCATCATTACGCTTTATTCCCTGATCAGGCTGCGGACCATTTCGAGGTAAATTTCTTCCTCGCCCGGCTTGTAGCCCTTGTGCAGGTAGCGCATCTTGCCGTTGCGGTCGACCAGCACCGTGCTTGGCATGGCGATTGACGTCATACTGTTTGCTGACCGTACTGTCGTTGTCGAACAGTACCGGGAAGGTGACCGGCATCTCTTTCAGCAGTTTCTTTGCCTCATCGGAATCCTGCTCGACATTCACGCCCAGCACGGTAAAGCCGAGCGCCTTGTACTTGTCATGCAGCTCACTCAACAGCGGCATTTCCTGCCGGCACGGTCCGCACCAGGAGGCCCAGAAATTGATCAACACCACGTCACCGCGATGTTCACTCAGCTTCAGGTTCTTGCCGTTGTCGCTTTTCAGTGTGAAATCAGGCGCAGGGGTATCACTGACACCGGCAACAACGCCGGTTGCCAGCAGTGCAGCGGTCAATGCACCGGCGAGAAATTTCATCATTTTCATGGTTCGAATACGCATAGCATTCTCCGGTCAGAAAAACACGGACACACCCGCCGTGGCTTCCAGGTTGTGTGTCGTCTTGTCGGTACCCAGCAGGTCCGAGTTGAAGATGTAGTCCCTGAAGTCCAGGTGCACAGAGATGAAATCGTTAAACAGGAACCGATAGCCGGCACCCACATTGACAGTGAAGTGACTGTCATCGGCGAACTCGGTATTACCCACGCCGGCGATCAGGTACAGGGCACTGTTAAATGCATACTTGCTGCCAACGAAACTCTCGCCGGGCAACAGGTTCAGGCCGACGGATATGTTGTAGTACATGAAGTCACGCTGGCTGTCGGTCAGCAGCTGCGCGCCGCCACTGAGGGTTTCGTAGCTGGTCTCGCCGGCCTTTGATGTACCGAGCGCCAGTTCCGCGAAGAAATCCTCGGTGATGTGGTAATCGCCACGCACCCCGTAGACGACGTTACTGCCGAAGTCCTCGATACTGAGTACCCCGACATAGGCGCCAACCTCGAAGTCTTCCGAATCGATATTGGCCTCGGTTATCGTGCGCCGCTCGATATTCGGCTTGATCACCGGCTCGGCCTCGCTATAGACAGGTTCTTCTGCGTTCGTGCGCAACCAGGAACAGCCGCCCAGCAGGGCCGGCAGCGCCAGCACGCACACTGACTTCAGAAGAACACTGCGAATCCAGCTTTCCATTCGTTTATCTCCTGGTTGTCATCTGTTTTCTGCAGAATGACATGGTTCTGATACTCGGCCCTGAAAATGAAACGACGCGTGAGATACACGCGCAGGCCGATCCCGACATTCGTTATCTGCTCCGTGCGGTCCGCTTCGTTCACCAGCGTGACGTTCGGATCCGTGTACAGCACACCCGTTCCCAGCAGGAAGTAGGGCGATGCCCGCCATTCAGGGAACGGCTGGGCCAGTAAATTGATGCTGGCACCCAGGGCATCGGAAAAATTACCGAATGCCTGCGACAGCTGCGCCTCGACCGACAGATTGCGCGTCACCATGTAACCGGTGTAGGCCGTGATGATGTCGGCACCTTCAAAATCACCCGCCATGACGCCGCCTTCCCAGCGCCGGCGCGAAAAGTCACCGAAGTCGGCATCGGCAAATTTCGTCTCATCGCCGTCCGGGGTGAGCGTCAGCGCCATCGCCGCACGTTTCGCCCAGCCTTCCTTGCCCTTGGCCGTACGCAACTTGAACCAGTCCGTGCGTCGCTTGATGACCTCGACCAGTTCGCCACGGTCCACCACGTGGAACACCGGGAACCCGCGACCCGGACCGGTGTGCAGCTCGATGTACGGCTCGGCAATGCGTACCGAGAAATACTGCACCTCGGCCCGGGCAGTACCCGCCAGGCACTGGAGCACGCATGCCACGAGGACAAGGACGCGCACCCGGATAGCACTGCAAACGGCATTAGTCGTCACAAATCATTCATCTTATAAAAAGTTATGGCGCGGTAATGGCTACGGTACGACCGACGGGTCGTTGTAATACTGCGCACCGATATCTAGCCATTCGGCCAGCAGCCGTAATTCTTCAGGTGTCAGAAAACCGTCATGCGAGGCGCCGGTCGCAAAAGGCGCGAAGAACGTACTGCTCGCGAGTGCGCCATTGGCAGACATGGAGGGATTGATGGTTACCGGCACGGACGTCGGCAGGCCGGTAAGCGGGTCAATTGGCCCCGGCACCATGATGTCCTGCAGCCCCATGCCGCCGAGTTCTTCGGCATTGTCCTGGAACAGCAGTTCGCGGTAGGCCTTGAAGTGTTGTGGAACCAGTGCGTCGGGACCATTGGTGAGATCGAGCTGCGTCTGACCGGCCGGCACCATCGGTTGCATCATGTTATCCACCCGTGCATGACAGCTTGTGCAGGTATTCACACCGCGATCGACGCCCCACAATGGATGAATATGCGTTTCGTAATGAATTACCGAGCGGCACCGGCTGGTCCAGGGCGTGCAGGCAGCTGTTTGCGGTGTCGACGTTGTTAGTGCCGAGTAGGTCAGCGTGGTACTTGGTTCCTGGGCAAATGAGCCAATATCGGTCCAATAGTCGTCGTAAATCAGATCTATCGACGGTACGAGAGTTTGCGGTATTGCACGTGTGATTGCCTCTGCCATGGTCTCCTGGAAGTTGATTGCAACGGCAACTGGCAAATTAGGCATCGTTGGATTTAGATACCCGGGGACATCCCGTAGCTGTGTATTCGGAAAACCGAGAGCCGGTGCACCGGCATAGGCCGATACCGGGCCTTCCACGGTGCCATGCGGCGTACCGCTGGCGTGATCGTGACAACCGTTACAGGTGACTTCCTCGCCTGGTTTGAACTGCAGCCAGTTCTGGTGGCGGTTGGTAATGCGTCGCCCGTCGCGATCGACCACGCTGATTGCCAGCGGTACATTGGCCGGCACGTAGGTGCGGACCGAACCGTCCGGCTGAATGGGCACGTAGCCGACGATTTCGCGCATCAGCTGCTGTGCACTTCTGCCATAGGCTGTGCCGGGAATCTGCTTGGTGTCGTTATCCGGAATGCCGACACTCTTGACGAGGCGCAGGAAACGGGCCGGGCGCGCATCGGCTGCCGTCAGTGCCGGGTCAGCCAGTGTGGCGATGTCGGCCGCTACCGGTGTGTAGATTGGCGCGAACTGGATTCCGTCGACATCATAGACGCTGCGGATATTCAGGATACCGGCGTCTTCCGTCGAGGCGGCCATATCCAGGTCAACGCCCGGCACCTTGTCGGCAATAAACAACGGTACGTTGCGCGGGGCCGCAGCAACGACGTCGGTATAAATGAAACCTTCCTGCGGGACAACAATCGGTATCTGCGTGTTGTTGTCAATGTCGTAGATATAGATACCGTAGATCGGGTCTGCTTCGACAGCGGCCGGGTTTGCAAGCGCAGCGGGTGTGCAGGGTACGATCTGGGTATTCTGCTGCAGGCGACAGGCACTCCAGCTCACCAGTGCACGGTTGGTGCCGTCAAGCAGCGGCCATGCCGACATGAAGCGCCCGCCCGGTGAAATCGTGTTGTCTGTATTGACGATATTCATCGTCGCCGGTGTCTGTGCCGGGCCGAACAATACGCCGACGTTGACGGCGGTCGGGTAGGTGTTGTCAATGTAATTAGCCGTATCAATCACCACCAGGTCGCCGCCGCGGAAGCGGTCACCCGGGGTGCCGTTAGGTGTATTGATGCGCGACTGCATGACTGTCAGCAGGCGTCCATCCGGCATTTCACGCGGCTGGGTGAACTGGATGGTCGCGTTATTGGTGCCGGTATCATGACTGTGTGCGCCGTACAGCAACTGCAGGTCCGTGCCATCCGGGTTCATCTTGTACAGGCTGACCTGATCGCGTCCGCCCATGTTGCCCCAGCGACTGAAAACAACTTTGCCGGACTCCAGCGGATTCGCCTGGCTGTCGAGGATGACGGCATCCAGGTCGTGACTCGGGTTGGACGAGACCTGGCGAATATTACTGCCGTCGCCATTCATCACGTGCAGCATCATGGCGTGCTCTCTGCGATTCTCGTCCAGCGCGTAGAACGGACCGGTACCCTTGCCTTCATCAGTCAGGGTTGCACGGAACTGGCGCTGGCGGTTCGAGGAGAAAATTATTCGCCCGTCAACCAGGTAATGTGGCGCCACATCATCACCCAGCAGGGAGGTGTTCGCCGTCGTCAGGCGCGCCAGGGTATCAGACGGAATATCGTATTCGTACACATCCCATTTGTTCTGCATGTCGCGCATGACGTTCGGTATATCCGGCAGTCGCAATGAGAACAGCAGTTTCGTGCCGTCATAGGAGACTTCCACGTCCTTTACATCACCCATGCCGCCCGTCACTGCGCCGGTAATATTGCGGGTTGGCGCACTCGGCGAGGCCAGGTCGCGGTAAAACAGATCGCCCCCGGGCGTAAAGCCTTCCAGCTCGACAACACTGTCTTCATCAACATTGCCCGCATTGTCGATTGACAGCGGTCGCATGACAAAGGCAATACCGTAATCCTGGACCAGCGGATCCGGGTCCTGGTTACTGCCGCCACCACCGCATGCGAGCAGCATGAGGCATGCGGCAGTGATAGTGGCTGTCCTGATTGAGAGCCGTCGGCGTGTGGATATGCGGTTGGATGTATTCATATTCATGATTGATCGGCTCTCGGGGCGGGAAACCTTAAAGAAACCCGACGGGTTTTCGCATCAAATTCGCCGTTATTCACGCTACTGCGCACGGCGCATTCAGACGCAGGTAAATAAATCAGCGGTACCCGGTTATTTTGTGGTGAATAAAGGCAAATAAGTGTGATGGCGGTCTCGTTTTCATGACCATGCCGCCTTAAACCCGGTTTTCTCTGCTTGACAACCCAATCCGAGACATACGTCACAGAAAAACATTGCTCCTGGCATCAGGATTTACCAACACGAGCCGAAGGCTGAATGTTAATGGGTTATACCGGGGCGATACGGATGAAATTTCAACGCAAGGCAGTGTCTTTACCCACTCGCGGACTGATCACTTCGTTTCTCGCGGGTTTGCTGTTGTCACTGGCCTCAGTAGCCACCGCGGGCGATCTTGAGCGCCGCCAGGCCAAGCGTATCCATGACCGGATAGCCGGCGTACCGCCGTCGAATACCACGCTTGATTTGATGGAAACCGCCATTGTGGGTAATAACGCACTCGGCGCGGCAGACATCGCGATGGCGAACAGTGCCTTCTACAACGTCACGCTGAAAAACTTTGCGACACCCTGGACGAACCGTGACCAGACCGTGTTTGCCCCGCTGAATGATTACACGGCAACCGTTATCGGCATGATCCGCGATGATGTGCCGTTCAACCAGTTACTGTCGGCCGACATCATATATACCGGCAGCCCGTCTTTGCCCATTACCGGCTATTCCACCACCAGCAATGCCCACTACCAGGCACTGGAAGACGGTGGTTACGACCTGATGACAGAGCTGGTCCCGGACGTACAATCCAGCGTGACCGGCCTGCAGGCCAACGCGACAGCCGGCGTGATGACCACGCGCGCAGCCGCCGAGGCATTTTTTGTCGCGGGTACCAACCGCGCCATGTTCCGCTTCACCCTGCTCAATCACCTGTGTAATGACCTGGAGCAGGTCAAGGACACCAGTCGCGCCGCAGATCGCATTCGTCAGGATATCTCGCGCAGTCCGGGCGGGGACAGCCGTCTTTACCTGAACTCCTGTGTGGGCTGTCATAGCGGCATGGACCCGATGGCACAGGCGTTTGCCTATTACAACTTCAACGAAAACAGCGGCAGCATCGAGTTTACCGACGGGGCCGTCCAGCCCAAGTACTTTATCAATGCCGAGACCTTCAAGTACGGCTTCGTCACACCGGACGACAGCTGGGACAACTACTGGCGCAATGGTCAGAACGCCTTGCTGGGCTGGGACGCTGGCCTGACCGGGAGTGGTAACGGGGCGAAAGAGCTGGGCATGGAACTGGCCAACAGCCGCGCCTTTGCCTCCTGCCAGGTGAAGAAAGTATTCAAAACGGTTTGTTTGCGCGAGCCGGGCGATGTTGCAGATCGCGCCGAGGTCGACACCATCACAAACAGTTTCATCGCGGGCAACTACAACATGAAATCCGTGTTTGCCCAGTCCGCCGTCTACTGCATGGGTAACTGAGGCATGAAATCACCGATACTGAAAATCCTGCGCGAGCGTGCCCTGCGACTGACACTCATCATGATGGTGGGCGCCGGTTTGACGGCCTGTGGCGGCGGTGCAAGCACCACGCCAAACCAGAATACGGCCGGCACCAGTTCAACCTCGGCGTACACCGGCCCGGCACCTGCAACCTCTGACGTGCAGGCATTCAAGCTGAATGTCTGGGATAACCTGAGCCCGACCAATCGTTGCAACGATTGCCATGATGTCGGTGGCCAGGCGCCAACACCGTTCGTGCGCACGGATGACGTTAACCTGGCCTATGCCGCCGTCAATCCGCTGGTTGACCTGCAAACACCGGCCAACTCCATACTCGTTACCAAGGTGGCTGGCGGCCATAACTGCTGGCTGGGCAGTGACCAGGCCTGCGCAGACGTAATTACCGCCTACATATCGGCATGGGCGGGCGGTGCAAGCAGTGGCGGCAATGTGATTACCCTGACAGCGCCGCCGTTGAATCCACCGACCGCCACAAAAAGCTTCCCGGCTGGCTCGAGTGCTTTTGCCACATACGTTCACCCGACACTGATGGACAATTGCTCAGGTTGCCATGTTGATTCCGCAAGTTTCCCGCAGTCACCGTTCTTTGCTGACAGTGATCCGGATGCTGCCTATGAAGCTGCCAAGTCAAAAATTAACCTGAATAACCCGGGCGAATCGCGCTTTGTAATCCGTCTGCGGGATGAATTCCATAACTGCTGGGATCCGCTCGGTACCGGCAACTCCAACTGTGCAGACTCGGCAGTTGCAATGGAAACAGCAATCACCAATTTTGCCAATACGATTACTGCGCCGTCATTTGACAACAATCTCGTCACGAGTATGGCATTGACACTGCCGAATGGCGTTGTTGCCAGCGGTGGCAGCCGTATTGAAGACAATGTCATTGCCAAGTATGAATTCAAGTCAGGGACGGGTGCGCGCGCCTTTGATACCAGCGGCGTGTCGCCGGATATGCACATGGATCTGAGCGGCAGCTATAACTGGGTCGGTGGCTGGGGTGTCGATCTGACCAACGGCAAGGCACAGGCGCTGACGGCTGACAGTACCAAGCTGTACAACATGATTACCGCAACCGGTGAGTACACCATCGAGGCATGGGTAGCGCCGGCCAATGTCAGCCAGGACAATACCGCGCGTATCGTCAGCTATTCGGCAGGCACCACGCAACGCAACTTCACACTGGGCCAGAGTCTGTATAACTACGACTTCATGCACCGCAGTACCACTACGGACCTGAACGGTGATCCGACGCTAACCACGGCCGATGCGGATGAAGACCTGCAGGCAACCCTGCAGCACGTGGTCGTCACCTATGATCCGGTCAACGGCCGCCGCATCTATGTAAACGGCGTCTTTACCGATGACACCGACCCGGTTGCCGGCGGCACGCTGGTCGACTGGGACAACAGTTTTGCCTTCGTGATTGGCAACGAGGTCTCGAATGACCGTCCCTGGGCCGGCACCGTCCGCTTCGTCGCCATTCATAACCGTGCAATTGACCAGGCGGCCATCACGCAGAACTTCAACGTGGGCGTCGGCGAGAAATTCTTCCTGCTGTTCAACGTGGGCACCCACAGCGGCAATCCGGATGATTATGTCCTGTTCGAGGTGAGCCAGTTCGACAGCTACAGTTACCTGTTCAATGCCCCGCGTTATATCAGTCTTGATCCGAATGTGACGCCGGACGGCATTCCGCTCGCCGGCATGCGCATCGGTATCAATGGCGCCGAGGCAAACGTTGGGCAGGCCTATCAAAACATCAATACAACCATCAGCAGCTCGCTGTACACACCGGGTATCGGTCAGCCACTGTCGCAGATGGGTACGGTGATACCGCTTGAAAACGGTCCGAACTTCGACGAGTTCTTCCTGACCTTCGAGGTGCTGGGCACCAGTACCAATGTCGTCACCGAGCCGGCCCCGCTGGCACCGGCGCCGCCACCGAACCTGCCACCGGCACCGGTAATCGGTTTGCGGACCTTCGAGGAAATCGACGCCACCATGGCCGCTGTCACGGATGTCAGTCGCGAACAGGTCGACGTCGAGGGTGTTTACCTGACCGTGAAGCAGCAGCTGCCGACGGTCGAGGGAATCGAAGGCTTCCTGTCGGCACACCAGATGGCCGTTTCACAAATGGCCATCGAGTACTGCAACGCACTGGTTGAAGGCAATGGCCAGACCAGCCGCGATGTCTACTTCGCGGGCTTCTTCCAGCCGGGGTTGGCACCTGCGGCAGCCGATACGGCGTTTGATACAGCCGGAAAACGCGACCAGATTATTGTCCCGCTGATGAACCGGGTAATGAACACCAATCTCACAGATCAGCCGGCGACGGCCGATGTAACCGGTGAGCTGGATAGCCTGATCACGATCCTGACATCATGCGCAACCGGCGGCAGTCCGACCTGTGCGACCACGCAACGTACGGAAGAAGTCGTCAAGGCGGTCTGTGCCGCCACGCTTGGCAGTGCTGCCATGCTGATTCAATAGGCTGCACAGACATTAACCCGCTCCCGACGGGAGTGGGAAATCAAGAGAAACAAAGGAACCGAGGATTGACAGATGGCCAGAAACCGTAAATTCCGTGACCTGAACCAGCCGCTACGTCTCAATGACCACGGCCGGCCGCGGACCCGTCGTGAATTTCTCGGCCAGGGACTGAGTGCCGGGCTCGGCCTGGTAACCGGCCCGTCACTGTTCGGACTGTTTGCCAATCCACGC
>CAWKAE010000002.1:0-37033 GCA_963847565.1 uncultured Halobacteria archaeon
GATGGAGCATACGCAGGATGTCACCAATACGCTGGTCAAGCAGGGCGCAAGTCCACAGCAGGTGAAGCTGGCCAGCACGCAGTCCGTACTGGGGCAGCGCATCGTCAACAGCCTGAATAATGTTTTGACCGGCAACAAAACCGAGACTGCCGCTATCCTGTTTGCGGCGGATACGAAAGAGTTTGGTCGCGTGCTTGACGGCTTCATGCGTGGAACCGGCGGTATTACGCAGCTGAAAGGCACTGCGCTGAAGGCCAAGCTGCAGAAGATTGCGCTGCTGTTCAGCCGGGTCAGTGACAATGCCGGCTCCATTGTCGAGAACGCCGAAGAACTGGTGACAATCCAGGCGGCTGCCACGGAGATCAGTGGTCAGAGCGAGGCCCTGTTCAATGCTGCCAAGGAACTGCAGGCAGTGCTTGCAACAAGTGCCGGGAGTGCGCTCGTGCGCCCCGAACTGGCGTACGTGTTCGGTGCAATTGCACTGTTGATGATGTTCCTGATGGGTTTTGAGGCGCTCAAGAATACCCGTCAGCGCAGTCACCTGGTCGAGGACGAAAATGTCCATAACCAGGAAGCCATCATGCGTCTGCTTGACGAGATGGGCGACCTGGCATCGGGCGATCTCACGGTGCATACCACGGTTACCGAGGATTTCACCGGCGCCATCGCGGACTCCATCAACGTGACGGTCGACTCGCTCCGCGGGCTGGTTAAAACCATTAACGATACATCGTCGCAGCTGTCGACGTCGGTGCAGGAAACCAACGAGACGGCTACGCAGCTGGCGACCGCCAGCAAGAAACAGTACGAAGACATCAACGTCGCCGGCAAGGCCATTGCCGATATGTCGATGACGATGTCAGAAGTGTCTACCAACGCCAACGAATCATCGAAGGTGGCGATGCGCTCGGTGGAAATCGCCAAAAAAGGCGGTGAGGCCGTGCAACGTACGATGGATGGTATGGACACAATTCGTGAACACATCCAGGAGACCTCGAAACGAATCAAGCGACTCGGTGAGAGTTCCCAGGAAATCGGCGACATCGTTGAGCTGATCAACGACATTGCCGAGCAGACCAACATCCTCGCGCTGAATGCATCCATCCAGGCCGCCATGGCCGGTGAAGCGGGCCGCGGTTTCGCGGTGGTTGCCGACGAAGTCCAGCGACTCGCTGAACGTTCCGCCAACGCAACCAAGCAGATCGAGGCGCTGGTGAAAACCATTCAGGCCGACACCAACGAGGCAGTCATCTCCATGGAGAAGAGTACCTCGGGTGTGGTCAACGGTGCGCAACTTGCCGAGGACGCCGGTAGCGCGCTTGAAGAGATCGAAAGCGTGTCGGACCAGCTTGCCGACCTGATTCAGAATATGTCCAGTGAGGCGCAGGAACAGGCCAACTCCGCGGCTGAGCTGACAACCACGATGAGCGCTATTCAGAAACTCACGACCCAGGCAACCGAAGGCGCCGAGAAAACCTCGCGGTCAATTGGCGATATGTCCCGCCTTGCGCAGGATCTCGATACATCGGTGGCAGGCTTCAAACTGCCGCAGTAAGGACGCGTTTGTTAATTAATGATGCGGTAGCACAGGCACAAGGTAGCAGTTTTAAGGATAAATTATGCGCGAAGCAATTGATTACAACGCACTGAGCTGGGTACGCCAGGAGCTGGCGGAAACCCTGAAGCAGGCACGTCATCATCTCGAAGAGTACGCGACCGGCAAGAGCAAGGAATCCTTGCAGGGCTGTGTTGCGCAACTGCACGAGGCGCGTGGTCCGCTCAAGATGGTCGACCTGAAAAGTGCGGACCTCCTGACCGGTGAAATGGAAGAGGTGCTTGCGGATCTGTTGCTTGATTCAATCCGCGAGCCTGATATATCGCTCGAATTATTGATGCAGGGCTTCCTGGAATTGCCGGAGTACCTGTACAGCCTGAAGTCCGGACGCACGGATAACCCGGCTGCCCTGTTTCCGCTGGTCAACAGCCTGCGCGCCAGTCGTGGAGTGCAGCCGCTGGAAGAAGATGCCGTATTCTCGCCGGACCTTTCCGTGCGTGTGCCGACCTCCGTATTCGACGTGCGCGCAGATCATTCACAGCGGGATGTCGTGGCTGCTGCAAAGACTGCACGGGTACGTTTCCAGGGCGGGCTGCTGGACTGGTATCGCAACGGTGAGAATGGGGAAGGCCTGCAGACAATGGTCGGTGTGCTGGAGCAGCTGCAGGAAAATGCTGCAAGTGAGCCGGTCGCACGCCTTTGGTGGGTCAGTGCCGGTGTTGCCGAATTACTGCGGGACGGGGAACTTGAAGTCACGCCGGCAATCAAGCGACAGTTTAGCCAGATTGACCGACAGATAAAACGTCTTATGGATAACGGCGAAGCGGTATTCGCGGATGTTATTACCGATGACCTGTTGAAGAACCTGCTGTTCCATCTGCACACCTCGGACGCGCAGTCACCGCGGCTGGCAGAAATCAGGTCGACCTATCGTCTGGACAAGCTGTCTGCCGATGAAGCATCCGAGGATGCTGGCGGGTTATCCGGATGCAGTGAAGAGTTGCTGCAGACGGTTTCGGGGACAGTGCGCGAAGATATCGTGCGCATCAAGGAGCAGCTCGATGCGTTCCTGAAGGGCGATCGCGGCAATAACGAAGTCCTCGTTACGGTAGCCGACGAACTCCACGCACTGGGTAACATGCTTGGCATGATCGGTATGGACAGGCTTGGCGATGTCGTGTCCGGTAACGAGCAGATGCTGCGTGACTGTGCCGAGGGCACACAACAGATTTCTGATGATGATTATATTGATATGGCGAATACGCTGGTCGCGATCGAAGACGCGCTGGCGGATATATCGGCGACGATAGAGAGCCAGCAGTCCGGTAGTGACAGTAGTGATGCGACCTTCAAGCAGGGTCGTGAAGCAGTTATCAGTGCGGTAATGGACGATATGACGAGCGCCAAGGATTCGATTAATGAATTCCTGCGTTCATGCGGTGATTTTGAACTGCTCGTGGATGTGCCGGTAATACTGAACCGTATCCATGGCGGGCTGCAGCTGGCCGGCCAGGAGCGGCTTGCGGCGGCCACCAGCATGGTCAAGACATTCATTGCCAGGGAACTTGTTACCGGTCACCGGGAATTGTCCGAGGAAGACCTTGATACCCTGGCAGACGCTATTTGCAGTATCGAGTACTGTGTAGAAGAGCTGTCCGAAAACCGCGATTACGGACAGCGCGCGATGGATATCGCCGGGGAAAGCCTTGAGAAACTTGGCTATGCCTGTCCGCCCGTGACCGAGTCATCTGGTGAAGAAGACGATGACTCGGGCGTTGCAGACATACGTGTTGTAGACGAGCCGAATAACACCGCGCCCAAAGAGATTGCTGCAGAACCGTTTAACGTTCAGGCTGCCGTGTCCGGCGGCGAAGCGGATATCACCTCGCTGCCAGCCATCAATCGCGATGGTGACCCGGAAATTATCGAAATATTTATTGAAGAAGCGACCGAGGAACTCGAAAAAATTACGGCGCTTATTCCGCAGTGGTGTGATGATCCTGCTGATCTGGATGCACTGACCGAGATTCGACGTTCATTCCATACCATGAAAGGTAGCGGGCGGATGGTTGGTGCCATGGCGACCGGCGAATTTTCGTGGGCGATGGAAAACCTGGTGAATAGTCTGCTGGAGGGAACGGTGGATGCAAGTACGCAGGTCGTCGAGCTGTTGCGGCAGTCACCGATGGCAGTGTCCGCACTGCTGGAGCAGGTTAAAAACCCGGCGGCGGTCCTGGCGGATGCTATTAACGACTTTCCACGCAAGGCGCATGCATGCAGCGTGCCGGGTGCCAAAGCAGCTGCACCTGCTGAACTGCAACCGGCGGTTGATGTGCCGGTCGAGGAGTCCGTTACGGTCGAAGCTGCGGAGCCCGCAGATACGATGCCGGCCGTGGAGCAGATACCGGTTAGCGTTGCGACTGACTTTGCGGTACTCAGTGAGGATGCGGACGAAGAGATCGTCGAGATCTTCCTGGAAGAAGCAGGTGAAGAATTTGATAAAATATCGGTTGCTATACCCGCCTGGGTGGCGAAGCCGGCGAGCGCCGATCTGACGTCCGAGCTGCGTCGCAGTTTCCATACTCTGAAAGGCAGTGGACGCATGGCAGGTGCCATGCGTATTGGCGAGTTCGCCTATATTGTCGAACTGCTGTTTAACCGTCTCCATGAGGGCCAGATCCAGCAAAGTGCCGGCCTGTTTACCTTTATGGTCAAGGTGCCCGACACCCTCTCCCGCATGCTTGACGAGATTCGCGATGCGGACGGGTCGGGTGTGGATATCCAGGACCTGATGGAGCAGGCCACGACACTGGCTAATGGCAGGCAGCTGTCTATTGCTGTTGAGCATGCGTTCGATGATGAAGAGGTGGAAGAGGTTGCTGAGCCGGAAGCGGTCGTGGCAGAGCCTGAGACAGATGATGAATCGTCCCTGCTCGAGATCTTCACTAACGAGAGTCGCGAGCACCTGCAAACAATTAACGAGTGGGTCGCAGCTTATTCGGCGCCCGGGCAGGTGAGTGACGGCCTGTACCGTGCCCTGCATACCCTGTCCGGTATCTCGGAGTCAGCCGAAATGCCGGCGATTGGTCGTCTTGCAGACGGGCTGTATGGCTGGTTCGGTGCAATTCACGAAGACGGGCGTGAAGTGGGCAAGTCCGCATTTGAAGTGTTGCGTGACTGTACGATAGAAATCTCCCGCATGGTTGACGCGCTGCCTGATAAGTCCAGTGACGAAACAATTCTGGACATTCTGTGCACACGCATCGAAGCGTTACCACCGGTAGAAAATGTACCTGTATATACGCAACCGTCCGTAGATGTATCGGCGATTGTTGAAGCGTCTGCGGCGGAAGAATTGCCTGCAGAGGCTGATGCAGAGGTCATGTCAGTTGAAGCGGATAACTTTGATACGACCGCCGAAGTCTTGATGTTGAAGCTCTCCAGGTTGATCCGGATGTTGCCGAAACTGCCGGTGATGAAGCGGTCGGCGCGATAGATGACGCAGAGCTGGATGATGCCATGCTGGCAGCGGACAGCCACGGTAATGCCGAAGATGCTGCAGAGAGTCTGCAGGAAGAGCCTGAATACACCGCGGAGGCAGACAGCCTCCCGGGTACGTCGGAAGATTCCGGCGAGCAGGAACCGGCGGTTGACAGTGCGGATGACGAAACTGAGAGTGCGGATCTTGTCGATGCAATGATAGCAGCGGATGTTGCCAGTCCGGACGATGAGGTTGAGGCAGTCGTCGAGGAAACTGTGTCTGATACTGTGGATACGGAAGACACTGCTGATGTCGCGGAAATTCCGTCGCAGGCCGAAGTGGCCGCTGTTGCAGCGACCGCGACGGTGGATCCCTATGCGGATATGGATCCCGAGTTGTACGAAATCTTCGTCGAGGAATCGAGCGAGGTTATGGAAGCCAGCGAAGCGGCATTACGCAGCTGGTCACAGGCGCCGGACAACAGCGAATATATGGAGGAGTTCCAGCGTCACCTGCACACCCTGAAGGGCAGTGCACGCATGATGGACCTTGAACATATTGGCAACCTGAGTCATGCGGTTGAATCGCTCATGACAGAGGTTACCGAAAACCGCGTTAAATGTTCGCCGGAGCTGTTTGGCTTGCTGGCCGATGCGCATGACCGCCTTGCAGATATGGTCGACAAGGTCAGGAATCACGAGTTGACGGCTGCAGCGACCAATCTCGAAGCCGGTCTGCAAATTGTCATCGATGGCGGCGATGTGCCGGATATCGCTACTGAATCCGCGCCCGAACCTGAGCAGTCAATTGAGACGCAGCCGGTTGACGCAGCTGACGAACAGGAAGAGTCATCTGTCGCAACGGATGACCAGGTGGAGGCTGTCGATGACAGTCAGTCCCATGTACCGTTTAAAGATGTACAGGCGCAGTCAGAATCACTGCACAGAGCCACGCCGCCACGGCTGGTGGCAGGCCATGACAGTCAGACACAGACACGTGGCGAGCAGGTCAAGGTCCAGTCAGAGATGCTGGATAACATGGTTAACCATGCAGGCGAGATCAATATCTACCGCGCGCGCATGGAGAAGCAGATCAGTGACTATCGCTTCAACCTGTCCGAGCTTGACCAGACCATCAGCCGCTTGCGTGAACAGTTACGCCAGCTCGAAATGGAAACCGAGGCGCAGGTCCTGCACCGCTATGAGCAGGAGTCTGATCAACGTAATGCGGATTTCGACCCGCTTGAGATGGACAGGTATTCCAACCTGCAGCAGCTGTCGCGCTCCTTGATGGAAAGTATCAGTGACTTGAGCAGTTTGCAGGACCTGATGGAAAACACGACCCGCGATTCCGAAACCCTGTTGCTGCAACAGTCACGCGTGAGTACGGAACTGCAGGAAAACCTGATTCGTACACGCATGATACCGTTCGTAAGTCTGTCGCCGAGGTTGCGCCGGATTGCACGCCAGGCAGCCCGCCAGCTGGACAAGAAGGTCGAGGTTTCACTGGTCGGTGAAGATGGCGAAATGGATCGCGCGGTTGTTGAGCGCATTATCGCGCCGCTCGAACACATGTTGCGAAATTCAGTTGCGCACGGCATTGAATTGCCGCGTGTCCGCAAGGCGGCCGGCAAGCCGGTGACAGGCAATATCGATATCGAGTTTGAACGGGATGGCTCGGAAATCGTGTTACGTATTACCGATGACGGTGCCGGTATGCAAATCGATGCTATCCGCAAGCGCGCTATTGAGCGCGGCATGATCACCGAGGATTCGGATCTTCCGGATGAGGATATTATCCAGTTCGTACTGCAAACCGGCTTCAGTACTGCCAGCGAGGTTACGCAGATATCAGGGCGTGGTGTCGGCATGGACGTGGTAAACAGCGAAGTGAAGCAGTTGGGCGGTTCGCTGCATATCGAATCAGAGTCGGGCAAGGGTGCAACATTTACCGTGCGCCTGCCATACACGCTTGCTATCAACCAGGGGATGCTGGTGACGGCCGGCGATGAAACGTTCTGTGTACCACTGGCCAGTGTCGAAGGTGTAGTTCGTTTCTATCCCGAGGAATTAAGGGAATGTTACAACGACGGTCAGCAGCTATTTGAATACGGCAGTAACGAATACCGGTTGAGACATCTGGCCAGCCTGCTGGAAACCGGCAATGTGACCTATCCGGGTGAACGTGAACAGGTACCGGTGCTGCTGGTTCGTGCCGGCGAGAAACGCATCGGCTTCCACGTCGAAGCCCTGCAGGGTATACGTGAAGTCGTCATCAAGCCGGTTGGCCCGCAGCTCAGTACCGTGGATGGTATTTCGGGTGCCACGATTCTTGGTGACGGGCGCGTCGTTATGATCCTGGACATGGTGGCTGTATCGCGTCGCGAAGCTGTATCACTGACATCATCGACCGTAACACGCGTCGATCAGTCAAGCGGCGAGCTTGTTGTTATGGTGGTTGATGACTCGATTACCGTGCGCAAGGTGACGACACGCCTGCTGGAGCGCAATGGCTACAGGGTTGTGACTGCCAAAGACGGTGTGGATGCCATGGGCAAGCTGCAGGAGAGCGTCCCGGATATTATGCTGCTGGATATCGAGATGCCGCGTATGGATGGTTTCGAGCTGGCAACACACATGCGCAACGATGACAATCTCAGGCATGTACCGATTATCATGATTACATCACGTACGGGTGACAAGCACCGCGAGCGTGCAGAGCAGATCGGCGTGCAGCGTTATCTTGGCAAGCCATACCAGGAGTCCGACCTGCTGGATTCCATTCACCAGATTATCGGCGTAACAGGCGAAATTGCCGAAGCCTGAGGGTAACGGGCACCGGAGGATCAGAAAGTGGAAACAAGTCAGGAAAAGATTCGCAGTTTGTGGGTCCCGCTGAGGGGTATGAATCTGTTGCTGCCAAACATGGCGGTAGCCGAGATCAGCAGCTATCGTATTCCCGAACCACAACCGGATACGCCGGACTGGGTGCTTGGTACGGTGAAGTGGCGTGGCGAAGATATCGCCGTTCTCTCGCTGGAAGCACTGTGCGGAATCCGCGTGCCATCCAACCCGGTATTTTCACGACTCATGATCGTCAACTCGGTGCGTCCCGACAGCACGGTGCAGAACTATGCCATTGTTACCGCCGGCCTTCCCGGCCTGATACAGTTTGGACATGATACGCCCGATGAATTCTCGGACTTTGAGGATGAGGGTTTGCAGTGCATGGTGCGTATCGGCAACGAAGAGGCCGTTATTCCCGACCTGGATTACCTGCAGGGCATGCTCGAGGAGCAGTTCGGCAAGGGCTGCCTGATTATATAATCGCGCCTGTAAGGCGCTCCTACGCAATTGACACATTCTATCGCGCCTGCAAGGCGCTCCTACACTGATTATAATTGTGGGAGCGCCTTGCAGGCGCGATTCAATACCCGCTAGCGAAAATCACCCCACAGGGTTTGTATACCTGACAACGCCGCCAGCGCGGCCGTTTCGGTGCGCAGTATTCTTGCGCCGAGGCGCACACCGGTAAAGCCGGCCGCTTCGGCCTGTGCCTTTTCTTCCCCGTTCATCCCGCCCTCCGGTCCGACCAGTAGCGTAATGGTCCCGTCCGGATTCGCCAGGTCGGCGAGCACTGTCTGACTGTCCGGTTGCAACATCAGCCCGAGCCCGCTGTTATGATTTCCGGCTAACCAGTCCGGGTAGGCAAGCGGTGGTTGCAGTGTCGGTAGTGTTGCACGACCGCACTGTTCGCAGGCACTGGAGATGACGCCCTGCCAGTGACGAATACGTTTATCCAGTCGTTCACCGCGCAGATGACTCTGGCTGCGTTGCATCCAGAGTGGCTGTATTTCGCTGACACCCAGCTCGACGGATTTCTGCAGTATCAGGTCCATGCGGTCATTGCGGGCAATGCCCTGTGCCAGCCGGATGGTCAGGCCGGATTCCGGCAGGGTGTCGACCGCAGCACCGATTTCCAGGGTTATTTCGCCGCGGCCCTTACCTGTGAATGTGGCAGCGTATTCATTGCCATCACCGTTAAATACCCTGAGGGTTGCGCGCTCACGCAGTCGCAGGACATGCGTGACATGATGAGCGGTTTGACCGCTGACGGTGATGGTTGCACTGCTTGCCAGGTCCTGCTGCAGGTAGACGCGAGGTATGCGCATGCCACTAGCCACGGGCAGCCGCGTCGATGCCGTCCCTTGCGACCCGCGCCATCAGGGAAATTTCATCAGTCGTTACGACATAGGGCGGCATGAAATAAATGACATTGCCGAGCGGGCGTAACAGTACACCATTCTTCAGGGCATGCCGGTAAACATGCAGGCCGCGTCGTTCCTTCCAGTCCCACGGCTCTCGACTTGCCTTGTCCTTCACCATTTCGATAGCCAGGATCATGCCCGTTTGTCGTACCTCTGCAACGTGTGGATGGTCGACCAGCTCCGCGGTGGCCGTCTGCATGGCCTTCGCCAGTTTGGCATTGTTCCCGATGACGTCATCGTCGTTGAAAATGTCCAGCGTAGCGAGCGCGGCCCGGCAGCCCAGCGGGTTACCGGTATAACTGTGTGAATGCAGAAAGGCTGTCAGGTTCTCGTAATCATCATAGAACTGTTCATAAATGTTGTTGCGTGTCACTACAACCGACAACGGCAGGTAACCACCGGTCAAGCCCTTGGACAGGCACAGAAAGTCGGGTGTAATACCGGCCTGCTCACTGGCAAACAGGGTGCCGGTGCGGCCGAATCCGACGGCGATTTCATCGGCGATCAGGTGTATGCCGTAACGGTTGCAGGCATTGCGCAGGCGCTCAAGGTACACCGGGTGATACATGCGCATGTTGCCGGCACACTGCACCAGCGGTTCGATGATGACGGCACATATTTCTCCGGCTTGCCGGCGGAGAATAGTATCCATTTTTTCAAACTGGCGCAGACTGTACGCGCGCCAGCTCTCGCCCGGTTCGCGCAGGTAGCAGTCGGGCGAGGGCGCGGTGATGGTTTCAAGCAGCAGTGGCTTGTAGGTTTTTCGATACAGTTCGACATTACCCACGGCCAGTGCGCCCAGTGTTTCGCCGTGGTAGCTGTTTTCCAGGGTGACAAATTTTGTTTTACCGGACTTTCCCTGGTTAAGCCACGCGTGGAAGCTCATTTTCAGCGCGACTTCTACTGCCGAGGAACCGTTGTCGGCGTAAAAACACCGGTCGAGGCCAGGTGGTGTGATTTCCACGAGTCGTTCGGACAGCTCGATGACGGGTTCGTGCGTAAAGCCGGCGAGCAGCACATGTTCCAGTGACTCAAGCTGATCTTTCAGTGCGGCATTGATGCGCGGGTTGGCATGCCCGAACAGATTCACCCACCATGAGCTGATGGCGTCCAGGTAGCGGTTGCCTTCGAAGTCTTCAAGCCATGCACCTTTTCCGGACCGGATCGGTATGACCGGCAACGTCTCATGGTCCTTCATCTGTGTGCATGGGTGCCACAGGACGGACAGGTCGCGTTTGGAAAGTTCTGCGTTGGTCATGGGGTGAATTTACCAGAAAATATTGTCGCGCGAAGTCGCGAAGGCGCAAAGAAAGTCTTTATGTCACACAGATACTCACGCCTTTGCAGGGATTACGACTAAGGCTGATTTATATTCCGGGTGTTAGAAATATATTTTACGCCGGAAAATAATTTTAGGAACCTATATTTATTTATCAAAACGCCGTCATTGCGGGCGCGATGTACATGGACTCGTGCCTCACACATGGCCCAGGCCAGCCTCTCACTCGCTATGCGTGCTCACCTTCTCCATGTAGTCGTCGCAATGACGACACATCATAGGTTCTCTTGTTTTTCAATTATTAATCTTTGTGTTCTTTGTGTTCTTTGTGTTCTTTGTGTTCTCTGTGGCAAGTCTTTTCTTTGCGCCTTGGCGGCTTTGCGCGAAACAGGTGTTATTTTTTCGACAAACCCAGTTTTTTCCAGATGGCCACAGAAGGTGAGGAGCGATTCAGTCGTGTAGAAGTGCAGTCCCGGTGCGCCCTGTGCCAGTAACTGTTCACACAGGCCGGTGACGACTTCTTCGCCGAATGCACAGATCGACGTGGTGTCTTCACCGTAGACCTCCAGCCGCTTGCGAATCCAGCGAGGTATCTCCGCGCCGCAGGCGTCGGAGAAGCGTGCCAGCTGGTGATAATTCGTGATGGGCATAACGCCCGGCACAATCGGGATTGTGATGCCTGCCTTTTCGCAGCGTTCCAGGAAACGGAAATAGGCATCGGCATTATAGAAATATTGCGTGATAGCACTGTTTGCGCCGGCGACAACCTTGCGCTTGAAATTCGCCAGGTCCCGGTCCGGGCTGCTTGCCTGCGGGTGATATTCGGGATAGGCGGCTACCTCGATATGGAAATGATCGCCGGTTTCCTCGCGGATAAATTCAACCAGTTCATTGGCGTAGCGAAATTCGCCTGCCTCGACCATGCCTGATGGCATATCACCACGCAATGCGACGATATGCCTGATGTCATTGTTGCGGTAGTTCGCCAGCATCTCGCCGATGTTTTCCCGGGTCGAACAGATGCACGAGATGTGCGGCGCAGTTTCAATGCCGGTTGCCTGTTGAATATCGGTTACGGTTTCAAACGTGTGATCCCGGGTCGAGCCACCGGCGCCAAAGGTAACTGAAAAGAATCGCGGCTTGAGTTGGGCAAGTTTTGCCTGTGTTGAGCGCAGTTTCTCTTTCCCGTCCGCAGTCTTGGGGGGGAAGAATTCGAAGCTGAAGTCCGGTGTGTTACCTGGCATGTTATCTGTTTGCTTTCCAATACACCGCGCGCGGTGTAATACACGATGAAAGAGTACCGTAGGAGCGCCTTACAAGGCGCGATCATTGTCATTGAAATTCGCGCCTTGTAAGGCGCTCCTACAGGTTCCTGTTCTCTGTTGCTGGCTAGTAGCGGTATTGCTCGGGCTTGTATGGCCCGTTCACGTCTACGCCGATGTAGTCAGCCTGTTGTGGCGTCAGTTTAGTCAGGTTGGCGCCAATCTTGCCGAGATGCAGGCGCGCGACTTCCTCGTCCAGTATCTTCGGCAGTGTGTAGACTTCGTTGCCGTAGTTGTCGCCGCGGGTCCAGAGCTCGATTTGCGCAAGCGTCTGGTTGGTGAAGCTGTTGGACATGACGAAGCTTGGATGACCGGTAGCGCAGCCAAGGTTCACCAGGCGGCCTTCGGCCAGCAGGATGATGCGGTTACCACTCGGCAGAATGATGTGGTCGACCTGCGGCTTGATGTTGTCCCACTCGTACTGCTTCATGCCGGCAATGTCGATTTCGTTATCGAAATGGCCGATGTTGCAGACAATCGCCTGGTCCCGCATCTTCACCATGTGATCATGGGTGATAACGTTGAAGTTACCGGTTGCGGTGACGTAAATGTTCGCCTTGTCAGCGACATCATCCATGGTGACGACACGGTAGCCTTCCATCGCTGCCTGCAACGCGCAGATAGGATCGATTTCCGTCACCCACACGGTGCAACCCAGTCCCTTGAGTGATTGTGCGCAACCCTTGCCGACATCGCCGTAACCGATGACGACCGCGATCTTGCCGGCAATCATGACATCGGTTGCACGCTTGATACCATCAACCAGTGATTCGCGGCAGCCGTACAGGTTGTCGAACTTGCTCTTGGTGACCGAGTCGTTGACGTTGATGGCCGGGAACGGCAGCTCGCCGCTTTCCTGCATCTGGTAGAGGCGATGCACACCCGTGGTTGTTTCCTCGGTAACACCCTGGATATTTTTCAGGATGTTTGAATAGAAACCGGGTTTCTCTGCCAGGCGTTTCTTGATGCTGTTGTACAGCGCTACTTCTTCCTCGCTACCCGGATTATCGAGCACGGACGGATCTTTTTCTGCTTTCGAGCCGAGGATGATCAGCATGGTGGCGTCACCGCCATCATCAAGGATCATGTTCGGCGTGCCGCCGTCATGCCATTCCATGATGTTGTGCGAGTACTGCCAGTAATCGTCCAGTGTCTCACCCTTCCAGGCATAGACCGGGATATCGCGCGCGGCAATGGCGGCGGCGGCATGGTCCTGCGTGGAGAAGATATTGCACGAGGCCCAGCGAACTTCGGCACCGAGATCGATAAGGGTCTCGATGAGCACGGCAGTCTGGATCGTCATATGCAGGCTGCCGGCGACGCGCGCGCCCTTGAGCGGTTTTTCTTTCCCGTATTTTTCGCGTAATGCCATGAGTCCGGGCATTTCCGTTTCGGCAATGGCAATTTCCTTGCGGCCCCAGTCGGCCAGTTCGATATCGGCAACCTTGTAGTCCGGCGCCAGGTTCTCTGCTGTTTGCGTGCTCATGCTTGTCCTCGTGTCTGTCAGGCGGATTGTTCTGATTGTTGCAGGCCGGCGGCATCGCGCAGTGCGGCTGCCTTGTCTGTTTGTTCCCAGGTAAAGTGACTGTCTTCGCGACCAAAGTGACCATAGGCGGCTGTTTGCAGGTACCCCGGTTTCAGCAGGTCCAGCATCTTGACCAGGCCACGCGGGCGCAGGTCAAAGTGTTCGCGCACCAGTGTCCTCGAGCCGTGCTTCATCCAGCTTGCCGGTACCAAAGGTATTGATGGTGATGGAAGTCGGTTCGGCGACACCGATGGCATAGGACACCTGGATTTCGCAGCGATCCGCCAGCCCTGCGGCGACGATGTTCTTCGCAACATAGCGTGCCGCATAGGCGGCCGAGCGATCGACCTTGCTCGGGTCCTTGCCGGAGAAAGCACCACCGCCATGGCGGGCCATGCCGCCATAGGTGTCGACGATAATCTTGCGCCCGGTCAGGCCGCAATCACCCACCGGACCGCCGATCACGAAGCGACCGGTCGGGTTGATATGGATATTTTCCTGTGCGCACTGATCCAGCCACTCGGCGGGCAGCACGGGCTTGATGATTTCGTCCATGACGGCTTCGCGAATGGCATCCAGTTCGATATCGGGATCGTGTTGCGTCGACAGCACGACCGCTTCGATGCCGACCGGCCGGTCGTTTTCATAGCGGAACGTGAGCTGGCTCTTGGCATCCGGGCGCAGCCACGGCAGCGTGCCGTTCTTGCGCACCTCCGCCTGGCGTTTTACCAGGCGATGTGAATAGGTGATCGGGGCGGGCATCAGCACGTCCGTTTCGTTGCTGGCATAGCCGAACATCAGGCCCTGGTCGCCGGCACCCTGTTCATGGTCCTCGGTTTCGTCAACGCCCATGGCGATGTCGGGCGACTGCTTGCCGATGGCGTTCATGACGGCGCAGGACGCCCAGTCAAAGCCGACTTCGGAGCTGTCATAACCAATATCGCGCACGGTTTGACGGACGATTTCCTCGAGATCGACCCAGGCGCTGGTGGTTACCTCACCTGCTATGATGACCATGCCGGTCTTGACCATGGTCTCGACCGCCACGCGTGCATGCGCATCGTCGGTGAGGATGGCGTCGAGAACGGCATCGGAAATCTGGTCGGCAACCTTGTCCGGATGCCCCTCGGAAACGGATTCTGATGTAAATACTTGAAATTTAGTCATATTATTTAGTTTAAGTGACAGACAATCGATCAAGTTTACAGTACGTAAGTGATATTTTCATCCTGACTACGCTCGTCTAGTGTAATCAGACCAACTGGCCCGATGGAGATCCCAATGGCTCGCACCGAAACACCTGTTTGTGAATTCGACACCCCGGCACCAGACTTTAACCTGCCCGGTGTCGACGGACGTGACTGGTCGCTGCAAGATTGCCGCGGGCCTAATGGGCTGCTCGTCATGTTCATCTGTAATCACTGTCCGTTTGTGCAGGCCATTCGCGACCGCCTGGTCCGCGATACGCGGGAACTGCGTGATCTCGGCGTGCACAGCGTCGCGATCATGTCCAACGACCCAACCTTATATAAGGAAGACAGCTTCGAGAACATGCAGGCAGTGGCGCGTGAGTTTGATTTTCCCTTTCCCTACCTGCTGGACGAGAGCCAGGCCGTCGCCATCGCCTATGGTGCTGTTTGTACTCCGGATTTCTTCGGCTACAACGCGGATCTCGGCCTCCAGTACCGCGGGCGGCTGGACGCAAGCGGGCAGGAGCCCGCGCCCGTGGATGCGCGTCGCGACCTGTTCAACGCGATGCGCCTGGTCGGGGAGACGGGCCGTGGGCCGGCTGACCAGATTCCAAGTATTGGTTGCTCGATCAAGTGGCGTGAATCAATTGAGACTGCCTGAATCGGCAGTCAATAAGTTATTGTTATACCGCAATAAACCCCTAAGTGACTGACGCGTGGTCGGGCAGCCCCGTGCTATTGCCGTGCGCCACAAACTAGGGGAGAATAACGCGCCTTGTCAAGGTGACGATGGTCGGTGGACCGCAGGGATACCTGCGTTTGCCATGATCGAAGAACACAACGCAATGACTGCCTCGGTGCGGATCGGCACGGGAGGCTTTTTTTGTCGCCGAACCCGGGATGGGCAGCCAGGCTTGATGGTCTGCCAGATGAATTTCCCGGTGTCATCGCGATGACAACGACAGCACAGAATTCAAAATCAGAACAGGAGAACAACATGGCCCAGCGTAAAGAACTTGCGAACGCCATTCGCGCCCTCAGCATGGACGCCGTGCAGAAGGCGAAGTCAGGACATCCTGGTGCACCGATGGGTATGGCGGATATCGCCGAGGTGTTATGGAACGATAACCTGAAGCACAGCCCGTCCAATCCGAAATGGTCTGATCGCGACCGGTTTGTCCTTTCCAACGGCCATGGCTCGATGCTGATTTATTCGCTGTTGCATCTGACCGGTTACGATCTGAGCATCGATGACCTGAAAAACTTCCGCCAGTTGCATTCAAAGACACCGGGTCACCCCGAGTACGGTTATGCGCCGGGTGTCGAGACCACCACCGGTCCGCTGGGACAGGGCATCACCAATGCAGTCGGCATGGCGATTGCCGAACGTTCGCTGGCAGCTGAATTCAATCGTAGCGGCCATGACATTGTCGATCACAACACCTGGGTTTTCCTTGGTGACGGCTGCCTGATGGAAGGTATTTCCCACGAAGCCTGTTCGCTCGCCGGTACGCTGGGCCTGGGTAAGCTGGTTGCGTTCTGGGACGACAACGGTATTTCCATCGATGGTCACGTTGAAGGCTGGTTCACTGACGATACGCCAAAACGTTTCGAGTCCTATGGCTGGCACGTTGTTGCCGGTGTTGACGGACATGATCCGGTTGCGATTCAGCAGGCAATCGACGAGGCACGTTCCGTTACCGACAAGCCGACCATGATCTGCTGCAAGACGGTTATCGGTTACGGTTCGCCGAACAAGGCGGGTACGCACGATTGTCACGGTGCGCCGCTCGGTGACGACGAAATTGTACTGACCCGCAAGGAGCTGGGCTGGACGCATGATCCATTTGTCGTGCCGGATGATATCTACGCTGCCTGGAATGCCAGGGACAAGGGTGCAAGCGCCGAGAGTGCATGGAACGAGAAATTCGCCGCCTACAAGGCTGCCCATCCGGAGCTGGCAGCCGAGTACGAACGTCGCATGGCCGGTGAATTGCCGGCAGACTGGGCTGCGAAATCGGCCGAGTTTATCGCCAGTGTCAATGCAAAGGGCGAGTCTGTGGCCACCCGCAAGGCGTCACTGAACTCAATCAATGGTTATGCGCCACTGTTGCCGGAGATCTTCGGCGGTTCCGCCGACCTTGGCTGCTCCAACCTCACGGAGTGGGACGGCTACAAGCCGATGCGTGCCGACACGCCTGACAGCAACTACATCAATTACGGTGTGCGTGAGTTTGGTATGTCCGCCATCATGAACGGCCTGGCACTGCATGGCGGTCTTATCCCGTTCGGTGCGACCTTCCTGATGTTCTCCGAGTACGCGCGCAATGCCTTGCGCATGGCCGCACTGATGAAGGTGCCGAGCATTTTCGTTTACACGCACGATTCCATCGGTCTGGGCGAGGACGGTCCGACCCACCAGGCCGTCGAGCAGATCCCGACGCTGCGCATGATTCCGAACATGAACGTGTGGCGTCCCTGCGATACGGTCGAGAGTGCCGTTGCCTGGCAACAGGCAATCGAGCGCAAGGATGGTCCGAGCTGCCTGATCTTCTCGCGCCAGGGACTGCCGCATCAGACGCGCACCGATGCGCAGATCAAGGATATTACCCGTGGCGGTTATATCCTGCAGGATTGCGACGGCACACCGGATGTCATCATTATTGCGACCGGTTCCGAGGTGGCGCTGGCTACGGGTGCAGCCGAAAAGTTATCCGGCAAGAAGGTACGTATTGTTTCCATGCCGTCCACGTCTGTCTTCGACAAGCAGGACGATGCCTACCGCGAGTCGGTTCTGCCCGCAGCCGTTACCGCCCGCGTGGCAGTTGAAGCAGCTGTGACCCAGGGCTGGTACAAGTACGTTGGCCTGAACGGTGCAGTGGTCGGTATTGACCGCTTTGGCGAGTCTGCGCCGGACAAGGACCTGTTCGAGTACTTCGGTTTCACTGTTGATAACGTGGTCAAGGCGATCAACAGCGTCCTGTAACTGTTTTTGCCGCCCCTCCGGGGCGGCTGTATTTTATCTATTTAATTAATAATCAGGAGAAAGAGCATGACTATTAAAGTCGGTATTAATGGCTTTGGTCGTATCGGCCGCATGGCGTTCCGTGCCATCAGCAAGGACTTCCCGAACATTGAAGTGGTTGGCATCAATGATCTGCTGGACGCCGATTACCTCGCATACATGCTGCAGTACGATTCCGTACATGGCAATTTCGACGGTGATATCTCCGTTGATGGCAGCAACATGGTCGTCAATGGCAAGAAGATTCGCCTGACTGCAGAGCGCGATCCGTGCTGACCTGAAGTGGGGCGACATTGGTGCTGATCTCGTCATCGAGTGCACCGGTTTCTTCCTGACCGAAGAGACCTGTCAGAAGCACATTACTGCCGGCGCCAAGAAGGTCGTGCAGAGTGCGCCGTCCAAGGACGGTACGCCGATGTTCGTTTACGGCGTGAACCACAACACCTATGACGGCCAGGCGATTGTTTCCGCCGCGTCCTGCACCACCAACTGCCTGGCACCGGTTGCCAAGGTACTGAACGACAAGTGGGGCATCAAGCGCGGCCTGATGACCACGGTGCATGCAGCCACTGCCACGCAGAAGACCGTTGACGGCCCGTCCGCCAAGGACTGGCGCGGTGGTCGCGGTATTCTCGAAAACATCATCCCGTCATCCACCGGTGCGGCCAAGGCCGTGGGCGTGGTACTGCCTGAACTGAACGGCAAACTGACCGGTATGGCTTTCCGTGTGCCGACATCCGACGTGTCCGTGGTCGACCTGACTTGTGAACTGAACAGCGATGCTGCCTACAACGACATCTGTGCTGCCATGAAAGCTGCGTCGGAGTCCGGTGATCTTGCCGGTGTGCTGGGTTACACCGAAGACAAGGTTGTATCAACCGACTTCCGTGGCCGTACCACCCCGTCGATCTTCGATGCGGGCGCCGGTATTGCACTGGACAGCACCTTCATCAAGGTCGTGTCCTGGTATGACAACGAGTACGGCTATACCTGCAACATGCTGCGCATGGTAGAGCACGTCGCCTGACGGGCGGATACTTTCCGGACAACGTTTGAAGGCGCCTGACTGAATGCTTGCATGCTGAACCGGTATGACCTGCATCAGTCGGGCGTCTTCGGCCTGTTACTGGAGAGGGTTGTTTGAAGATTTACTTTGCGACTTCGCGGCTTTGCGCGAGGTGGCTGGAAGAATTGAATAGGGAGTACCCATGTCTTTTATCAAGCTGACTGATCTTGATCTTGCCGGCAAGCGCGTATTGATCCGCGCTGACCTCAACGTGCCGGTCAAGGACGGTAAGGTAACATCCGATGCGCGTATTACCGCGTCCATGCCGACCGTCGAGCACTGCATGAACGCCGGCGCCAAGGTGATGGTGATGTCACATCGCGGGCGTCCGCAGGAAGGCGCGCCGGACGAGGAAAACTCGATGCAGCCGATCGCCGAGGACATGTCGGCCAAGCTGGGCAAGCCGGTCAGGCTGGTGAAGGACTACCTTGCCAATGCGCCACACCTGGGTGACG
Source organism: uncultured Halobacteria archaeon (assembly GCA_963847565.1). GTDB lineage: Bacteria > Pseudomonadota > Gammaproteobacteria > UBA9214 > UBA9214 > UBA9214. Next base: position 19,166 of record CAWKAE010000002.1, read on the forward strand.
GCGAAGTTGTGCTGTTTGAGAACGTGCGTTTCAACGCCGGCGAAAAGAATGACGATGAAGGTCTGGCTAAACAGTACGCTGCGCTGTGTGACGTTTTCGTTATGGACGCCTTCGGTACCGCGCACCGTGCGCAGGCTTCCACCCACGGTGTCGGCAAGTTTGCACCGACCGCCTGTGCCGGCTTGCTGCTGGCAGGCGAGCTGGATGCACTGTCCAAGGCGCTGGCCGATCCGGCACGCCCGATGGTGGCCATCGTCGGCGGCTCAAAGGTTTCTACCAAGCTGACTGTGCTGGAAGCGCTGTCCGAGAAGGTCGATCAACTGGTAGTGGGTGGCGGTATCGCCAACACCTTCCTGAAGGCGACCGGCAAGAATGTCGGCAAGTCGCTGTGCGAAAACGACCTGGTGCCAACGGCGCAGGCGCTGATTGAAAAGATGAAAGCGCGTGGCGCAAGCATACCGATTGCCATTGATGTTGTCTGCGGCAAGAATTTCGATGAAAACGAACCGGCGGTACTGAAAGACGCGGGTGATGTCGAAGACGATGACATGATTTTCGATATCGGTCCGCAGTCAGCACAGGAACTTGCAGACATTATCAGCAAGGCGGGCACTATCGTCTGGAACGGTCCGGTCGGCGTGTTCGAGTTTGACCAGTTCGGCGAGGGGACGAAAACCGTCTCAATGGCGATTGCCAATGCCGACGGCTTCAGTCTGGCGGGTGGCGGCGACACGATCGCAGCTATCCAGAAGTACGATATCTACGACAAGGTCACTTACATATCGACGGCTGGCGGTGCCTTCCTGGAATACCTGGAAGGCAAAACATTACCCGCCGTTGCTATGCTTGAGGCACGGGCGAAATAAAACAGGCAGCATAATTCGGGTGCCGGACTAATAAAACATATGCCAAGAAGAACGAAAATTGTCGCAACACTCGGGCCGGCAACGGACGATGAGAATGTCCTTGATGACATGATCCGCGCCGGTATGGATGTGGTGCGGATCAATTTCTCGCACGGCACCCACGAAGATCACATCAAGCGATCCGAGACGGTACGTAATCGTGCGCGTGCCCACGGCCACCAGGTCGGCGTGCTGGCCGACCTGCAAGGCCCCAAGATTCGTATCGAGCGTTTTCGTGAAGGTCGCATCAAGCTGGAAAAGGATGACACCTTCATTCTCGATGCCGCCATGGATCCCATGGAAGGCACGAAAGAGCGTGTCGGTGTTACCTACAAGAATTTGCCCGAGGACGTTGCGCGTGGCGATACGCTGATGCTCGACGATGGCCTGCTGGAATTGTGGGTCGAGGAGGTCGACGGCGCGGAAGTGCGTTGCCGTGTGGTTGTTGGCGGTTATCTGACCAATAACAAGGGCATCAATCGCCTGGGCGGCGGTCTTTCGGCGAAGTCGCTGACGGACAAGGATCGCGAGGACATCAAGGTGGCCGCGGAGATAGGCGCTGACTACGTGGCCATATCCTTCCCGCGTTCAGCTGAAGATATAACAATGCTCGTGAATTATTACGTGCAGCCGGCGGGCATGGCTGTATTGTTGCGAAAATTGAACGTGCCGAGGCGCTGGAAGTACTCGAGGAAATTATCGAGGCTGCTGATGTCGTGATGATCGCGCGCGGTGACCTGGGGGTTGAAATCGGTGATGCCGAATTACCCGCCGTGCAGAAACGTATCATCAGCGTGGCGCGTTCTCATGACCGTGTCGTCATTACTGCCACGCAGATGATGCAATCAATGGTTGATAGTCCGATTCCGACGCGTGCCGAAGTATTCGACGTTGCGAATTCCGTCATCGATGGAACGGACGCAGTTATGCTGTCTGCGGAAACGGCGGCCGGGCAATATCCGGCCAAGGTCATCGAGGCCATGGACAGGATTTGTGCCGGTGCCGAGCGCCAGCGCAAGACCAGTACCGCGGAACGTCGTATCAATATGCGCTTCAAACGGGCGGATGAGGCGATTGCCAAAGCGGCGATGTATACTGCCAACAGCCTCGGTGTGAAGGCGATTGCTGCACTCACCGAGTCCGGTGCAACTGCGTTATGGATGTCGCGCATCAGTTCGGGTATCCCGATCTTTGCCATGACACGGCATGTCGAAACACGCAGGAAGGTTACGCTATACCGGGGTGTTTACCCGGTCAGTTTTGATGTAACCACGCCTGACCATGAAACGGTCAATCGTGAAGCAATCGACGAACTCGTGCGCAGGGGTGCGGTCCGCGACGGTGACATGATTATCATCACCAAGGGTGACCTGATGGGCGTTCACGGTGGTACCAACGCAATGAAAATCATTACGGTGGGTGAGCACGATATACTTGAGCAATAGTTTTTTTGCCGGCCATGGCCGGTCGCTGGCTGCACTAGCCGGTTTTAACCTGGAATCTTTGTACAATTAATTAGCAAGTTTTGAGGAGAAGACAATGGCCATTATTTCACTTCGCCAACTGCTGGACCACGCGGCCGAATACGGCTACGGCTGTCCTGCGTATAACGTCAACAACATGGAACAGATGCACGCCATCATGGAAGCGGCCGATGAAACCGACAGCCCGGTTATCGCACAGGCCTCGGCGGGTGCGCGTTCCTATGCCGGTGCACCGTTCCTGCGCCACCTGATCCAGGCTGCCGTCGAGCAGTGGCCGCATATTCCACTGGTTGTGCACCAGGACCACGGTTCGTCCCCGTCTGTTTGCCAGCGTTCCATCCAGCTCGGTTTCAGCTCCGTCATGATGGACGGCTCCCTCGGTGAAGACATGAAGACACCGATGAGCTACGAGTACAACGCGGAAGTGACCGCACGTACTGTCGCCATGGCGCATGCCTGCGGCGTCTCCGTAGAGGGCGAACTGGGTTGCCTGGGTTCACTCGAGACCGGCATGGCCGGCGAGGAAGACGGTTCCGGTGCCGAAGGTGTCCTGTCACACGACCAGCTGCTGACCGACCCGGAAGAGGCTGCCAAGTTCATCGAGGATACCAAGGCCGATGCACTGGCCATCGCGATCGGTACCAGCCACGGCGCCTACAAGTTTACGCGTCCGCCGACCGGCGACATTCTTGCCATAGAGCGCATCAAGGCAATCCACGCCCGTATTCCGGATACGCATCTTGTCATGCACGGTTCTTCTTCCGTGCCGCAGGACTGGCTGAAGATCATCAACGATCACGGCGGTGACATGGGCGAAACCTATGGTGTGCCGGTTGAAGAGATCCAGGAAGGCATCAAGCACGGTGTGCGCAAGGTTAATATCGACACCGATCTGCGCATGGCATCCACCGGCGCCATTCGCAAGCACCTGCATGACAATCCTGCCAACTTTGACCCGCGCAAGTATCTCAAGGCGGCCACTGAAGGCATGAAGGAGATCTGCAAGGCGCGTTACGAAGCGTTCGGTACGGCCGGTAATGCTTCCAAGATCAAGCCGATCAACCTGGAAGATATGTACAGGCGTTACGAATCCGGCGAGCTGGACCCGACTGTGAAGTAACACAGCACGGACAACTGCTGGACGGAAAAGGCGGCTTTTGCCGCCTTTTCTTTTTGCGGGGACAGACCACGTTTTTTCACGGATCGGTCGGATATACTGCAGCCGTTGCTGAAAAACGTGGTCTGTCCCCGCTATGAAGCGAATGATTCTTTTTCCGGTTTACGGGCTGGCCCTGCTTGTGGGCCTGTTTGCGGTCATGCTGGGCAGCAACCTGCATACCTGGCATCGCCTGACGGACGAGTCGCCGGTAGCGGAACTGACCTTCATGCAGACCGGTCCGCGTGAGTTCAGGGCCACGCTCGCATGGGGCGATTTCTGTACCGCAGAGACCTGTCAACTGACCGGTGACCAGTGGCGGCTTGATGCGAGGTTTCTCAAATGGCAGCCCTGGGCCAACCTGTTCGGATTCGATTCGATGTATCGCATCGAGCGCCTTGGCAGCCGCTATCTCACGGCTGCCGACGAGCTTGGCGAGCCACAGTCGGTCCACGATCTGCATAGCGCGGAGCTGCCCGATCTCACGGTGATCATGGGACGCTACCCGGGTCGCCTGTCGCCGGTGGATACCCTGTATGGCAGTTCCGTGTACGACCGAATGGACGAGCATTACGTCTACCGGGTCTACCGTGGCCAGTCGGGCCTGCTGGTGCGCAAACAGCCGCGGCTGGCCGAAGCTGGCGCGGCGAGGCGGTTTTACCATCCCGATTAATACCCAATGTCAGTAAATAAATCAATCTAATCATATAGATAGCATGGTTATGAGCGACGGTGCCGGCGCTGGCGGGCGACGCGGAAATGCTCAATTTTAGCTGCCATGATCCGATACAGAGGTATGTATCTACCTGATTTTTACCGGGCCTGGCCATGTGTCTGTCCAAATGGCCGGATGACACTGTGCGCTCGCACGTGTTGGGGTAGCTCCCGTGGCTGATATGCAGCCCTTCAAGCCACGAATTCCCGATGACCTGCTGGAGCCGGATATGGTGGCCGAGGTTGTTGTATTCGACCCGGATGTTGAAGGTCAGCAAATTGAACTTGTCTATACCCAGGCGCTGTCGGCAATCATCGGGGCCTACGTCCTGTCGTGGCTGGTGGTTGGTGGCTTATGGTCCATCGCCGAGCATAGCTACCTGGTCATCTGGCTGATCGCCCAGTCGGTGCAGACCGTGTTACGTCTCGGTCTCGTGTTTGCTTACCGGCGCGCATCCGTGCAGGAGAAGTTGTCATCGAAATGGATGGCGATGTTTTTTGTCGGTGCGCTGGTCGCCGGTATTATCTGGGGCTGTATTGGCCTGATATTCAGTTTTTCATGGCCGCTTGAATACCAGGTGTTCACACTGCTTAGCCTGGCAGGTATCGTGTCGGGCGCAGTTTCCTCCTACGCGGCAATGATGTCGATCTATATTGCCTTCATGTTGCCGTGCATATTAATACCGGCACAATCGATGCTGGTGTACAGCAGCAACCTGCAGTCGAATATCGGTCTTATCCTGATGTTATTTGCGGGTGTACTTATTATCATCGCGCGCAACTACAACCAGAATGTGGTCAAGTCGCTGCAGTTGCGCACCGAGAACCAGTCGCTGGTTAACAGTTTGCGGTTTACCAACGATAAACTGCAGGAAGAAGTCAGGGTCCGTGAGAATATCGAGAAGAGCCTGATATCCGAGCAACAGCTTTTTACCAGCGGTCCGGTAACCGTATTCCGTTGTTCGGCAGCAGACAACTGGAAGATTGAATATATTTCAGCAACCGTGGCGCAATACGGATACAGTGCCGAGCTGCTGGTTAAAGATGAGGTTTCGTATAGAGAAATAGTCCACCCGGCTGATATACAGCGGGTGGCAGCTGCCTGGAAATTGAACGGTGCAGCCGGATCACGACCGGTCGGTATCGATTACAGGGTGCGCTGTAAAGACGGGAGCCTGCGCTGGGTGTATGACTACTCCGTTCCGGTCAGGGAAACGGGTGGGGCGGTTATGCACTACTCTGGCTACATACTGGATATTACCGAGCGCAAATCATCCGAATATGAACTGCAGCAGGAGAAAGAACGTGCCGAAGTTACGCTCCACTCAATCGCGGAGGCAGTGGTTACCACTGACGTAAACGGGCAAATAGAATATCTCAGTCCGCGCGCCGAGGAGCTGACCGGCTGGGACTGTCCTATGGCGCGTGGCCTGCCTGTAACACGGGTATTTTCATTATTTGACGATGACAGCCAGTCGTTTATCGAGGAAGCAGTCACCAGGTGTTTGCGCGAGCATGAAACCCATGCGCCGAATAGTGATCTGGCGCTGAATCGTAATGATGGCAAGCAGTATACGATCCGTTACTCCGCATCCCCGATCATGTCGAATGCAGATACGCCGCTGGGCGTTATCCTGGTATTCCATGACCTGACTGATACCCGCAAGATGCAGCAACAGTTGTCATACGTTGCAACGCATGACGCACTGACAGGTCTTCTGAACAGGTCGGAGTTCGAGCGCCAGCTGGATGCTTCAATCGAATATGCAAGCAAGTCCGGCGACGAACATGTGCTGCTGCATGTTGATATTGACCAGTTAAAGGTAGTCAATGAAACCGGTTCGCATGATGCGGGTGATGATCTGTTGCGGCGCTGTTCCGATGTATTGAATGACTGTCTGCGTGATTCGGATGCCATAGCCCGCCTGGGTGGCGACGAATTCGGCGCATTGCTGAAAAACTGTACGATCGATAGCGCCAAGGTATTGGCCGGTAAAATCCTGAGCGCGGTTAAGAAGCTGCGCTTCACCAGTGGCGATCGTGTTTTCGAGATCAGTACGAGTATCGGATTAACCCTGGTCGGTGAACATAGCAGGGGTGCAACGCACGCAATGAGCGAGGCCGATCTTGCCTGTCAGGCCGCCAAGGATCTGGGCGGTAACCGTGCGCACATATATACCTCGAGCGATGAGGAGCTGATGCGGCGACAGGACGAGATGCAATGGGTGTCGAGAATTTCCGAGGCCATTCTTGACAATCGCCTGGTATTGTATTGTCAGCTTATTTCACCGCTGAAGCCGCAAGACAACGACAGTTTGCACTTTGAGGTGCTGGTACGCATGAAAGACGAGCAGGGCAATCTCATTATGCCCGACCGCTTCCTGCCTGCCGCAGAACGCTATAACCTGATTACGGGAGTCGATCGCTGGGTGATTACGCACAGTTTTGAGTGGTATTCACAGCACTGTCAGCGAAGCCCGGAACAATGCGCAGATGTAATGTCAATCAACCTGTCCGGTATGTCGATATGTGACCCGGCCATTCAGCGTCACATCATGATCGCCATGCGTAAATACGGTATTCCACCGGACTCGGTATGTTTCGAGATTACGGAAACGGCGGCTATCTCCAACCTGTCGGCTGCGGCCGACTTTATCCATGAACTCAGAAAGCTGGGTTGCAGGTTTGCGCTGGATGACTTTGGCAGTGGTCTGAGTTCGTTCGGCTATCTCAAAAACCTGCCAGTCGATTATCTGAAGATCGATGGCTCGTTCGTGCGTGACATGGATACCGATGATGTTAACCACGCCATGGTCAGTGCTATTCAGCAGCTGGGCAGTGTGATTGGTATCAAGACCATTGCTGAATTTGTCGAGAACGACATCATCATCGATATGTTATCCGAGCTGGGTGTGGATTATGCGCAGGGTTACGCGTTATCCATGCCGCAACCACTGGACGATTTTGATTTCGGCGCCAGACGCGCTGCCTTGAATTCCTCCCGCTGACATTCCGCCAGGTGGCCGTTTTCTGCTGGAGCCACGAGAATCCTTTCACGTAATTCCCCGCAATGACGGGTTAAACGCAGGCCCGCTAGATGATAAGCGGTTGCTCGTCGAGCTGTGCGGCCTGTTCGCGCAGTGCCAGGATGTGTTCTTCCCAGTAACGATCGGTGTTAAACCACGGGAACGCAGCCGGAAAGGCCGGATCCTCCCAGCGTCGCGCCAGCCAGCCCGCATAATGAATAATGCGTAATGTTCGCAATGGCTCGATCAGCAACAGTTCCCGGTTATCGAATTCATTGAATTGTATATAACCTTCCATGAGGTCGATCAGTTGCGATTGCATCTCGTGTCGATCGCCTGACAGCAACATCCACAGGTCCTGTATGGCAGGGCCGGTGCGGCAATCGTCCAGGTCAACAAAATGCGGGCCGTCGTCTGTCCACAGGATATTACCCGGGTGGCAGTCACCATGCAGCCTGATATTCGCGCAGTTGCCTGCCATGGAAAACAGCCCGGTAACCCGATCGAGCAGGTCTGCAACCAGTGTTGCATACGCGGGTTCGATGTATGCAGGTATGAAACCGTTTTCCAGCAGGTAGCGACTCGGCTGTGTGCCGAAACTGTCAATATCAAGAACCGGCCGATGTTCGAACGGGCGCGTTGCGCCGACGGCATGCATGCGCGCGATGAAGCGCCCCATCCATTCACGTTCGTCCGGCGAGTTCAGTTCCGGCCAGTGTCCGCCCTGTCGCGGATAAAGTGCAAACCGGTAGCCGGCCCATTCGTGCAGGGTCGATTGCCTGATCGACAGCGGCGCAACGATCGGGATTTCCTGTTCGGCGAGCTCACAGGCAAAGGCATGTTCTTCCAGGATGGCGTCGTTCGACCAGCGTGCTGGCCGGTAGAATTTCGCTATCAGTGGCGTTTCATCCTCGATACCTACCTGGTAAACACGGTTCTCATAACTGTTAAGCGCCAGCAGGCGACCATCTGACAGATAGCCGCAGGACTCCACTGCGTCCAGCAGGACATCAGGCGTGAGGCCGGCGTAATCAGGCGACGTCGTGTTGGCCGGTGGTTCGATTTTATTCATGCGTCAGTGCCGGCTATCCATGATTTGCTCGTAGGCAGAACGTATGGTCTGTGTTTTTTCAGTGGCCAGGCGGATCATTTCCTCCGGCAGGCCCTTGGCAATCAGTTTGTCCGGGTGATGCTGGCTCATCATCCGACGATAGGCCTTCTTGACCTCGGCATCCGTGGCGCTCTTCTCGACGTCCAGTACCCGGTACGCCTGTGCCAGGCTCCGGCCCGGGTCGCGCGATGGCTGCTGCGGACCGCCGAGGCTGAACAGGTGCTCGACATCGGCCTGGCTGAACCCGAGTTCAGCGCCGATGGAAAAGATGATGCGTTGTTCCTCTGGATGCAACGTGCCGTCGGCCATCGCGGTGGCAATCTGTATTTCCAGGAACATCTGCACGAGATTGCGTCGGCGATGACACTCGGTGCGGAACTGGTTTAAAACGTCATGCAGGGGAAAGGTCGATTTCTTTCCTTCGTTGAACAGCTGGATGGCCGCCTTGCGTTGTTGCGGGCCGAGCTGCATTTGCGACATGATGGATTCGGTTGCAGCGATCTCATCCTTTGTGACCTCACCATCCGCCTTCGCGATGTGGCCCATGACGGAAAAGGTAGTGGTGAAGAAAGCGGCCTGTACACGTTCCTGCTGACCAACATCGAACCCGGCATGTTTGTCGGTAACTGGACAGGCCGCGGTCGAAATTACGCCCCAGTGCGGCGCCCAGCAGTGCGCCCAGTGGCCCGCCGAACATGAAGCCGAGTGTGCCGCCCAGCAAAGTACCCCACCAGGCCATCAGCGCAGTGTCCGGCCGTGCAGATTATGCAGCCATTGAAGGTTGGCGAAAGATAGCGTGCGCTGTTCTGTCACTTGACTATACAAATCTAGCGAAACACCGGCAGCGGCGTGGTGATGCGCCAGCTATTCTCGTCCGGTGTGTACGTCCAGATCTGGTTATCGGTGAGTGTGATTACTTTCAGTGTGTCGCTATGGTAATAATCGATCTGTACCGTGACGGCAATCGTGTTTTCATTCGACAGGATGCGTTTGCTGAGTTGCCGGTACGAGGTGACCCGGATGTCTGCCTGCGGCAGTGGCCTGCCCTGTGTGTCGCCCTCGAGTCGTTGAAACTGGCTGGCGGCTGCAAAGTCACCCCATCGAATGATCTTTTCATACAGTAGTGTAGTCTCATCGAACGTTTTCTGTCGCTTGTTATCGCTGATGGTGGCACAGCCTGCCAGCAACAGAGTCACCAGTACGCCTGTGAGAAATTGTTTCATTGTGACCACCGGATTCTGTGTCTGCACCATGCAGAACATTATACCGGTGCCGGCGGGTAGCGTGGGGTGTTAGCGGGGCTTATTTACTGTTGATGTTCGCAAGCAGCCGTTCGAGCCGCTCGGTAAGGTTTTCGCGCACCAGGCGTTCGCCTTCATGGGCGATTTCGACCTGCATCACTTTGTCGGTATAGCGTTTCAGTTCGGAATTCAGCTTGGCAACCTCGTCCTCTAACTGCTCCAGGCGTGCCTGGGCGGCCTGTTCTCCTTTCTCCGCCGCTTTCAGTTTCTGGCGCAGTGATTCAACCTCGTTGCTGCTGCGTGATTTTGCCGGCGCCGGTTTTTTCGTAACCGGTGCAGCTGTTGGTGAGGCGGCATCCATCGGCGCCAGCGAGAGCTCCGCATTCGTGGCGGGTGTCGACGCGACTGCCGGGTTTGCCCGGTTCAATCCGCCTTCCAGGACGGCAACATCAAAGCCGCGCTGTCCAAGCAGGAAAGCTGCCGCGGCACTGCGTCGCCCGGTATTGCAATAAAGTATATATTTCCTGGTTGCATCCAGTTTTTTCATGCTTTCGCGGATAGCGGACAGTGGCATGTTGATGCTCTTATCAAGCGCACTGTTGGTAAATTCATCCGGCGTGCGGACATCCATCCAGATGTCACCCGAGCCGGTTGCCGTGACGGCCATAGCGTAGTCGACGTAGTGCACCATCGGTTTTTTCAGGATTTCAACGAACTGTTGCTTGGACAGTCGCATCAGCGAGCCGTCTGTCAGCATGGTAACGGTCGCGTTACGTGTTGCGTCCGAGACCAGCGCGTCTTCGCCGAAACTGTCACCCGGGCCCAGTTCGGCCAGTGGTACGTCCCAGCCTTTCCCGGATGCCAGCCGTGTGATCGAGCAGCTGCCTTCGCGGATTATGTAGTAATAGTCGCCTTCGTCGCCCTGGCGGACGATGGTGTCACCGGCAAATACGTTAACTTGTTGCAGTGACTGGATCAGTCGTTGTATATCCGCTGGCGGCATGCGCGAAAAGGCGTCGGACTGCAGCATGCGTGACATCCAGTCTTCTTCTGCCGTTGCGCTGGTGTCGATACTGCCGGTTTCCGCACTCTGGTCCAGGGTCAACATCACATCCAGCAGCGTCGAATCGATGGATGCGATGACCGACTTGGTCGCGGCGCGTGCCGTTGTAATTCGCGGTTGCTGGTTGGCCAGCGGGTAACGGGCCGGGTCCGTGCCGGCACTGACCACGCCAGTTACCTTGCCCTTGGCGTCAATGAAATTGACCACGCCATCAAGCAGGTAAAGAGAGCGATTATCCCGGTCGCCTTCGCCGAACAGGTAACTGCCTGCACTGACATCCCGAATAGCGAGGCTGGCCGAGACCTCCCGGTATCGATCTTCACCCAGTGCATTCAGCGGGATCAGGTCGCGCAGGATTTCCTGGCCACTGAATTTCTTGCCTTGCTGTTCGGGTTTCATGTCCTGCCTGCCTCTGTGCTGTGACCGGGTACGGTTTCGCGGCCGTGATACCGCATGCCTTATATCGGCAGGCGGGCGCAAAGGTAGAGTGGCAGATTGGCCGCATGACGCCAGCCGGAATTAATTATTATTAATATAAAACAATAGTTTATATATTCAATCGGTGGCGCGGGCAACCTCGAGTACCACCCCGTTTACTCCGGTAACTGTGACCCGCGTACCGGCAGGCAGATCATCTCCGGCGATGCGCCAGGTGGAGTCGTCAACCCGCAGGCTGCCGTCACGATTGACGATTGGCTCATCGAGGGTAAACGTGCGGCCGATGTACTGTTCGCCACGGCGGTTCAGGGTTGGCTGATCGGTGACCTCCGGGTTGCGGCGCTGGTAGCGCCGGAACAGCGTGATACTGACAACCGAGAGTCCGGAGAAGATCATCAGCTGGTATTGCCAGTCGAGCCCGGGAACACCGAGCATAACCAGCCCGGTCACGGCGGCGGCGATCGCCAGCCACAGGAAGAAGAAACTGGGCGCCAGCATCTCGATCAGTAGCAGGATGCCGGCCAGTATCCACCAGTGCCAGTAATCGACCTGTGCAAGCAGCGCCTCCATCAGGATTTTTCCTTGCTTTGCAGCACTTCCTTGGCCACTTCGGCAATGCCGGCCAGTGAGCCGATCACGCTGGAGGCCTCCAGTGGCATCAGTACCAGTTTCTGGTTGGGCGCCGTGCCGATTTCTTTCAGGGCTTCGATGTATTTTTGTGCAATGAAGTAATTGATGGCGTTGACGTCACCTTTGCCGATCGCCTCGGACACCATGGTGGTTGCAGTGGCCTCAGCCTCCGCCGATCGCTCGCGTGCCTCGGCATCACGGAAAGCAGCTTCCTTGCGGCCCTCGGCCTCCAGCGTGACGGACTTCTTGTCACCCTCGGCGCGCAGGATTTCCGACTGCCGCAGGCCTTCGGCATCCAGGATTACGGCGCGCTTTTCACGCTCGGCTTTCATTTGCCGCGCCATGGAATCAATCAGGTCCTGCGGTGGCTGGATATCCTTGATCTCGATACGCGTGACCTTTATTCCCCACGGTGTCGTAGCGGCATCGACGACTTCCAGCAGACGCGCATTGATGGCATCGCGCTGTGACAGCAGTTCGTCGAGGTCCATGCTGCCCATCACGGTACGGATGTTGGTCATGGTCAGGTTCATGATGGCGCGGTCCAGGTCGTTGACCTCGTAGGCCGCCTTGGCGGCATCCAGCACCTGGAAGAACACCACGCCATCGGCCTTGACCATGGCGTTGTCACGCGTAATAACTTCCTGGCTATGAATATCGAACACCGTTTCCATCATGTTCAGCTTGCGCCCGATGCGATCGAAGTAGGGCACGATCAGGTTCAGGCCCGGTCGCAGCGTTTTGCGATAGCGTCCAAAACGTTCGACGGTCCATTCGTAACCTTGCGGGACAGTCTTCACGCCCATAAAGATCGTGGCGACGGCGATTGCCAGCAGTCACGATAGCGAATTGTGAAAAACCGTCCATAAACAGTCTCCTTTGCGGGTAAAACGGTGCGGTTACCGGGGGATTGTAGACCAGTTGTGCGGCAGATGTCCTGTCTTGACGCTCAGGTCGTGTGTTATTCCGGGAATCGGGTGCGGGAACTAGGTGACAGCGATTTTTTCCTGTATCTTCGCGTTAATTCAGTAACATAACCTGCAAGGTAATGTCGTGGCAATCAGCGTATTTGATTTGTTCAAGATCGGAATCGGGCCATCCAGTTCACACACCGTCGGACCGATGCGTGCGGCCGGAATGTTTATCGACTCGGTGCGCAGGCATGGCGGCTTCGAGCGGACAGCGCGGCTGCAGGTCAACCTGTACGGCTCGCTGGGTGCGACCGGCAAGGGGCACGGCACGGACAAGGCGGTGATCCTTGGTCTTGAAGGTGATGACCCGGAGACTGTCGAGATCGAGTCCATCCCGTCGCGGCTCGCGCGCGTCAGTGACAGCGGCAATCTGCGGCTCGGTGGTGAGCGTGAGCTGGCGTTCAACGCAGACGCGGACCTGACATTTCATCGTACCGAGACGTTGCCGTTCCATTCGAACGGCATGACCTTCAGCGCCATCGATGCGGACGGCAAAGCGGTACTTGAGCGTACCTATTATTCTGTCGGCGGTGGTTTCGTCGTGAACGAGGATGCCGCCGGCGAAGACCGGATTGTCGAGGATACAACCGTCCTGCCGTTGCCGTTCACCACCGGTGCGCAACTACTGGCGTTGTGCGCGGAAGAAGGTATTTCGATCAGCCAGGTGATGTTACGTAATGAGCAGGTCTGGCGCACGAAAGAGGCGATCAGCACCAGCTTGCTGCATATCTGGAGCATCATGCAGAACTGTGTCGAGCGTGGTTGTCGTACCGAGGGCGTCCTGCCCGGCGGTCTGAAGGTCAAACGTCGCGCGGCACGCCTGCATCGACAGCTGTCGCATGAGCAGGATCTGCACAATGTGCCGCTTGGCACCATGGACTGGGTGAACCTCTACGCACTGGCGGTCAACGAGGAAAATGCCGCCGGCGGGCGCGTGGTGACGGCGCCGACGAACGGCGCGGCCGGTATCATTCCTGCGGTCATGCATTACTACTGGCGATTCTGTCCGGGTGCCAGTGATGACGGCATCGTGCGCTTCCTGTTAACGGCCGGGGCGATCGGCATACTGTACAAGGAGAATGCCTCGATTTCCGGTGCCGAAGTCGGCTGTCAGGGCGAGGTCGGTTCCGCCTGTTCGATGGCGGCTGCGGCGCTTACCGAGGTTAACGGCGGTACGCCGGAGCAGGCCGAGAATGCCGCGGAGATCGCGATGGAGCATAACCTCGGTCTTACCTGTGACCCGGTTGGCGGTCTCGTCCAGGTGCCGTGCATCGAACGCAATGCCATGGGTGCGGTCAAGGCGATCAATGCATCGCGCATGGCAATGCGCGGTGACGGTACGCATTTCGTTTCGCTCGACAAGGTTATCAAAACCATGCGCGATACCGGTGCCGACATGCAGACCAAGTACAAGGAAACGTCGCGTGGCGGCCTGGCAGTGAATGTAATCGAGTGTTGAAATGACACCTGTAGGAGCGCCTTGCAGGCGCGAATCCAATGCCTGAAATAATATCGCGCCTGCAAGGCGCTCCTACAGCATCGGCACGACACATGGAGAACACAGAGATTATAAGTTCTGAGATAAAAGGGGTCAGTACCCTTTTTCATCGAGTGCTGAAATAACATTTGTAGGAGCGCCTTACAGGCGCGATTCAATGCCTGAAATATTATCGCGCCTGCAAGGCGCTCCTACAGGTTTGATTAACCCGGATTCCGGTTAGACGCCTGCCAGCCGGTCATGCATTTCGGTAATGCATGTCTCGGTTGTTTCCCAGTCGATGCAGCCGTCCGTGACCGATACACCGTATTTCAGCCTGGTGATATCTTCGGGTATGGGCTGATTGCCCGCATGCAGATTGCTCTCAATCATCAGCCCGATAATCGACTTGTTGCCGGCGATGATCTGGCGGGTAACTTCTTCGGCCACGCCCGGTTGCAGGTCCGGGTTCTTGCATGAATTGTCGTGGCTGCAGTCGACCATGATGTGCGGACGAACACCGGCTTCACGCAGTGCCTGTTCACAGCGGGCGATATTGTCCGCGTCGTAATTAGGCTGCCCGTTACCGCCACGCAGTACGATATGGCCATAGTCATTACCGGTCGTCCTGACCGTGGAGACATGGCCGAATTCATCGATGCCGAGAAAGTTGTGCGGGTGTGACACGGATTTCAGTGCATTGATGGCAACGGTAAAACCACCATCGGTACCGTTCTTGAAGCCGACCGTGCAGGACAGTCCGCTGGACATTACACGGTGTGTTTGCGATTCAGTTGTGCGCGCACCAATGGCCGACCAGGAAATCAGATCCTGCAGGTACTGCGGCGAGATCGGGTCCAGCGCTTCGGTAGCCAGCGGTAGTTGCAGTTCCGACAGGTCGAGCAGCAACCGGCGTGCAATATGCAGTCCTTCCTCGATCTCGAATGAATCATTCATATGCGGGTCGTTGATCAGACCCTTCCAGCCGACCGTGCTGCGCGGTTTTTCGAAGTAAACGCGCATCACCAGGTACAGCCGGTCCTCGACCTTGCGTGCAAGTTCATGCAGGCGCCTGCCGTATTCCACGGCGGCCTCAGGATCGTGAATCGAACAGGGACCGACCACAATCATCTGGCGCGTGTCCTTGCGGTCGAGAATATCGCGGATAATGCCGCGGCTCGAAATGACGGAGTCCACCACCGTGTGCGTAACGGGCAGGCGTCGCTTCAGGTCATGCGGCGGGATCAGTTGCTCGCAGGACGCGATATTCAGGTCTTCTATTCGTGAGTCAGTCATGGTGGTACACAGTATCTGGCGCAGTTCGCCCGCCGCAAAAGAGGCTGATGATACCAGAGGACTTATCCGTAAATCTCGATGAAATACAGCCATTTTTGCCAACCTGGCGCTAATTGGCGCTACGGCTGATGTCAGGCGGGTGAAGTCGGAAAGCGGTCATGCGTGGATTACCCGGCGAACCCGGAGATATCGGCAGGGCTCGTGCACAGGGTGACGGCATCACCGTTGTCCGCCTGTCGTGGTATCGGGTCAACATCGTGGTGGGTACACCCGACCATGTGGGGTGGCAATGCCGGGTATTTTTTGCTGCGATTTACGCCCGCGTGGCGGGTAACTCAGCCGCCAAGCGCCTGTTCGAGGGAGCGGATTTCATCTTCGGATTCCAGCAGGATCCCTTCCATGGCCATGTTATCAATTCGCAGCTTCTTGCAGGCCGGTATACCGGCGAGGTCCGGTAGTTCTTCCGGCGGATGTTCGCGCAGGTTGACGAGCAGATTTGCTGCCAGCACCAGGTCGGTCGTATCCGCACTACCTGGAATATTGCGATCAAGTTGCTCGTGGTCATCCGCGGCCTCGGCGATGTGCGGCGGAAAGCCCCATGATTCGATGATTGCCCGGCCGACACCGGTGTGCCAGGTTGCCAGCAGTTCATGCAATTGTTCGGGCTCGCCGAACAGATCCGGGAAATCGTTTGCACGGTTGAGGATGTAGAACTTGCCGATATCATGCAGCAGTCCGGCAAGCATGACTTCCTCGGGATTATCGACGCCGCCCTGTCGCCTGGCCAGGATATAGGCCAGTGCACCGACGTGAGTGCTGTGTTTCCGGACGTTCGTTACATACTCGCGCACGCTGGCGTCAGCATGCCGGGTGTCGAAGGTGGTATCCATGGCCAGTGAGACCACGGTATTGCGCACCAGGTCGAAGCCCAGTCGACTGATGGCGATATGGATGTCTATGATTTCTATTGTGCCGCGCTTCAACAGCGCCGAGTTGGCCATGCGTAACAGCCGGCTGGTCAACACCGGGTCGGCAACGACGATGCGCGCGATGCTGTCGGTGGTGACATTCGGACTGCTCATGGCATCGCGAATACGAATTGCGACATCCGGAAACGGCGGGATATCAAATTCCTGGTGTGACAGTTCCGCTGCAAGTGTCTGCACGAAGGCAAAGGTGGCTGGTGAAGTGCTCATGTGGCGGCCTGCTCCCTGGTCATTGGTCCCGTTCCGTGGGTCGAGCGATGCAGCGGTTATTGCCTGCACCTTCAGAGCTATCGGCCGCAGATGGTTTTGGTTTATAGCGAGACGATCACGGCCGTGGCCGGCAGTATGCGATGCATGGCGATATAAATAAATATATAAATCAGTAGTTTGGCGTGGTACGGATTACATTAGCAGCGTGCTGTACACGAGGTAGGCCGCGCTGCACAGGGACAGCCCGGTTCCCCAGATAGTGAGCCAGTAATGGCGGCTGCGCAGGCCGGCGACGATGAAACCGATACCGATCAGGAAACTCAGTACCGCACCGGCGGTAATGGCGCCGTCGCCGACCGGTTCTCCCGGTTCTGTCGGTGTCTCACCTATTCTGTAGCGCACGGATCTGGTTACTCGTCAGGTCAGTTACAGGTCATCCATCAGGCGGCGAATGCGCCGGACATAGTGGCGTGTCTGGCCGGGCACGTGGTGCTCGACTTTTTCCCACGACGCAGTCGGCGGGTCGGCACGCTTGAGTGATTTTCTAATGCGTGAATAGCCCGCATTGTAACTGCCAAAGGCGAAATACAGGCGTTCATTCTCATCAGGTGGCGAGACCCAGCGTTTGTAGAGTTTGCGATCATAGTAGATGCCGGCGGCAATGTTCCAGCGCGGCGAGTCGATATCTTTCAGGTGCGGGTTCTTCTTCTGAATCTCGCGGAAGGTGGCGGGCATGATCTGCATGATGCCACGCGCACCGGACTTGCTTTTCGCTTTCGGGTTCAGACCGGATTCGGCAATGGCCTGGGCCTTGAACCAGCGCCAGTCGTGATTGGGTCCGAAATAATGTTTCGAATGTTTTTTGAAATGCGTGTCGTACTTGTTCGACCAGTCGGTGACACTGGTTTTCTTGCCGGCAGCGAGGACCTGCTCCGCAGACGCGAGCAACAGCAGGAGAAGCGTGAACGGTGCCGGCTGCATGGCGAGCGGCGTAACTAGTTCAGGCCCATGCCGATGACCAGGCCGATACCGACACCGATGCCGATAAACATACCCATGACCATCATGCCGACGGCCGTGTTGCCCTTGCGCAGTTCCTCGCCGATGTCGAAACTGCAGACAATGCGGTTGAACATGGCGCAACCCAGCCACATGAAGCC
>CAWKAE010000003.1:0-42007 GCA_963847565.1 uncultured Halobacteria archaeon
GCCACCAGCACGAAGATCACCACGAATATGGAAAACACCACCAGGAACCCCGGATAGGACAATGCAGCCGTGACGGTGCGGCGTAACTCGTCACGTTTTTCATCCATGTTCATCAGCTCCAGCAGCACCTTGTCCATGAAGCCGCCATTTTCTGCGGCCGCCACCAGGTTGATATAGGTCACCGGGAACAACTCCGGGTACTGGGCAAGCGCATACGAGAACGGCTTGCCATCGGTGACATGCTCGGTCAGGCCGGCAATGATTTCCTGCATGGCCGGGTTATCCATATGGCTACCCAGCGCCTGCAGGGCAGCGTGTAATGGCGTGCCGGTCTCCAGTAACAGTGATAACTGTTCCGTGAAAAATATACGGTCATGCATGCCCGGCTTGCGCCGGCGACCAGGCCTGCGCGTGGCGGTCTTCGCCGGCCTGTCGGCAGCCCGGGCGGCCTGCTTTACGGCTGTAATTTCAAGCGGCATCGGAATTAACCCTGAACATTAATGACGCGCGAGACTTCTTCAATGGTCGTATCACCGGCCAGCACGTGATCGAGCCCATCCACGAACAGGGGCCGGAAGGCGCGCTGCTGTAAATAGGCGGCCAGTTCGTCTCGCGTCGGGTTGGTGGTGATCAGGCGTTGCAGACCATCATCGGTCTGCAGTAATTCATGGATACCGAGTCGCCCCCGGTAACCGGAGTCGTAGCACTCACTGCAACCGCGACCTCGCGCCAGTTGCACCTGACCCCGGTCCTGCCAGTTGAATTTTTCGACCAGTTCGGGACCGGCCCGGTAACTGGACTTGCAGGCCGGGCAGATAGTGCGCACCAGGCGCTGCGCAACCACCCCGATCAGCGCGGATGACAGCAGGTAGGGTTCCACGTCCATATCGATCATGCGCGTGATAGCACCGATGGCGCTATTGGTATGCAGGGTCGAAAGCACCAGGTGGCCGGTGAGCGCGGCCTGCACGGCAATTTCCGCTGTTTCACGGTCACGGATCTCGCCAACCATGATGATGTCCGGGTCCTGGCGAAGGGTGTGACGCAGGATAGTGGAGAACGACAGGCCAATATTGTCGCGCACTTCATTCTGGTTAATGATCTCGATCTGGTACTCGACCGGGTCCTCGATGGTGACAATATTCTTCTCGATACTGTTGAGATAGTTCAATGCGGCATACAACGAGGTAGTCTTGCCGCTACCGGTCGGCCCGGTCACCAGGATCAGGCCATGCGTATGGCCCAGCAGCGTTTTAAACAGTGACAGGTTGTCCGCGTACAGGCCGAGCCTGTCCACGTCCAGCAGCGCCTGGTTCTTGTCCAGCACACGCAGAACAATCTTCTCGCCAAACAGCCCGGGCAACGAACTGAAACGCATATCCACGGCACGTCCATGGGTATGTACCTGGATACGACCGTCCTGTGGCAGACGACGCTCGGCAATGTCGAGATTGGCCATGACTTTCAGGCGTGAAACGATGGCCGGATGCAGTTCGGCACGCACCGTCGTGACCTCGTACAACACACCGTCGATGCGAAAGCGCACGCGTGACTTCTTGCGTGAGGGTTCGATATGAATATCACTGACGCCATCTCGAATAGCGCGCTGCACCAGCGAGTTGACCAGGTTGATAACCGGGCTGCCTTCCGCCATCTCATCGATAGCCGAATAATCATCCGGAATAAAATTTTCGATGAGTTCGAAATCCTCATCGACATCATCGAATAGTTCGATTGTATCCAGACTTCCATCACATGCATCATTCAGTGATGTCAGGATATCCTCTCGACGCGCCAGCACCGGGCGCACGCGCAAGCCTGTGTGTCGTTCAACCTCGTCAAACACAGGCATAGCCTGCGGATCATCCGTTGCCAGAAATAACTCATCATGCAATTTCTGTAATGGCATCACCTGCAGCCGTGCAAGCATCTTGCGATCCAGCAGCTTAACGACATCGGCATCGTAAATGCCGGCACGCAACCGCACCACTGGCACATCGAGCTGCTCACCGAGCGCACCAAGCACGTCCATTTCCGTTGCCCAGTCCTTGTCGAGGATGATCTGGCCCATGCGCTTCGAGGTGCTCGACTGCAAGGCGATGGCCTCGTTGACCTGCTCCTCGCTGAGCACACCACGATTGACAAGAATATCGCCCAGTCTTTTTGACGTGCCGGCTGGAGCAACATCGGCCGGCGCATCCATAAGGCTGACGAAACGCGTAAAACCGGTCAGCTTCAGAATATCACTAACCACAGCGTTGGCGTGCGCGAGTTTGAGCCAGCCACCGAGCCTGACAGCCTGGTCCTGAATCCGTTCCAGCACTTCCAGTGCCGCGCTGTTGAGTACCTGTACCGAACCGAGGTCCACCACCAGCTGCACATCACCCTGTTCCAAACTGGACAGCGCGGCTGCCTTCAGCTCGGCATTCGCTGTCTCGCTCGTGAGTGAGGCACGCGGCGCAATATTTGTCAGCACGCCGACCTTGGTCTTCAGGACGGTACTGTTCATTGCCTCCGGGCTGGCGCTCATCCGTTCACCATTCGGGAATCACGCCATACACTTAACGACAACTCCCGTGATGTCGGCGGAAGTCGTTTGTCACGAACAGTGTGCAGAATTAAATTCATACCGGTGTGCTATCAGGAAGCCTTGCCTGCACTAAGCGGCACGTTCGCATCCAGCTCATCGAGATATTCGGTCAGCGGCACCGGCCTGGCGATGGCATAACCCTGCAGGTAATCAACTCCCATCTCCGCCAGGCGTTCGGCAAGCGGTTCATTCTCAACGAACTCGGCAACCGTCTTCAAACCCATGACATGCCCGATCTGGTTGACTGACGCGACCATCGCATGCGAGATCTTGTCCGACAGGATGTTGCGCACAAACGAACCGTCGATCTTCAGGAAGTCGACCGGCAGGTCTTTCAGGTATGTGAACGAGCTCAGTCCGGTGCCGAAATCGTCCAGCGAGAGATAACAACCGAGCGCCTTGATGGCATGCATACATTGCACGGCCTGCTCGGAATCGCGGAATGCCACCGTTTCGGTTATCTCGAAACAGACGCAGTCCGGTTCGAGACCATACTCGTCCAGTTTCCGCGCAATGTAATCGGGGAGTTCCCAGTCGCCCAGCGACTGTCCGGAAAGATTGATCGAGACC
This sequence comes from uncultured Halobacteria archaeon, assembly GCA_963847565.1. GTDB lineage: Bacteria > Pseudomonadota > Gammaproteobacteria > UBA9214 > UBA9214 > UBA9214. Next base: position 3,161 of record CAWKAE010000003.1, read on the forward strand.
AGGCCCTCGCCGAGCGTCTGGCAGTAACCGGCCTCGGACAGGGTGGAAAACGTACTGTCGATCACCCAGCGATCCAGCATGGGCATCAAATTGAACTGTTCGGCCGGCGGCAGAAACTCCGCCGGACTGACGACATCGCCATCGCTGTCCAGCAGGCGTAACAGGACCTCAAAGTGGTATTGTTCTTCGGTCGCACGAACCGGCGCAATCGTCTGGCAATACACGCGGAAGCAGTTATCACGCATCGCCTCGCGGATACGCGATACCCACTGCAGCCGCTGCTTGTGATCTATCAGACCGCTATCATGCTGGCGAAACATCTGTATCTGACCACGTCCAAGCTGCTTGGCGGAATGTCGCGCAATTTCGGCAGCCTCCACCACGTCGTCAAGCGAATTCGAATTCGGCTCGATCAGGGCCAGCCCCAGTGAAATATCCAGATCGATTCGTTTCCCGTCCAGGACCAGTGGATTGTCGGCAACCAGGTTGCGCAGATTTTCTGCGACCTGTTCACCCTTTTTAACTCCGCAGCGCTCCAGTAACACGCCGTAATGCCCTTCACCCAGGTATGCCACCGTGTCAGTATTGCGCAACTTGCTCTTGATCAACCTGGCCACATGGCGAATAGCGGCATCACCCGCGCCCCGGCCATGCGTATCATTGGTGACGCGCACATTACCAAGATCAATATTAAGCAGGCAATGAAACTGTCCTTGCCCGGACGCCGTTTCCAGCGCGCGCTTCAGTACACGATCAAAAACCGACTGGTTATTCAAACTGGTCAACGCATCGTAATTCGCATGCAGGACCTTGGCGACCTTCTTTGCCATCACGGACAGCAGGTTCTTGTCACTGTTATAGAAATCCGCACGGTACAGGTGGTTCACACATATCAGCATGCCTTCGACCTCGCCGCGATTGTTCTGCACCGGTGTGGCAGCAACCTTGTACGGGAGGTCAAATCCAAGTTCCAGCGCCGACTTGTCGTTGAAGTCGTTTATCAGCAGAAAACCATCCCCTTGCATGGCAGTGGGAAGGTATTTATCAGTCACCTGCTGCACCAGCTCATACGGCTCCTCTATCGGATCGTCATCACCGGTCGCGCAGAAGATCTTGTCCTGCCCGGGAAACACGATAGCGACCATATCGACACCCAGGTAATCAACATAGTCTGCGACCAGGCGGTTATGTGTCTCGCAATCCGCATCTGAACCAACGCCATCTTCACTGTTCTCATAGACAAGGTTCAGTTCTTCGTAGCGCCCGGCAAGCTCGCGCGCCATGGCGTCCAGCTCAACCGTCAGCCGCAGCTCCTTCTCGACCAGGTTGACAATCGAGCCGAGTAATCGCTCTATCTGGCAAACCGACAGTCCGGCAACCGATGCCAGTTCGGACGTAATAACCACGGACAGTGTGCCGGTAAATTCATCTGCATTCGAATAGATCGGTGCTGAATAACAAATACTGGTCCGCGTCCTGGCCGACCTGCAGGGTGCGATCACCCGGCGCTGTCGTCTTCGGGCAGTTCAGACAGGCACTGCCACAGGCGTCTGCTGCCGCCGCGCCTTCCCCGGTACTTTCGGCAAGGGTATTACCGACAACATCCCGGACGAGAAAAACCGCCGGTACGGGCAGCCCTTCACGCAACAGCACGAAGTACCGGCTGTAGTCCATCGAGGCTAGCGAGCTGACTGACATAGCTTCTCCCCTTTCGTTACGGTCGAGGCAAAATAGGCATCCAGCGCGGACAGCAATCGCCGAATGCTGACCGGTTTTTCCATGAAACCGACATTGTCGATGGCAGCCGACCATTCACGGTGTTCATGCTCGGCACGTGACGTGAGCACAAAAATACGGAATAACCGCTGCGGCAGGGTCTTGACGATCTCCTCACACAGCTCACGGCCGTTCATGCGCGGCATATCGATATCCGTGATCATCACATCCGGACTGTTGTCCTTGAGATAATCCAGTGCCTGCAGCCCGTTCGCCGCCTCGCCCACACGGTAGCCCGCTTTCTCCAGCGCCAGGCGCATAATGCGAATCACGTGTGGCTCATCATCTACCAATAAAATATGTTTCATGTCATACCGCCTGCTTGAGTAGATTCGCTTCCTTGCTGAACTCGACAATAAATTCACTGCCTTCACCCGGCACGCTGTTAACGCTCAACGTACCGTGATGCAACTGGATAATTTCCCGGGCCAGCGACAAACCGAGGCCGTGCCCCGTGCGCTGCCGCACATTGTCATCTTCCGAGCGGAAAAACTTGTCGAATATTCTTTCCTGGTCTTCAGGTGAAATTCCCACGCCGTTGTCCCTGACCGACACCCGCACTGTCTGCTCGGTTTCTTCAACCGACATGGACACTGCACCGCCCGGATTACTGTACTTGATGGCATTGGTCAGCAGGTTGTTGATCGCCACCCGCATCAGGTTCTTGTCAAGCGCCACCGGGCTTATTTCCCTTGGCAGGTCGAGACTGAAATTGAGATTCTTGTCCCTGCCTGAACGTGTGCAGGCATCGAAGGTATCCTGCAGCAGGTCGCGCAACTTCACACGCTTGCGTTCGATACTCAGGCTACCCATCTCGATCTTGGAAATACTGAGCATATTGCTGATCAGCATGGCGAGGCGTTCGACCTCGTCGTGAATGACGTTGGCCGCCTCGATCCTGAGCGCCTCGTCCTGCATGTCGTCACCCTGCAGGGTCTCGCTGTACATCGCCAGCACGTTGAGCGGTGTTTTCAGCTCATGCGACAGGTGCGCAACAAATTCGCTGCTGCTGTTGCGCGCCAGTTTCTCCGCGGTTACATCCCTGAAGATAACCAGCGTACCCAGCACTTCATTGACATCGCGGGGCGAGAACAGCGGGTATGGCTCGATCCGGATGGTCCGGCCGGAACGCGACGGATGGAACATATTCAAACGTGTCCGTGCGCAGGCCACGCATGCCGCTCGGCATACAACCGGACAGGAATGCCACGACGTCGGTGTTGCTGCACCATTCCGACGGCTTGTGGCCGGTGATCCGATCGAGCGTGACACCCATCATGTTTTCCAGACGTGAATTGGCGAGACTGACCACACCACCCTCGTCCAGCACGATGATGGCCTCGGGAAAGGACTGCAGCGCGGACTCAATGCGCGCCCGCTTGTAGCCAAGCAACTTGGTGGATGTTTCCAGTTCACTGCGGTCGGCTTCCAGCTCACCGATCCGGTGCTGCACCACGCCCATAAACCGGTTAAAGCGATCCATGAACCCCTGCATCTCGTCGCTGGGAGTCAACTCCACCTGGCCGAGTGAACCGGCCTGCCCGACGATCTTGTCCAGCCTGTCGGTGGCCTCGCGGAACGGGCGGACCTCGCGGCGCAGCAGGAAATAAAACAGTGGCGTCAGCAGAAAAATCGGCAGTGCGAAACTGGCGAACAGGGGCAGTTGACTGGCCGTCAGGCCGAAGCCCGGCCTCAGGTAGCCGAGCCTGACATAGCCGGCAATTTCGCCCTGCTTGAGCAGCGGCGCATAGAATTCGGTGACAGCACGCTGATCGCCCGGCAGCTGCATGTCCCGCTCACCCAGCCATGACGCCGGACTGGCCGGCAACTGGCCACCCGGCACGAGTACGCCCGGCGCGGTGACTTCGGTAAGCGGCGCGCCCTGCGCATCAACAATGGCAACGTAGGCGAAGTCTGAATCGGCACTGGAATGCTGCAGGACAGACAAGGTGCCGGACTGGCCCGACCCGGCGACCAGTTGTTCAAAGGGAATACGCGAAATCAGGCGGGCAAGACTGGTGCCCTGCTCACGAATATGATTGATCCGTTCGTTCTGCTGGTGACTGAACAGCAGAGACAGTGTCACCATGATCACCACGAGTGACGCGATGATCATGGTCAGTCCCAAATGTTCCCGCTTCCAGATATCCCTGATAGTCGACCTTGGCATTATTCTTCCGCTAGCGCTGTTGTACCGACTTTGTAGCGGCAGAAAACGGATCAACTTAATAAGATACCTGCGCAGCCAGGCGTGCGGAAAGCGGCCGGATTATTGCCGAAACGAGGGCCCGAACAAGACTGTCCGGGGGTGCCGGGCGCAAGCCGCGCCCGGCGAATTAATATATATGAATCAGAGGTCTGCGATCAGGTTCGCAATAACACTCCCGTCCTGTGGCACCAGCCCGTGGCGGGCCGGCACTGTCACCAGCGATGCACGCCCGCGCAGGGCCGGGATGTTGTTCATGTCCTGGCTGTAGGCCGGCACGATCACGTCACCCCAGCCCGGTGGCATCACCGCCGCGCACGATGGAGAAATAGCTGATGTCGGGATGCGGCTGGGCATTCAGCCAGTAGAGCAGCGTACCGGGACGCGGACGGACGAGGTCGATATACAGACTGCGCGAGCGGCGCGCTATGTCATAGGTCTCGCCAGCAAATACATCCGCATGATGGACAGGGGGAACGGAATATCGGTGGCATCCACGCCCATAAACCGGTTAAAGCGATCCATGAACCCTGCATCTCGTCGCTGGGAGTCAACTCCACCTGGCCGAGTGAACCGGCCTGCCCGACGATCTTGTCCAGCCTGTCGGTGGCCTCGCGGAACGGGCGGACCTCGCGGCGCAGCAGGAAATAAAACAGCGGCGTCAGCAGAAAAATCGGCAGCGCGAAACTGGCGAACAGGGGCAGTTGACTGGCCGTCAGGCCGAAGCCCGGCCTCAGGTAGCCGAGCCTGACATAGCCGGCAATTTCGCCCTGCTTGAGCAGCGGCGCATAGAATTCGGTAACAGCACGCTGATCGCCCGGCAGCTGCATGTCCCGCTCGCCCAGCCATGACGCCGGACTGGCCGGCAACTGGCCACCCGGCACGAGTACGCCCGGCGCGGTAACTTCGGTGAGCGGCGCGCCCTGCGCATCAACAATGGCAACGTAGGCGAAGTCTGAATCGGTACTGGAATGTTGCAGGACAGACAAGGTGCCGGACTGAACCGACCCGGCAACCAGTTGTTCAAAGGGAATACGCGATATCAGGCGGGCAAGACTGGTGCCCTGCTCACGAATATGATTGGTCCGCTGGTTCTGCTGGTGACTGAACAGCAGAGACAGTGTCACCATGATCACCACGAGTGACGCGATGATCATGGTCAGTCCCAAATGTTCCCGCTTCCAGATATCCCTGATAATCGACCTTGGCATTATTTTTCCGCTAGCGCTGTTGTACCGACTTTGTAGCGGCAGAAAACGAATCAACTTAATAAGATACCTGCGCAGCCAGGCGTGCGGAAAACGGCCGGATTATTGCCGTAACGGGGGGCCGAACAAGGCTGTCCTGGGGTGCCGGGCGCAAGCCGCGCCCGGCTAATTAATATATATGAATCAGAGGTCTGCGATCAGGTTCGCAATAACACTCCCGTCCTGTGGCACCAGCCCGTGGCGGGCCGGCACCGTCACCAGCGATGCACGCCCGCGCAGGGCCGGGATGTTGTTCATGTCCTGGCTGTAGGCCGGCACGATCACGTCACCCCAGCCCGTGGCATCACTGCCGCGCACGATGGAGAAATAGCTGATATCGGGATGCGGCTGGGCATTCAGCCAGTAGAGCAGCGTACCGGGACGCGGGCGGACGAGGTCGACATACAGACTGCGCGAGCGGCGCGCTATGTCATAGGTCTCGCCGGCAAACACATCCGCCATGATGGACAGGGGGAACGGAATATCGGTGGCATCCAGCGCCTGCTCGGCACGCACGGTACCGAGGTGCGGACTGGCGATGGTAATGAGCGCCTTCACATTGGCGCCATTCCCGCGCACCAGCGCAGTACGGGCCACGATGCCACCGGCCGAATGCCCGACCAGCACCACCGGCTCACCCGGGTGATCGATACCGATGGTGCGGAGGATGTCATTCAGCTGGTAGACCTGCACCATTATCGGCGCCTCCGAGGGAAGGTCAGCCGCGTAAAACTTGCGCGCAGCCTTCTTGCCGGGTGCCGGGAACTGCTGCACCCCGGCCGGGCCCGCCAGGAAGACACCGGCACGCTGCCAGCCCTGCCGTTGCAGGATTGCGGTAATTCCACTCTCATCCCAGCCACGCGCACCGGCCAGGTAACCATGCACCAGCAACACGACATCCGCCCGCGCCGGCAGCGCCAGCACGCCCAGTGCAACCAGTAAAATCGCAATCAGTCCTTTTTTCATGGCATCACCCTTTCTTTTAAATGTAGTCAATCATTGCAGACGCGCATTGTATGCGCGATCCCCAAATGGCCGTAATCTTCGCGCCTGCAAGGCGCTCCTACACGTGAATTAATAGAGCGTAGGAGCGCCTTGCAGGCGCGATTAAATCAAACAAAAAAAGGGGCAACCCGGCCAGTATAAAAGTGGCAGTCCCCCGACCAAAAAAGAAAAAGGGACAGACCTTTCGGACTGCCCCTTTCCCCTCTCGCTTTTCTGGCTAAGTAACTAAATTACTTGGCAACAGGGGCAACCGGAGCCTGCGGGGCAACCGGAGCAACAACCGGAGCATAACCGTAAGGCGCATAACCATAAGGCGCATAACCGTTGTAGCCGTTGTAACCATTGTAGCCGTTGTAGCCGTTGTAACCACGACCGGTGCCACGACCGCTACCGCGACCGCTGAAGTTCATGCTGAAGCCGCCGTCGAATTCGCCGTCAGCTGCGGTGTCACCGTAACCGTTACTGTTGTTGTAACCGTTGTTACCAAAGTTCCAGGCAGACGCGGAAGTAGCGGCAACAGCCAGGGTAGCAGCAGTGATAATCGTTGCGATAGTTTTCATGAGTATCTCCAATAAAGTTTTAAATTCGGGTTAAGAGGGTTAGTCATTGCTTGACTGAGAAACACTATATTAGACTTCTCTTAATTAAGCAATAGCTAATTTACTTATTTTGCAATTCAGATCCAGGGGTTTTCTCTTTATGCGGAAATTCAACCAATTAACTGCTTCTCCACAAGCCAGTTATTGGACACACTGAAATCACATAGCTGCTGATACAGGCTATATTATTAATTATCAATAGGTTACATAATTCTATCAGCAGGAAAAATTATTTCGATCCAGAATTCACATTAGACTCTACTGATATACGAGCATTATCAGGACCCTGCATTCGCCCGTTGTGAATACCGGGAAATGCCGTCAATCCTTTGTGGTTGACAGTTCCCGGCCCGCTTGGCGTAATCGTTTACTCATTGATCTGGGCTTGTCGGAGGGCGCGATACCTTGAAAAACATTTCCTTCGATGTAGACGAGTTATCGCAACTGGACAAGACAGAACAGGCACAACGCCTCGAAGAGGCCGCGCGCCGGATCGATGAAATACAACGAGCTGCCGCTGACAACACCGATCTACTGCAGTGGGTCAAACGTCAACGACAATACCTAGTGGATATGCAGCATTTGATATATGAGTGTTAGCCCAACACCAACCTCCCTTAAACCCGCCCTAGTGGCGGGTTTCTTTTGTCTGCTGGTCAGCGGCACGACCGCCCTGACTGTGTCTGCACAACGCCGGGCCATACATGGATAGCGAACTGATCGCCCGCCTGCTGCTCATGCTGGTCGCCGCCAACGGGGTGCCCGTGTTACTCGAGATGCTGTTCGGTAAACGCCTCGCCTGGCCGGTGGACGGTGGACGGCAGTTCGTTGACGGTCATCGATTGTTCGGTGCACACAAAACTGTCCGCGGGATAGTTGGCGCAGTCGCCGTCGCGGCACTGGTTGCACCGGTCGCCGGCCTTGACCACCTGCATGGCGCCCTGTTCGGCCTGCTGGCCATGGCCGGCGACCTTACCTCCAGTTTTATCAAGCGCCGTGCGAGCTTTGCACCCGGCAGCAAGCGCCCGCTGCTGGACCAGTTGCCCGAGGCCTGCCTGCCACTCTGGCTGCTACATGCCGAGTTGAACGCCAGCCTGCCGGACGCTGCCATCGCCGTGGCTGCGTTTATCGCGATCGACCTGCTGTTGTCCCGCCTGTACCGTGCCGGTCAGGCCGAAGACAGGTGATGCAGGGTCACCTCCGGCGGGCAGTTGAGCCTGACGTCCACCACGCACGCCCCTGAACCCGCCGAGGTATAACCGACCATGCCGTTGTACTTCCAGGCGCCGGCGCACAGGGCGCGGGGACAGCGGGCATTGCGCATGACCGGAATGCCACCGGGCAGGCACAGCTGGCCACCATGCGTGTGGCCGCACAGCATGGCATTGAAATCGGCATGTGCAGCCTGCGTGTAAATCTCCGGCGTATGCGACAGCAGGATGGATGCCGCGCCATCGGGTATCGTATCCGCGGTTTTTTCCAGGTTATCGCTGCGGTAGAAATGCGCATCATCGACCCCGGCCAGGTAGAGCGCGTGCGCGCCACGCCGGATTTCGACGTGTTCGTTGAGCAGCACGCGGATATCCATGTCCTCCATGCCCGGCACCATACGAATAGTGTCATGGTTGCCGAGTACCGCGTACACCTCGCCCGTTAGCGAGGTCCGCAGCCGCTGCAGGCCGTTGAGCGTGGCAGCAAACGGCCCGAAGGTCTCACCCCGGTAATCGCCGGTCAGCACGCACAGGTCATACTCCAGGTCACGCACCGCCTCGATCAGCACATGCGCATAGTCGTCGGCGAAGTCGATATGCATATCGGAGATCTGCAGGAGGGTAAAACCGTTGAAAGCCGGCGGCAGTCCGGGCAAAACCAGCCGGTTATGCCGCACCTGGATACGCCGGGCATTGCGGCGGCTGCGACCGAGCAGCAGCGACCCGCGCAGGGCGCCGCGAATCAACCCGCGCAGCGAAAACCAGTTCTCGATATGAACAAATGTCCGGCCCTGGCCGAATACCCGGCGCTCATAGTCCTGCTCGATACCGAGGCGCTGCCTGAGGTGGATCCTGCCCACCCGCTGCTCCAGCCGCCCCTGTTCGGTAATTTCCTGTCCCATACCTTCATTGTGGTTCGCCCGTTAACGTTTTACAAACCACAGGCCGATTCATTGTTATCAACCTAACCCTTTGTTACGGTTAGCAGCAACATGGATTGACGCCCCGGCATCAGGGCACTACGAGGAGACGCTCATGAATCTGGAAAAAGTGGTGTTTGCATTTTTCATCGTGCTTTCGCTGACGCTCAATTTCGGTTTTTTTGTCGGCGACCTGGACAACCCGAACCACCACAACGTCTACGAGCTGTACGCCGCACTCGTCGTCAGCCTGATCGCCACCATTATGAAATTCGGCGACCGCGCGCATATCGGCGCGGTACTGCTGGCCACCAGCCTGGTCGCCGACCTGCAGCTGATCGCCGCAGTCATTCTCTGGACCATGTCGGAGCACGCCACCGGCGTGGGCATGACGCCGATGGTGATGGCCAGCATTGTGTCGCTGTCCGGTGGCGCGCTGCTGGCGAATATCATCTCGGTGATCATCCTGGTGACCGAGACCGTCATGTTCCGCCGCTAGCCACCGCGCGCGGGAACACACGACCATGCAGAACCTGATCTACCTGCTGCTGCGGCGCATGCGCTTGCCACTCATCGTGGTGATCCTTGCCTATGCAATCTCGGTCCTTGGCATGGTGCTGGCGCCGGGGATCGACGACCAGGGCAATCCCATGGAAGATGAATTTCTTCCACGCGTTCTATTTCGTCAGCTTCACGGGCTCAACGGTCGGCTTTGGCGAGATCCCCTACCCGTTCAGCGATATCCAGCGCATGTGGGCCACCGTCGCCATTTACCTGACGGTGCTCTCCTGGCTGTACGCGATCGGTTCGCTGTTCGCCGTTATCCAGGACCCGGCATTCAAACGGGTGCTGGCGTTCGCCACCTTCACGCGTGCCGTACGCCGGCTACACGAACCTTTCTACATTGTGTGCGGCATGGGCGATGCCGGTCACCTGATCGTGCGTGAACTGACCGAGAAAGGCATACGCTGCGTGTGTCTTGATCGTAACGAGCAGCGCATCCAGGGACTCCGGCTGGAGAATTTTCAGGTCGGCGTCCCGGCACTGACCGCAGATGTCTCCGATTCATCGATGCTGCTGACAGCCGGGCTCACGCATTCGCAATGTGCCGGCGTCCTTGCCATCACCGACGTCGACCATGTCAACCTGACCATCGCCATCAGCTGCAAACTGCTCGCACCGGACCTGCAGGTTATCTGCCGTTCTGAAACACATGACTCCGAAGCCAACATGGCGTCGTTCGGCACCGACTACATTATTAACCCGTTCGACACCTTTGCCGAACGCTTTGCCATGCTGTTCAAGTCTCCCAGCATGTATCTCGTCTATGAATGGATGACCAGTCTGCAGGAATCACCGCTGACTGAATTCACCGCTCCGCCACGCGGGACCTGGGTTCTCTGCGGCTACGGCCGTTTCGGCAAGGCGATACAGAAGAGCCTCTCGTTCAAGGGCATCCAGACCGTCATCGTTGAAAAGGATCTCGCCACAACCGGCGCACCTGAAGAGGCCATTGAAGGACGCGGCACCGAGGCCTTCACGCTCTACGAGGCCGGCGTGGAAAACGCGGCCGGCATCGTCGCCGGCACCGATGACGATGCCAACAACCTGTCTATCATCATGACGGCACTCGATATCAACGCAGAGCTGTTCACCGTCGCGCGTCAGAACCTGCGCACCAATGATGCGATATACGCGGCAGCCGATATCAACATGGTCATGCAGTCAGGCGTGTTGATCGGCCGGCGCATTATCGACCTGCTGACCAACCCGCTGCTGTCGGCCTTCCTGCGCAAGGCAACGGCGGAAAATGAAGAGTGGGCCAACATACTGGTCAGCCGCGTGGTCGGCATTCTCGCCAATGGGCCACCGGATACCTGGACCCTGACGGTCGACAGCGTACAGACACCGGCACTGCTGGAGGCCATCGACAAACGACTCTCCGTGACACTGGGACACCTGCTCACCGACCCGCGCACCAGCGGCGAACTGCTGCCCTGTGTGCCGCTGTACATCGCACGCGCGAATCATGACGAACACCTGGTTCCTGATAATGACACGGCACTGAAGGCCGGTGATCAACTGCTGTTCTGCGGTCGCCGCCATGCCGAGACGCACATGCGCTGGACCACGCATAACTACCATGCACTGGACTACATCTGCACCGGCCAGGACCGGCCGGTTGGCACTATCTGGCGACTGTTTTCCGGCCACACCTCCCGCTGATCGCTCCGTAAATATCCGGTTATGGGCTTCACCTGCCACTGAATCAGCCGATGGCATATTAAGTGCAGGTTCAATCCTGCCAGTGATGGCACCCCATACCGGGCACGAACGTGGCGACAATGGAGGTAATACCATGAAAACTCTTGAACTTCAGTTGATTACAGTGGGTCTCGATGATGGCAGCCAGGGCGTGTTCGTAGGGATGCCACTGATTTCTCCCGAGTCGTCAGATGACAGCGGCCAGGTGGAAAATATCTGGTTTTCCAATGTAAAAGAAGTACCTGACAGTCTCACCATGGAAGAATTGATGGGTCTGATCGGCAAACAGCTGATCGATCGGCTGGCGACGGTCCAGTAAGCCCAAAACGTCGATTTTCTGACGTTTTTCAGCCCGCTGGCGGCATCCGCCACCAGTCCGGCACATTCAGCCCCGACCGGGTCCCGGTGACCGGCCGGCACCGGGCAACCCGGCGGTGAAATATTCACGTAAACTTGAAGTGCTAAACAGGCAGTCACTGACTGGACGCAGGGCCGGACCCTGCCGGCAACACACATGAACTCGAACATCATCAACCTCGACACACGCCTGCCCTCCATACCGGCAGACAGTGAAGAACTCGACAGCACACTACTCGAACAACCCGAGCTGTATTTCAACCGCTACATCAGCCTGCTCGCATTCAATCGCCGCGTGCTGGCCTACGCCCGCGACCCCGCGGTACCGTTGCTCGAACGACTCAAGTACCTGTGCATTTCCAGCAGCAACCTGGACGAGTTCTTTGAGATCCGCATTGCGGTTCTGAAGCAACGCGAGAAATCCGGCATGTTGCACACGGGGCCCGATAACCAGACCCCCGGGGAAGTACTTAAAACACTGTCCGCCTGCGTACGGGAATTTGTCGACGAACAGTACCGTATTCTCAACGATGAACTGATCCCGGAGCTGGCAACCGAGGACATCGTGTTCCTGAAGCGCTCCGAGTGGTCAGGCAAACAGGAAAAATGGCTGCGTAACTTTTTTCAACAAACAGCTGACACCGATTTTGAGTCCGCTCGGACTTGACCCGTCACATCCGTTTCCGCGCGTCCTCAACAAGAGTCTTAACTTCATCGTTTCGCTGGAAGGAAAGGATGCATTCGGACGCGCCTCGGCGCGCGCCGTGGTACAGGCGCCGCGCGTACTGCCACGCATAATCCAGCTGCCGGAAAATCTCTGTGACGGCAAACCGAATACCATGGTGTTCCTGTCATCCATCATTCATGCCTATGTCGACGATCTGTTCCCGGGCATGAAGAGCACCGGTTGCTATCAATTCCGGGTCACGCGTAACAGTGACCTGTTCGTGGACGAAGAGGAGATCGAGGATCTGGCCAGCGCACTGGAAGGCGAACTCAGCGCACGCCGCTATGGCGAAACGGTTCGCCTGGAGGTCGCTGACAACTGCCCTGCCGAGTTGCGCAAATACCTGTTACGTGAATTCAACCTGACAGACTCAGACGTCTACCAGGCGAATGGCCCGGTGAACCTGAACCGCATGCTGGCGGTTTACGATGTTGCCGGTCGTGCTGATCTCAAGTTCAAGGGCTTTACCGCCGGCACGCCGGCACGCCTGCGCGGCAACAAGAATATTTTCGACGCCATCAGTGAAGGCGATATCCTGCTGCACCACCCGTATGAATCATTCCTGCCTGTCATTGACATGATCAAACAGGCAGCCAGCGACCCGGACGTGCTGGCCATCAAGCAAACGCTGTACCGCACGGGACCGGGTTCATTAATCGTTGCAGCGCTGGCCGGTGCTGCACGCGCAGGCAAGGAAGTCACGGTCGTCATCGAGTTACGTGCACGTTTTGACGAAGCCGAGAATATTGAACTTGCCAACCGCCTGCAGGCAGCCGGCGCACACGTCGTTTACGGCGTGGTCGGCTACAAGACGCATGCAAAGATGCTGCTGATCGTGCGCCGTGGCCGCAAAAAAAGCCTGAATCGTTTCGTCCACCTGGGCACCGGCAACTATCATCCGCGCACTGCACGCCTGTACACCGACTATGGACTGCTGACCAGCAACCCCGCAATCGGCGAAGATGTACATAACGTATTTATGCAGTTAACCAGCCTCGGCAAAGTGGCAAAACTGAACAATTTGCTGCAGTCGCCCTTCACCCTGCATTCCAGGCTGATCCAATGGATTGACCGCGAGGCCCAGCATGCACGTGCCGGTGGCGAGGCTCGCATACTGATCAAGGTCAACGCGCTGACCGAACCGCAAGCCATACAGGCACTGTATCGCGCCTCGCATGCCGGGGTGAAAATCGACTTGATCGTACGTGGCATGTGCTGCCTGCGGCCGGGCATTCCCGGTATCTCCGACAACATCCGTGTACGCTCTGTCGTAGGCCGTTTCCTCGAACACACCCGCGTCTACCTGTTCCACAATAACGGCGACGAACAGCTCTACTGCGCCAGTGCTGACCTGATGGAACGCAACATGTTTAACCGGGTCGAGGTTGCATTCCCGATCCTGGATGAGGGCTTTCGCAAGCGCATTATTAGCGAGCTGCAGTTATACCTGTCAGACAACACCCAGGCATGGACACTGAATGCGGACGGCAACTACACGCGCGAGACGGAAACGGAAACGCCGGTAACAGCCCAGGATATGCTGCTCGAATCACTGGCCGAATCGTAGGATATTTTCCGGGACCGCGCACAAAACTTTACTAGAGTATCCCCTCTCCCTCGGCCCTCCTCCCGGAGGGAGAAGGGAGCAAAACTCTTTACCAGAATATGCTCTCTCCCTGGAAGTGCTAATCTGTAAAACTGTACCTATCCACTACAGATATGACAACAAACAGAACCCTGCTGTTAATGCGTCACGGAAAATCCGACTGGGATTCAGGTGCCACGGATGATTTCAGCCGCCCATTATCCGGGCGCGGATTGCGAGATGCACCACGGATGGGAAAGTGGCTTGCAGAGCAATGGCGCTGCTACCGGCATACAATTCGCCTGCTCACCTGCGGTACGCACCAATGAAACCGCGCTGCTCGTATGCAGCGGCGCTGATATCTCGACTGACCGCATCTACCACGACGAACGACTGTACCTGGCAAGTCTTCATGACCTGTTGTCAGTCATGCGCGATATACCCGCCAGCCCGGAACCATTGATGCTGATTGGCCATAATCCCGGCCTTGAGGACCTCCTGCTGTACCTGGCCGGTGATGCCGCGCCTAGACGCGGCCACCGGAAAATCATGCCGACCGCTGCGCTCGCACACCTGGAGTTCACCGGCAGCACACCTGCGCCAGGCACCGTCCGGCTGTTAAACCTGCTGAGACCCCGGGAACTGGCCAAGCGCTGATCACCGTAAACGTCGCACGGGCCGTCGCAGGACGTTTGCCTGCCGCATCCGGCATTTCAGTATAATGGCACACTTGTCAATTCTAACCAGGTAGCAGAAACAATATGGCCAGAGTAAAGGTATTCAGTACGGCAAACTGCCCGTTTTGTGTAAAAGCAAAGCAAATGCTGACTAAATGGAACATCCCCTATGTAGAGGCGATGATCGATTCTGACATGTCGGCGCGGCGTGAGTTTGCCGAGGCCACCAACGGTGCGCGCACGGTTCCCCAGATCATTATCGACGGCGAATGTATTGGCGGTTTTACCGAATTGACCGAACTGCACATGGACGACAAACTCGATCACCTGATGGAAGGATGACGGCAACGCTGCCCGATTCCAGCCAGCCAATCTCGCTACTGCGCATTAAAACCGGTCTCGTTATTACAGCTCCACGCGTGGCAATTTCCTGAAAATTTTGCAATTAGCCGGTACGTGCCTCGTCACAGCGCACCGCGCGAAATCACTGCCCGTCAAATCCCGCCGGCTGACCTGTACTTCCATTCTGGCGTGAGGTATCGTCAAATAAATAACGAATAAGCAGCAAGCTGCCGCCTGGAGGATATTAATGGACTATTCCAACATCATCACGCCAAAGCGCCTGACTAACATGCAGGAAATGGAAGTACACGTAAACGGCCCGAATGGTGCCAACCGCCTGTTCATGCACAGCGGTATCGCGGAAGTGGAACTGTGCGGCGGCCTGCCACACCCGCGCTGGTCACTGGAAGTGGTGTGTTTCGATATCGGCCGTCGCTACAACGACGGCGAAGAAGTCATTAATATACTGGCCAGCGCATCGCTGGGTGGCACACGTACCGATGGCGTCGCCAGTTTTGCCGGCTGGGAGATATTCGGTGCCGCCGGCGAATATGATGAATCGGACAAGCGGGTGCGCATGAACATTGCAGCCGGTGCACGCGATACGCAGGCCTTTCTTGAACACATCGTGTTTACCATCAACATCCTCGCCAGGGTAAGCGACTGACCCGGACTCCCTACAACTCAATTCCCCACACGCGCGGCAACAGGTAATAGACGAACGCGGTAATCAGCACCGCCCCGATCAGGTTCAGCCAGATACCGGCCTTTGCCATCTGCATAATGGTCACGTAGCGACTGCCATAGACAATGGCATTCGGCGGCGTTGCTACCGGCAACATAAACGCAAACGACGACGCCACGACAGCGGCCACCATCATGCCGTACGGATGCACGCCGGTCGCCTCGGCAAGCGCCCCGGTGACGGGGAGCAACAATGATGCGGTCGCTGTATTGGACGTGACTTCCGTCAGGAAGATCACCAGCAGGACCACGGCTCCGATCACCAGTAACACCTCGACGCCCTGCAGCACTGTCAGGCGTTCGGCCAGCCAGCTGGTCAGGCCGGTATCGCTGAAACCCTGCGCCAGCGCGAAGCCACCACCGAACAGGATGATGATATCCCAGGGAATGGTAACCGCCGTTTTCCAGTCAAGCAGGAACTCGCGCTTCTTCAGGTTCACGGGAATCATGAACAGTACCAGCGCACCGGCTATCGCAATGGTCGAGTCCTTGATCATCGACAAGGCCGGCGGATTGTATAGCCCCCGCAGCATCCACAGCAGCGCAACCGAAACGAACACAATTGCGACAGCCTTTTCTTCACGTGACATGGGGCCGAGACCGGCGATCTGCCGGCGGATAAAATCACGTCCGCCCGGCAGGTGCGGGATTTCACTGCGAAACAGGATGCGGGTCAGGTAGAGCCAGGTCAGTACCAGCATGACAATGGACAAAGGTAATGCAAACCGCATCCAGTCGAGAAAGCCGACACTGTAACCATAGGTCTTCTCGACGACACCGGCGAAAATTGCATTCGGTGGCGTACCAATAAGCGTTGCCACCCCGCCGATAGTGGCGGCATAACCAATCCCCAGCACCAGCGCCGTTGCAAAGCGGAACTCGCCCGGCTTATGTTCAACTTCATGCGAAATCTCATGCAACACCGCCAGCGCAATGGTCACCATCATCATGGTCGCCGCGGTATTGCTGATCCACATGGACAGAAACGCCGTGGCCAGCATAAAGCCCAGCACAATACGCTGCGGCGTGACACCGACCATGCGAATGGTATACAGCGCAATACGATGGTGCAGGTTCCATTTTTCCATGGTCACCGCAATCATGAAGCCGCCGAGAAACAGGTAAATCAGATCATGTCCGTAGGCCCGCGTCACCGCACCGCCATCAAGCACACCGAGCAGGGGAAACAGCAGAATCGGTAACAGCGCCGTCGCCGGTATCGGTATCGCCTCGGTCAGCCACCAGAGTGCCATCAGTACGGCAGTTGCGGCCACCCGCTGTCCCTCCGGCGACATACCGTCAGGTGCCGGCAGCAACAGGATACTGGCAAACAGCAGCGGCCCGGCCAGCAGACCAATGAGTTGACGATGTTCAGTCACGACCGTCACCTGGCGGTGACGGCGCTGCGCGCATTAGCGATAAGAGCATAAACACGACAGGGATTATCAAGCCCTGCCGATTGATTGGCAAACAGTGCCCGGGTCAGGCGACGCGCATACGGAAACGCCAGCGCGCAGGAAAATCCAGGATGCCGCGCGAACGACGTAACTCGCGCAGATACAGCTTCGATGCCCGGAAGCCTTCACGAAATGACTGCTTCATGTACTCGACCCGGTTCAGCTGACCACCCTTCAGGCCATGCCTGAAACCGGCACAATAACGCTCCTGCTGCAGGTTTGGCGGGATTTTGATCCCAACATCCTGCGGATTCGGATAAACCTGGTCCATAACAACCTCCCACTTTTCACCGTCCTCAGCGTATAAACCTGTATCGGCACACGCACACCAGCATTGAATATCCACAACAAGCTGATATAAGTAGGAAAGCGTGGAATAATCGGCGTTCCATACAACATCGGTGTACGGCCTGTGAAACAAACGCGGTAACAGGCTGTCCATTACCCAGACCCGCACTGCATGATTTAAGGAAATATCATGAATTTATTGCTTACCGCCCGTACCAGCCTGTTCCTTGCGACGCTCCTCGCGTCAACATTCAGCATGGCAGAAACCGTTAACGATCAGGGCCATGCCACGGCCACCTTCGCCGGCGGCTGCTTCTGGTGCATGGAACCGCCGTTCGACAAACTCGACGGGGTTATTTCCACGACCTCGGGCTACACCGGCGGCAACGTGGACAAGCCAACCTATAAACAGGTATCACGGGGCAAGACCGGGCACACCGAGGCGGTGCAGATTGTCTACGATCCCAAGCAAGTCAGTTTTGTCGACCTGCTGGATGTGTTCTGGCGAAATATCGATCCGACCAATGCCAATGGCCAGTTCTGCGACTGGGGCACACAATACCGCAGCGAAATATTTTTCCACGATGAAGAACAGCGCAAGCTGGCAACCAGTTCAAAAACCGCGCTTGAGGAATTAAAGCCGTTCAAGGAACCGGTGGTCACACAGGTCACCGCCGCAACCACCTTCTGGCCGGCCGAGGACTACCACCAGGATTACTACATGAAAAACCCGGTGCGCTACAAGTTCTACCGTTATGGCTGCGGCCGCGACAAGCGGCTGGAGGAGCTGTGGGGTGACGGCAGTTAGTCGCCCGCACTAGTAACGGATGAAGAACTCCACCACCGGGTTCCGGTAATGCCGCTGCAACTTGCGCTCCTGCCAGGCGATCGCCGTCAGCGCAGCCCCCAGCATTATCAGCACGACCGCCACGATCAGTGACAGCAGTGGCGGGTAGATAACCAGCAGCAAGCCGGCCAGAATCAGTACAATACCTGCAATCATGTCAGTCTCCACGTAACCTGTCTGTACCTGCATATATCGGGGCAGCTGCGCCAAAAACAAGGAGTCGTGCGCTTGAAAAAGGTTGTCATCCACACACCCGGCGGCTACCGGCAGCTGACCATCGAGCAGCACCCCGATCCCGTACCGGGCGCACATGAAGTCCTCATCGATGTGCATGCTGCCGGCGTCAACTTCGCCGACTGCGTGACGCGCATGGGACTGTACTCTTCGGCAAAACATTACTCGGGGTACCCGATCACACCGGGTTTCGAAGTTGCGGGAACGGTCATCAAAACCGGCGATGCAGTCGATGACCTGCCCGCAGGCACCCGGGTAATCGCCGTCACCCGCTTCAACGGTTACGCAACGCAGCTTGCCATTGCGCGCCAGCAGGTGTTCCGTTTGCCTGCCAGCCTGTCTCCCGAACAGGGCGCTGCCCTGCCCGCCGCGGCCCTGACCGCCTGGTTTGCCCTGTTCGAGCTGGCCCATGTGCGCGCAGGTGACCGCCTGCTGGTACATTCCGCCGCCGGCGGCGTGGGCAGCATGCTGGTGCAGATGGGAAAATATTCCGGCTGCCATGTCACCGGCGTGGTCGGCGCCGCACACAAAACCGCCCATGTAACCGATCTGGGTGCGGATGCCGTTATCGATAAATCATCACAGGACCTGTGGACGGAAGCAGAACGCATCGCGCCCGACGGCTTCGACGTTATCCTGGATGCCAACGGTGTCAGCACGTTGCGTCAGAGTTACGCGCACCTTGCGCCGGTCGGCAAACTGGTCGTCTATGGTTTTCACGGTATGCTGCAAACGCGCCAGGGCAAACCGAACCGGTTGCGGTTGTTGCTCGATTACCTGCGCACACCACGCTTCAGCCCGTTCGATCTCACCACGCGCAATCGCAGCATACTCGGCTTCAATCTCAGCTACCTGTTCGACCGGGAGTCGATGTTACAACGCGGCATGCAAGACATCCTGGAACGGGTCGAAAACGGTGAACTGCGCTTGCCGTCCATAACAACTTACCCGCTGGATAAGGTCGCAGAAGGCCCACCGCGACCTGGAGTCCGGGCAAACGAAAGGGAAACTGGTGCTGGTAACAGGCAGTTGATAAAAACGGCGATCACGCATAACGCGTGATCGCCGCTGGTGTAACCTGTTTTTAATTCAGTGACTGCGGCGTCACAGGCCCGGCACACCTTACTGTCAGGCCGGCACCTGCAAAGGCAGCGCCGACTGCCCGGACTCCTGGGTCAGGGCAATCGCCTCGTCTGTTGAATTCACGGCAATATAGTCGACCTGTCCGTCCTCGAAGCGGAACGCAACGATCTTGTGATGGCCGCAATACAGGTATTCGATCGAGTCGTACCTGTTCAGCGCCTTTTGGCAGTGACTGCATGGCACCGTGCTTGCTCCGATCATGATCAATCCCCGACGAGATTGGCCCGGCACCCCCCGTGTCGGCCATATAACGGGGATCGACCACGTCGAGCGAATCTTTAGTCGGCGAAATCCAGGCGTTCCTGTATCGCATCAATACCCGCCTGTGCACAGGCCTCGTCCTTGTCACCGCCGGGTGCGCCACTGACGCCAACCGCACCGATCAGACCACCATTGAAACGGATCGGCAGACCGCCCTCCATCAGCAGGACACCGTCCAGTTCATTCAACTCATCACGAATACGTGCCATGTTCTCGCGCAACTCGCCGGACGAGGAGTTTGACATCACCACGGCATTCGCCTTGTTCTGCGCGATCTCGACCATGTATTTACTGACGAATACATCACGCATCATGACAACAGGGTCACCACTGCGGTCGGTGACAACGACTGCCACCTGGTAGCCATCCTTGCGACAGGCCGCCACCGCGGCTGTGGCAATATCCCGTGCCAGTTCCAGCCCAAGCAGGCGCGTGGGCACCAGGTCGGTTGCGTGGTTCGGACCTGACAGGAACACCATCAGCACGATTATCCAGCCAGTCAACGAGCGATGATTCTGCATATAACACCTCCATTCATAGCCTTACCATTCACTTGCCCTGTGGACGCAAACTGGTCACACTCGGAACGCATTCAATATATAACAGTCTCACCAGGGTATGCGACCAACAGGACTATATTCATTTACACGGCTTCGACTGCCTGTGCTGCTGGCAAGTTGCCTTATCGGCATGTCAGCCTTCGGCAAGGACAAACCCTACCCCGGCCCCTTCATCGAACGCGCGGATCTGTTTATCGTCCTGCGCCAGCACGCGCCGGAACAGATCGCTGCGTTCTACGAGGCACGCGGCTTCCCAAGCGCTGCCATCGAACGAATTAAAGCAACCTGCTTCGTTACCGTACACATAGAAAACCGGGGCCATGACGTTATCTGGCTGGACACCGCAGAGTGGACATTTACCAGCAAGGGCAAGCCGCTCGAACGGCTTGACCGCAGTTACTGGGACAGCCAGTGGGACAGCATCAAGCTGCGCCAGGCAAGCCGGTCAACTTTCGGCTGGACACAACTACCGGATGTGCGTGACCTGCAACCGGACGAACCGGTCGGCGGCAATCTCGTTTTTCCGGGCAACACGGACCGCTTCGACATGACACTGAATCTTCCGACCGGTGCTAACCGGCAAGGAGAACCGATCACCCTGGTAGTTCCGGGATGTTGAGTGCCTGAAAGAGGTCAAAGCCGAGTGATTACAAGATTCGTATCGACCTGCTCCGGTTTGCTGCTGCTTTGCCTGGCAGCACAGCTACCGGCCGGTGAATTACCGCCGGGGGTAATGCCGGTCGCCGGCACGGTGGCACCGCCACTGCAACTGGATAACCTGGACGGTGAAGCCTATGACCTTGCGAACAGCGGCGGTCACTGGCGCTTCGTGCACTTCTGGGCGAGCTGGTGTGGTCCGTGTCGACGCGAAATGCCCAGCATTCAGAAGATGCTGCCTTTGATCGACGGGACAGACATTGAAGTCGTCCTGATCAACACCGCGGAAACCGAAGACGAGGTATTCACCTTCATCGGCATTGTTGCACCGGACCTGGTACCGCTGATGGACACGGATGGACTGGTCACCGAGGCCTGGCAACCACGCGGCCTGCCCGCCACCTACCTGGTCGATCCCGAGGGACATATCCGTTACCAGGCACTGGGCGGACGGGAATGGGAAAAGCCGGTGTATGTTGATTTCCTGCGGGGCCTGGCCAGGTAAAGCACGCTTCCGTTTATCCTCGTCGGGCGACCAGGCAGTACTCGCCTTGCTCGCGATGACGGAGTTGCTTGAATATAACGTGGCTCCCAAGAACCAATAAACCGTCATTCCCGCGAAGGCGGGAATCCAGCCTGGAAAGACGTTCCTTAAGCCTGCGCTACCCAATGCAGTAAAAAATTAATGAAGGTGCAGCGTGCATTAAAGTACACCCTTTGTGTAATGAGTAACTGAACAGACAGTGAATGAGTTGATAGCTTAGTGGAGCTCCATCGGCTGGATTCCCGCCTTCGCGGGAATGACGGCGTGGGAAATGGATAGCGCATGGGGCGACCAGCGAAGCGAAGCAATCTCATGACTGGATTACAAAATACTTGCAGATTACCGCGACACCCGGCGACATACTTACACACTTCGCCCAGGGTCAGGCCTTACAGCCACTTCAACAAATAATAAATAAACTGTCCTTCCGAGGATTTTGACGGACCGACAACGCGGGCCGCGTGTCGCTTGTTGTCCGGATCGGCGGCGGCCAGTGTCTCTTCCAGTGTCGTGAATATCTCGACACAACCGGCCGCATAGCGCTTGCGACTCTGTCGTGGCGTAAAGATAACCGCGAAACGCTCCTGCGAAACGCCGGTTTCCGGATCAGGCGGGACAATTCCGCGCAGGCTCATGACGGCGTCCCGTCGTGCTGCAACCCGGGGCGCAACATCCATACCAGCACCCAGCGATCGGCCGCCACGCGCTCGAGACAAACCACAGTGCCCGGTGTGTAGCTGACACACGTGTGTTCCATGTCGCCCGTCACGAGCCGTGCAACCAGGCGCGCCATGAACGGCAAATGCCCGACGACCAGCGTGTCTTCCTGCCAGACATCGACATCGGCAATGAACTCGTCCACCGAGTCATTCGGCGCAATCCCGTCCGTCGCCTCCGGCCTGGTGCCGCGCAGTACTTGCTTTGCCAGCAGTGCCGCCGTTTGCTCCGCACGCAATTTGCCGCTGTGCCAGACACGCGCAACCTGCACACCGCCATTACCGAGCTGCTGTGCAATACGCTGCACATCACTGATGCCCGCTGCGCTGAGCGGGCGTGCCGGGTCATCCTGCTTGTCAACTGCCTGCCCGTGTTGCGCCAGGAGTAATCGCATACCTGCTTTACCGTGCTATGGAATAATGACAGTCTACTTCGAAATAAAGTCGACAGCAGCCTTTACGACCCCGCTATCGCGCAGAATGCGTCCATGACCCAGCCCGCTGGTCTTCATGAACAGGGCGTTCGGCCAGGTTGCCGCGATGCGCTGGCCCTGCTCCAGCGGGACACTGGTATCCTGCTCGTCGTGAATAACCAGCGCCGGCACGTCAAGTTCACCGATAAGGCTGACCGTGGAAGTGAGCTCACTGTAGTTCTCGCCAAAACGCAATTCCAGCCGCCGCCACATATCGTCGACCACGTCGGGATGCATGGCGAGTGTCTTCGAAAAACTTTCCACCAGGAATTCAACATCTGACGGCGGACTGATAATTATCGCCCGCTTCAACAGCATGCCGTGCTTCAGTGCGTAAGACAGGACAGGCCCGCCGAAGGAATGTGTAATCGCCGCATGCAAGGGCCCGAAGTTTCCGTCAAGCTCGCGGATGACCGCTGCGCACTCGAGTATGTTGGTACTGTTACCGGGTGTCTCGCCATGACCCGGCAAATCCAGCGCGATTACCTGGTAGCCCGCATCCAGTAACGGCGCCACAAACGCCGCCACCTGGCTGCCGCGTCCGGACCAGCCATGCACAAACAATACACGGGGGCCGTCACTGCCCCAGCGGTAAATAACAACCGGGATATTGTTAACCGACAGGATCTCGCGGTCCGCTTCACGCGCTGCGCGCTTGCCGGCTGCCGATTCCGGGAATCGACGGGTACGAAACCACAGGTTAAATGCCCAGCGCCCCACCAGGCGCGGAAACACAGCCCCCACCCGGCCAAACATAAAACGCATCATGCGCAGGCTGAACGGTACCGGCCGAGCCGCGTCGCGATTGCCATGAAACTGCTCTTTACGCGCCATAATTAATCCGCTTGCCTCATGTATTCATACCTCTATTCACTACAGACTCCACTTCAGCCCGATAGGTTCGACCCAGCTCCGCCCAGGACAGTGACGACAGATCCGGGGCCGCGGGCAGCGCCTGACGGCGATATTGTTCGTACAACGCCAGCAGTGCATCGGCGAGTGCCTCGCTCTCGCGTGCCGGGTCATCCGGGTAAGACGGGTATCGACAGGCTGCCGGCAACAGCTCCGGGTATGACAGGCGATCCGGCACCAGCGGGAAACAGCCGCAGGCCGCCGCCTCCAGCACCGCCAGCCCCTGAAATTCATGCAGCGCAGTCGACAGCACCACGTGGGACTCATTCAGCAGCTGACGATACGCCGCCGCGTCTTCCACGTAGCCCCACTGCCCGATATAACCCGCGAGTATCTGAAAATGATCGGCAAACGTAGCCGGTTGCCGGCGAAACTGCTGGCCGACGACATGTACGCGGAATTCAACGCCCGCCGCCTTCAGTTTCAACAGCGCGGCAAACAGGCGATCCGGTGCCTTGTCGAATTCCCAGCGATGATTCCATACCAGTGTGAAAACACGTCCGGGGGCATGCGCCGCTTCATACCATGCCGCTTCCAGTGGCACCGGTAGCACAGCCGACCTGTCAGCCAGTTGATCGATAATACCCGGTGGCACGGCATCCGGCATTTGCCTGAGTAACGCCTCTGCACCCGCTAACAGGCCGGTGCGATTGTGTTCGCTATTGAACAGCACGCGATCGGCCGCCAGCATGGTATACAGACTGGTTATTTTCGGTTCAATAAACTGCGTGCCGTCCGGCTGTTGCGGATAATCAAACTGGTTCTCATGGCAATACACCAGCGATGGAATGGCTGCCAGTGCCGGCACCAGGCCCTTCAACGCAGAAAGATCAGTCATCGAGGTGGCAATGATGACATCGTAGCCCTGCTCGAGCGTGTGCCGCTCTGAAAACGCCCAGCTCAGGCTGTTACCACGCACACGCCAGTTGAAGTGGCGCGCCGGCAGTGCCAGCACAGTCCAGTCCCAGTCGGGGAACGCCGCCACCAGGCCGCGGCGCCAGCGGCGATGGCTGTGTGCATCGTAGGCAGACAGCAGCAGGACCCTCATGTCATGTCCTCACACAATCGACGGCTGCTCCTCGTGCAAGCAGTCCGTCCTGAATAGAAACGCGCCATGAGTACGACCAGGATGACGCGCATGCCGTAACAGCTGCAGCGCCCGGCGGCCTCGTTGGCAACGATGAAGGGTATGCCCGGTGGCATGCCGGGGCTGGCGACGGGTGCGGTACGGTAGACAGGCATAAATGGTGGAACATGAACTCCCGGCTGATGATGATACCTTGAAAATCAATCCGTTGTTTACAGGACTACCGACTTCAGCAGAAATCCGTATCATGCAGTCCGACATTGCCCGCACGCGCGGGGTAACCGTGAAATAACTGGAGAGCCACATGGCCACCGATGTAGACGAACTGACCGTGACATACATGGAAGACGGTATCGAAACCGTCAAACAGCTGGACAAGAAGGTCCTGACCAAGGGCGCCTGGTCAACCGTTATCTACCGTTACCAGGACTGGAACCGTGCAAAGGAAGAATACGGACCGGACAAGTACACCATCCGTCGCTACCAGAAACGTGCTGGTGAATACCAGCAGAAATCCAAGTTCAACATTTCCAGCAAGGACCAGGCGGAAAAAATCATCGAGGCCCTGCAGGACTGGACCAGGTAACGGCGTGATCCGCCGCACGCGCGGCATCCAGGTCTGCCCGGCGCACGGGCTGCTCGCGTAACAGTGACTGCAGGCGTTCGCGTTGCCGGGTGGAGTCACCGCCCTGTTCCGCATCCAGCCGGTCGTAATACCAGGTGAACGCCGCCTTCATCATGGCGCGCGGCCGTCGACTGATCAGCACGGCTTCGCTGTCTGCATGGATACCGGCCTCGATCTGCGCCGCCAGGTCGAGCAGGGCTGAACGTGCCACCTGCGCACAGTCGGAACCGCCCTCCGGGTACGCAGCAAAGGCATAATCACGAATCGCGGCACACACGATGTCGCGCACCGGGATATCACACTGCAGATTGATTTTTGTTGTCGCCATAATGGTACCTGGCGAACAATTATAGCGAAGTGAGAGGGTCGGAGCAGATACCCCGGAAAGTAACACGGGGCGCCCTGTTTCCAGCGCGCCCCGGCGTGATTCGGTCATGGTGATGTTTGTGCGCAAAGCACGGCAATTCCAGACAGGGTCAAACAGTGCGGGTTTACTTTGCCACTGCCGTGTATCGCACTGACGGATGGATCCGGGGTGTCTAGCTGTCACCCTCGTCAGCGAAGACATCATAAATCTGCTCTTTAAGCTCCTCGTCCTCGCGCATGATTTCAAGCTCTCGCCGGGCCAGTGCACGTTTCATCTTGCGCAGTGCCGCCATGCCTTTCTTGCGCCCCTTTTTCTTGCGCGGGCGACTGGACAGCAGATCATCCTGGGTGACAACGGCCATGGGTTCATCCCCCCTTTGATTTCTCGGATTTACAGCGCGCTTCTGTTTCCTATCGGCCAGCTCCGGAAACAGCCTTTAGCGCCGCCACCCCTGTAAAATGACAGCCCTCCAGACAGGCGATAACATGTCTTATATATTTGTTTTTATTGTATATTTTATTATTTCGTGGCGGCAATCCGGCCCGCAACACGGCTTACGTTATGATGAGAAGACATGAAACCGATAACCTTTTATGAAGGTCGCAATACACAGGAACGCCAACTGATGAATATCTGCAAATACCGCCATGGCTACGGACTGCTGCTGTTGTTGCTGGCAACAACGGCTGCTGCCGGTGATGCCTATACCTGGACCGACAGCGAGGGCGTCCGGCACTTCAGCGAGTCCGTGCCGGCCGACGTCGCGCAGGATGCGAAACCTGTCGAGCTTAAATCCACACCGGTCATCCCCGGACCGCCGCCCGATCGCTTCCGCTCCATGAGCGACCAGGCCGCCCGTCTGCGGGCCGACCGGCTGAAACGCAAACAGATACGTGAGAAGCGCCGCCAGCTGGCAGCAAAACAGGCTGAGAAGGAATACGCCGAGCAGCACGCAGCGGACGGTCAGTCGAATGTCTATCCGTACTACCCATACCCGGTCTGGTATCCGCCACCCGCGTACCGGCAGCCCTACCCGCGGCATCCGCACCACGGCTACCGCCATAACCCTCAGCCGTATCCGGGCTTCGAGGCCGGCAAGACCATTACGCAGAAACGTAACGCGGAAGCGCTGCGTGACCAGCGCTGGCACTGGTAACATATGACTGTCATCCAACACCGCCTGACTATCAGCTTATGAGTGAAGAAGAGGAAAGCCCGCTAAAGTTTCCCTGCCAGTTCCCCATCAAGGCGATGGGCAAGACGCACTGCAACCTCGACCTGCTGGTGGTCGAGATCGTGCGTCGGCATGCACCGGATATCCCGGAGGGCGCCGTCTACAGCCGCGAAAGCGCGGCCGGGAATTATGTGTCAGTCACGGTCGTGGTCAATGCCACCAGCCGCGCACAACTCGACGCCATCTACCAGGAACTGGTTGACTGCGAGTCAGTCATCATGGCGCTGTAGAACACGTGCAGCCCGCACACGAGCATCCTTCAACGGACACACCCGCACTGGTTGTGCGCCGTTCCGGCCAGGTCGATTACGCACAGGCCTGGCAGTCGATGCAGACATTTACCGACACGCGTGATGCGCAGACCACGGACGAACTGTGGCTGCTGGAACACCCGCCGGTCTACACGCTGGGTCGCAACGGCAAGGACGAACACCTGCTGGATCCCGGCAATATCCCTGTTATTCGTGTGGATCGCGGTGGCCAGGTGACCTATCACGGACCCGGACAACTGGTTAGCTATTGCCTGATCGACATCCGTCGGCGCCGTCTCGGTGTACAATCGCTGGTTCACACGCTGGAGCAGGCCGTGATCGACCTGCTGGCTGACCATGGTGTCAGCGGCGAGCGCCGTGCAAAGGCACCAGGCGTGTATGTAGCAGACAGAAAACTTGCCGCGCTCGGTTTGCGCGTCAGGCGCGGCTGCACCTTTCATGGCCTGGCACTGAATGTCGACATGGACCTCGCGCCGTTTGCCCGCATCAATCCCTGCGGTTATGAAGGGCTGGAAGTCACACAGTTGCGCGACCTCGGCATCAGGCTGGATGTCGAACAGGCCGGCGAGGCATTCCGCGAACATTTTGAAAGGCGATTGAAACAGTCATGAGTGAAAACGAACGCAAGCAGCGCGGCGAAGCCAAGCTGGCACGCATCCCGATCAAGGTCGTGCCGACGGAGCGCCCGCAACGCAAACCCGCGTGGATACGCGCGAAATCGCCGGCCAACCCGGCGGTCGCACGGCTGAAAAACGTGTTGCGCGACAATCGCCTGCACACGGTATGCGAAGAAGCGTCCTGCCCGAATATCGGCGAGTGCTTTGCCGGCGGCACGGCAACCTTCATGATCATGGGTGACATCTGCACCCGTCGCTGCCCGTTCTGTGATGTCGCGCATGGCCGTCCGGACCCGCTGGATACGAGCGAGCCGGAAAACCTCGGCCGCACCATCCGTGACATGGACCTGCGTTATGTCGTGGTCACCTCGGTCGATCGCGACGACCTGCGTGACGGTGGCGCGGAACACTTCACCCGGTGCATCGAGACTATTCGCAAATACAGTCCAGAGATCAAGGTTGAAATCCTGGTACCGGATTTCCGCGGTCGCATGGACCGTGCGCTGGATATTTTCGTGGCTACTCCGCCGGATGTGTTCAACCACAATCTCGAAACCGTACCCGGCCTGTATAAAAAAGTGCGCCCGGGTTCGGACTACGAATGGTCGCTGGACCTGCTGCAGCGCTTCAAGGCGATTCACCCGCAGGTGCCGACCAAGTCCGGCCTGATGCTGGGCGTCGGCGAGACCATCGAGGAAGTCGAACGAGTGATGCGCGACCTGCGCGCACACGATGTCGACATGCTGACCCTCGGCCAGTACCTGCAACCGAGCAAACATCACCTGCCGGTCGATCGCTACGTACACCCGGACGAGTTTGACCGACTCGGCGAACTGGGACAGGAACTCGGCTTCAGTCACGTCGCCAGCGGCCCGATGGTGCGCTCCTCCTACCATGCTGACCAGCAGGCGAAAGACGTGGTTTGACCCGTGCATCACGGTTGCGCTTTTACCAGGTTGATCAACTCGCCGGGTGACCAGCATATTCAGGAAGAAAATAATTGGTGAATTGGCCTGGCATCATCAAGCATTCGGATGACGCAGAATTAATTTACGTCAGCGATCAATCCGGATGGGATAACAATACAGACATACACGACTTCGAATATGACGAGTCTGACTGCCTCATAGACTCTTCCGGCAGTATTTATACTTTGACCAAACGAAGTAATAAACATGTAACACCGGAGGCCAGCGGGGATTCCATGCCGCTTGATAAAATTCTGGGCCTTGTAAAGGCTCATGCGGCACAGCAAGAACTCTTGTTGTGTCGCAAAGCTATATGCACCAACAATCAGTGACGCATTCAGGATTATCGAGTCATTGAATGAAACATGACGAACCAGCCCAGGCCGACGCGCAAACGCACGTGGCCGGCCTCAAACGCTGCCTGTAACAGAGGAGGAAACATGATGAAACGCATACTCATGGCAACCGTTGCCATCTTCATCGCCTGGTCCGTAATGGACTTCGTCATTCACGGCATACTGCTCAAACCAACCTACGACGCGACTGCCAGCCTGTGGCGACCCATGGAAGACATGAACATGCCGCTCATGTACCTGGTTACACTGGTCTTCGCGGCATGCTTCGTACTGATCTACCAAATGATCGAACGCAAATCGCTGGCGACAGGCATCAGGTACGGCCTGCTGTTCGGCATTGCCACCGGCGTCTCGATGGGACTGGGTTCGTACAGCTACATGCCGATACCGATGTCGCTGGCGTGGGGCTGGCTCGGCGGCGTGCTGGTGGAACTGCTGGTTGCCGGCGTGATTGTCGGCCTGCTGCTCAAGTCTGACTGAAGCGGCCTGCAGACGATGTCGACATTCCGTGCAGTCATCCAGGCAATGCGTGGTCCATTCCTGTTGCTGACACCCGTGTGTATCTTTCTCGGCGCCAGCACTGTCGTTGCCGCCGGCGGGCAGCTTGATCTACAGCGGCTGCTGCTGGCACTGGCCGGCGCCCTGCTGGCGCACATCAGTGTCAACACGCTGAACGAGTATGATGACTTCCGCAGTGGCCTCGACCTGGCCACGCAGCGCACACCGTTCAGCGGTGGCAGCGGCGCACTGCCGGCCCGTCCACAGGCGCTGAATGCGGTATTTGCTATGGGCGTCTTTTCCCTGACGGCCTGCCTGTTGATCGGTGTGTATTTCGCCTGGTTGCTGGGGCATGAACTTATTCCGCTCGGCCTGCTGGGCGCCGTGCTGATCGTCAACTACACGGGATGGATCAACCGCTCGGCCCTGCTGTGCCTGGTCGCACCCGGCCTGGGTTTCGGCCTGCTGATGGTCGCCGGCACTGCATTTGTACTGACGGGTCACTATTCACAACTGCCATGGATCGCCGGGCTGGTGCCCTTCTTCCTTGTCAGCAACCTGTTACTGCTTAACCAGTACCCGGACATCGACGCCGACCGGGCAGCCGGACGCCGGCACTTGCCGATCGCCCATGGCATCGCCAAAAGTAATATTGTATACGGCCTGTTCGCACTGGCAGCCGCGGCAACGATTTTATATGGCATTGTTGCGCACCACTTTCCGTTATTGTCGCTCATCGCGCTGCTGCCGTTTCCGCTCGCTGTGTTTACATTACGGGGCGCAATCGACGCACGGCGAGAAAATCGGTCTGCACCCCCGCTATCTCGGCGCAAATGTGGCGCTGACCCTGCTTGCACCGGCCCTGCTGGGGATCGCACTCATTTACGGCTAGCGTCATACCAGCTGCCAACCAACGCTGGCGGCATCGGTAGACTCAACGCACATACGTCAACACCAGCAGCTTGCCTGCGTTTTCTCCTGGTTATCGCCAGATAATTTTCCGTCCTGTCCTACGCATTGTCGCGTACCCGGCCACTCGCTGTGACAATTTGTCTCACGTATAAATAACCATGATCTGATAATGTACTCAATCACAGCTTCGGGAACATTTGTCTACAACGTATCCCCTGACCCGGCCATCCGGCTGGACTGACAACCGCCACGCGCCGGTTGCAAGGGAGTGCGTGCACCCGGAAATAATTCGGGTTAGCGGACGAATTCGTTCCTGGCACCTTACATAAACAGGCAACAACAGGGGAAACATTCAATGATCGGCCAGTCAGCTATTTACCACGGGTATTCTCTCCATCATTTTCGCCGGCAATGTGGCATTGGCAGGCAGCCTGCCGCAACCGGTCACGGATAGCGACTATTACGATAACGGCCGGCCGGACGCGGCGAAGGTGGCACTCGGCAAGAACCTGTTTTTCGACAAGGTCCTGAGCGGCAATCTGAATATCTCCTGCGCAACCTGCCACCACGCCCTGACCGATACCGGTGACGGGCTCGCACTGCCGGTTGGCGAAGGCGGCATCGGGCTTGGCATCTGCACGCAATACCGGCAGTGGCGCCGACCTGATCCATGAACGCGTACCGAGAAACGCCCCGCCCGTTTTCAACCTGGGTGCACACGATTTCAACGTCATGTTCCATGACGGCCGGATCGAAAATGACCCGTCGCAACCCTCGGGCTTCCTCAACCCGGCAGGCGACGATCTGCCGCCCGGCCTGGAAAATGTACTGGCCGTACAGGCCATGTTCCCGGTGACGTCCCCGGCCGAAATGGCCGGTCAACCCGGCGAGAATCCGCAGGCCGATGCTGCCGACACCGGCATGCTTGCCGGCCCCGGTGGTGTCTGGGACCTGATTGCACGACGCCTGCAGGACATTCCTGAATATGTCGAACTGTTCATGGCGGCCTACCCGCA
Source organism: uncultured Halobacteria archaeon (assembly GCA_963847565.1). Lineage (GTDB taxonomy): Bacteria > Pseudomonadota > Gammaproteobacteria > UBA9214 > UBA9214 > UBA9214. Next base: position 34,866 of record CAWKAE010000003.1, read on the forward strand.
GACGATCGCGCAGCCTGCGGACATTACCTACGTACATGCCGCCAACGCAATCGCCGCCTTCGAGGCCGATGCATGGCGTGCCGACAACAGTCCGTTCGACCGCTTCCTGCGCGGCACGAAAAAGGCACTCAGCGGGACACAACAACACGGCATGCGCCTGTTTTACGGCAAGGCCGGCTGCGCCGAGTGTCACACCGGGAAGTTCATGACTGATAACCGCTTCCACGCCATTGCCATGCCGCAGATCGGACCCGGCAAGGGTGATAACCAGGCCGGCTATTTCGACGGGCTTGACGACTTCGGCCGCGAACGCGTCACCGGCATGCCCGCCGACCGCTTCAGGTTCCGTACCCCGACGCTGCGTAATGTCGCGCTGACCGCACCCTACGGTCATGCCGGCGCCTACGACAGCCTTGCCGCAGTTGTTCAACATCACCTGGATCCTGTTGATAGCCTGTACAGCTACGACCAGTCACAGGCGAAGCTGCCGCCGCATCCCGAGCTGGACGAACATGATTTCACACTCATGAACGATCCCGCACGGCTCGCGGCAATTGCGGACGCCAGTGAACTGGACCGGACACGGCTGCGGCCGGGTGAGCTGCAGGACCTCATGGATTTCCTGCACGCACTGACAGACCCGGCCTCGCTTGATCTGCGCAACGATGCGCCTTTCACGGTACCCAGCGGACTGCCGGTGGCGGACTGATCCGGCTTCACTCACGGGCAAAATGATCAGGCCGGCATATAGCCGGCCTGATCGCTCGCAGTCATAGAAACGGGTAGCAGCTACTCGGGCAGCAGGCGTTCCATCAGGTAACCCAGGCAGTCCTGCCGAATGACACGCTCATCGAGCGTGAACATGGAGGGCATAAACGGGCAGGCTGACAACAGCACACCGTCATCGATGCGGAAATAACGACTTGAACACGTCCTGATCGTTGTCGTCACGCACATCGAGCAGGCCATCGACACCGTTGCGGAACTGGCCAAGGCGACTGCCGACCGGCAGTTCGCGGAAATTCAGATGATCGATTTCGCCGAGCAGGCGCAGATCGGTATCCGCATCACCAAAACCGAAACTCATTGTCTCCGGCACCTTGACGATGGCAACCGTGTGAAAGAGATCCACATCGTGCGATGGCACCGGGTGCTGCGGCAGTTCCGACAGGCGCAGGCAGGCATCGATGTAATCGCGCGCGTGCCGTGTTCCGTACTCATGTTCGGGCTTGCCGCACTCGATGGTGACCGATGGACAGACGTAAGACATGGCCATCGATTGCACACCCAGCGGGCGGATGAAATACACCACCGTGCGACTGAACAGCGACGCAAGGTGCAGGAACTGGTTGTCGACGCGGTTGATGCAGGCGTAGTGCGGGTTGATGCCGGTGTTGTTATGGATGTCGAGACTGGCAAAGGCCTTGCGTGCACGCATCGTGTCAACGATCTGCTGCATCATCGCGGACTCGGGACTATCGGTGTCCGGGCTGCCCGGCCAGACGCGGTTGTAGTCGGCCTGCCCGTCGAACATGCGCAGACCCTTCGCGGCCGCGTTGACGTTACCAAAAAATATCGACAGGGCGCGCGGCAGTTCACGATCGCGGTAGTCCCTTAACAGCGACTGCACGGCATAGAAGCCGGTGCCTTCATTGCCATGCGCCAGCACCGTGACAAACAGCGGTTCCGGGTGACGGCCCGGCAGATGCACCAGCGTCGGCCCACCCAGCAGCTCGGCCAGCCCCTCGACCGGTGTTTCCAGTAGCCCGTCGGGCAGTGTTTCCAGTTCGTTCAGCATAGGTCCTTGCGTCTCGTTGTTGCGATCATGCGCGTGAATTCGGAAAATCCCTGATTGTTTCGTCAAGGATGATGAATGCACCTGTACAAATCTAAATCATAGATCAAACATAAATCGAAATTGCCACAATATGAAAAGAGCATCCCCTCTCCTCAATTCCTAGGGAGAGGGCTTAATCGAGAGTGCATCCGTCTCTCCAAACCGTCCCCGGGAGATTAATCGAAAGGCATCCCCTCTCCTCTCCGACATAAGTCCAGGTGCCAGGAGATTAATCGAAAGAGCATCCCCTCTCCCTGAGGGCCGGCAGGGAGATTAGATCTCAAAGAGCATCCCCTCCCCCTTAGGGGGAGGGGAATCTGTAGTCGTCAGGGTGCGCGGTTCATTGTCGCCGCACCACCGGCCACGCATCAACCCGGCGTCCATTCATGCACCGGCCGACCACGGTCCTGCTGGTCGCGATAGGCTGCCGTGAGGCCGGCGAAATCGCGCCCGTTGCGGGCCACCCAGTTGCGCTGCCAGGCGGTGCCGGTCTGGCCACCGGCAACGCGCATCTCGATGATCTGCAAATAGCGATCGATGTCGTCGCGGTCGATCTCCAGCTGCGTGAGCCCGTCTCGCGCCAGCGGCAGCAACACGTCCAGCACCAGTGTCCGCAGCGTGCTGCGCTGTTCGTCCATCCAGGTGACATGCGTATCAAGTCCGTGATGCGCGGCCGCGTAGAAGTTGTCGCGCGCCATGGCAAACGGCAGGCGCAGCTCCGGCGGCGTCTCCATCGACATCAACGCCTGCACCAGCCCGAAATAAAACGCCGCATTGGCAATCATGTCCGGCACGGTCGGACCGGCCGGCACCACGCGGTGCTCGATGCGCAGGTGCGGGCGCCCGTCGTAATCGAAACCGATCAGTGGCCGGTTCCAGCGCCAGATCGTGCCGTTATGCAGGCGCACATGCGCCATCTGCTCCAGGCCATCCTGGTAACACACGGGTAACAGCACCGGGTAATGCTCGGCATTTTCGACAAAACACTCCAGCACGGATTCACGCGCATAGCCGGAACCGAAGGTCACGCGTCGCAACGGACCGTGGCTGGCACCGGCCAGCCCGCCGACGGCAACCGATTGCTCGAATAACGGTATACGCGTTTCGTCCCACAGGTCGTGACCGAACAGGTAAGGCGAATTTGCCGCGACCGCCACCGTGGGACCCGCAGCGATAATCGATGCATTGTAGGCACGTTTCGCGCGAGTCGGGCGCACCTTGAGGTGCAGCTGGAACGACGTGGTCGCCGCCTCCAGCATCACGCTCTGCTGATCGGTTTTCAGGTGTTCGACACCGTTGATATCCAGCGCCAGCGGCCGTCCCTCACGCAGGCGCAACACCTGCTCATTCAGCGCCCGGTAGCGCTTCAGGTCAGACATGTTCTCCGGGCACAGCTCGTCCTCGCGCACCGTGGGCAGGATGCCGATCATCATCAGGTGTGCACCCATACCTTCCGCCACCTGCACACAGCGTTGCCAGGTTGCATCCAGGCTTGCCTCGAAGCGACTGAGGGCAGTGCCCGACAGGTGCTGCGGGTGGTCATTCAGCTCGACATTGAAGCGCGCCAGCTCCGGCACCACCATGGCATCGTCGAGTGTTTTCAGGAAGACGTCGTTGACCGGTGCCGGACAGGCCGCATCATCCACCAGCCAGGCCTCCAGCTCGTAGCCACCCATGCGATCACGCGCTGAAAAGACACCGTCCCGGAACCATGCATCCAGTAGCCGTGTCTCCGCCTGCAGGCGTTCGGCAAATTCCGCGAAGTCATCTGCGCTGAAATGCGCGGCGTCTATTTCCTGTCCCATAATTCCCTAACGTCGTCCTGACGATTTACTGCAGATTGATAACCACATCATTTACCTCGGCCAGCCGTTCGGGCGTACCGATATCGAACCAGCGGCCAGTGTAGTGTTCGCCACTGACCGCATCCTTATCCATGGCCGTGCGCAGCAGCGGCGCCAGCGGGAAAGCGCCCGGCGTGCAGTCTGCAAACAATGCCGGCCGGTACACGCCGATCCCGCTGAAGGTCAACCGGTGCGGACCCTGCTGCGAGAGTTGCCCGTTCGACAATGCGAAGTCACCGTCCGGGTGATGCGCGGGATTGTCCACCATGACCAGGTGCGCAAGGCCATCCGGCGCATCCGGCAGGCCTTTGAACGGGTAATCGGTCCAGACATCGGCATTTACCACCAGGAACGGCGCATCACCCAGCAGTGGCAAGGCATTAAGGATACCCCCGCCGGTTTCCAGCGCATCGTCGGACTCGGGCGACCAGGTAATCGACACGCCGTAGGCGTTGCCGTCACCCAGCGCCCTGACAAGCTGTTCGCCGTGGTAGGCATGGTTGATCACCAGCTCGGTAATGCCGGCCTGTGCCAGTGCGTGCACGTGGTGCTCGATCAGTGTCTGCCCGCCAATCCGCAACAGGGGTTTGGGGGTGTCGTCGGTGAGCGGTCGCATGCGTTCACCGCGACCGGCGGCAAGGATCATCGCCTTCATGCGTCGAGCCAGCCCTGCAGGTGCCGGCCCACCAGCGCGGCCAGCATGTCGATGTGCGCGCGCTCCGCATTCAGGCAGGGGATATATTCATAACGTTCGCCACCCGCCGCCATGAATACATCGCGGTTCTCCATGGCAATCTCTTCCAGTGTTTCCAGGCAGTCGGCGCTGAAACCCGGGCAGACGACCTGCAATTTTTTCACACCCTCACCCGGCAGGACTTCGAGCGTTTTATCCGTGTACGGCTTGAGCCAGTCCTTGGGACCGAGACGTGACTGGTAACTGTACGTCCACTGCGTCGCGTTCAGCCCCAACGCCTTCGCCAGCAGCATCGCCGTTACCTCGCACTGGCAGGGATAGGGATCACCCTTGTCGGCGTATTCCTGCGGAATGCCGTGGAACGACATCAACAGGCGGTCCGGCGTGCCGTGTTCCGCCTGGTAGCGCCGCACGCTGTCGGCCAGCGCGTTTATATAGCCGTCGTTATCGAAGTAATCATTCACGAAACGCAATTCAGGCACGGCGCGCCAGCCCCGCATTTCCTTGTATATGGCATCGAACACGGCGGCGTTCGAGGTCGCCGAGTACTGCGGGTAAAGCGGCAACACCAGGATGCGCCGACACCCCGCGTCACGCAATTGCGCCAGTCCGCTGGCAACAGACGGGTTGCCGTAACACATGGCAAGCGCCGTGGTGACCTGGCCGTCATACTGCTGCATCAGTGTTTCCTGCAGGGCGGCCTGTTGTTGCTGCGATATCACCAGCAGCGGCGAACCCTCTTCTGTCCAGACCTTTGCATAGGCTTTGGCGGAGCGGCGCGGGCGGGTAGTGAGAATGACGAGATTCAGCACGAACCACCACGCCAGCCGCGGCACCTCGACTACCCGCGGGTCCCACAGGAACTGTTTCAGGTAGCGCCGCACATCACGGGTTGACGGCGAATCCGGCGTACCCAGGTTGGCCAGCAGTATGCCGATTTTGTCATCACGCGGTACTTCAGTATTCTGCATGTGTCCTCACTTTTCTTTTCCAGACTGCTCTGCCTGGCATTCAGTCCGACAGCGCCTGCTCGAGGTCACCCTCGTTGACCGGCAACGTCAGTACGGCATGCAATGGAAACAGCGCGGCCAGCTTGTCCACGTACTGCAGCTCACGCCGCTCCACCATGACGATAATACGGGTTTCGCGCGTGTATTTCTGCAGGCTGTACAGGAAGACATCGAGATTGCAGACATTGACGCCCGCGTAGTTATTGCCATAGCCATACATGAACTCTGCCACGACATAGTCCGGCACCGCCTGCTTCAGCGCGCTGATCGCCTTGCGCATCGAGGTCAGCCTGACGTCTTCGATACCGAGCCGCCGGTACAGCGCGGAGAAATCGCGGTGTGCGGGGGATTCGATAATGGAAAACAGGACGGGTGCGGCCATTGAATGATTATATATGATTGGCCGGGCGAGCTGTTCTGCATGGAATATAGGCTGTAGGAGCGCACCGCGTGCGCGAAAGAATCGCGCACGCGGTGCGCTCCTACAATTATTTTATGAGTTATTCACCTGAATTTAAGACGTTGTGCCCTGTTACGGTGTCATCGTATTCACGGAAACACCGTCACCGCGTCGCCCTCATGCCACTGCGGATACTTCCCCATCACCCCGGTGAACAGGTCCGTGGCCAGCAGGCCTGCCAGCCAGCGCTGTACGTGCGGATATGGTGAAACATCGAACCAGACCGTGTCGACATGGGCAAACTGGCGTACAAACGGGAAGATCCCGACATCCGCCATACTGAGGTGGTCACCCAGCAGGTAATCGCCACGACCAAGCCGCCCCTCCAGCTTCTCCAGGAAGCGCGCGCCCAGGTCGCGATAATAGTCTGCCGGGTATTCAGGATGACGTACAGCGTACTTGTAACGATCCAGCTCCGCCTTGAAGTCATTATCGTTTTCATCGAGCAACGCGTTGATCTCGGCTATATCAGCCGTTGATGCCGACAGCCAGCCATCCGGATCGTTTTGCGCCAGTGCCCATGCCATGATATCGCGGCTTTCCTCGATGACCTCGCCATCCGGCAACACCAGCACCGGCACGGTACCCTTCGGTGAAACGGCCAGCAGGCTTGCCGGCATCTCCTTCAGTACCACTTCGCGCAGCTCGACCGACAGGCCACTGTAACGCACGGCCATCCGCGCGCGCATGGCATAGGGACAGCGGCGAAATGAATACAGGACTGGCAGGCTGGTATGCACGCCTGTGACTAAAGGGCGGGAAAGCCGCCCGGCCACAGACGCAGACCGAGCAACAGGAACCCGGCAGCCAGCAGTGCGCAGGCCAGCGTGGTAATCAGCAGGCTGATGCGTACGCGCTCTTTCGACAGGCTATTGATACCGACGACGGCGCCAATCAGGGTGAGGAAGAAACCGAACTCATCCACGATGAGCATGGTGAGCAGCGGCAGCGCATGTTCATCTGTCGGCCGCAAGGCACCCGCGCCCAGCAGCGTGACCATGACCAGCAGGCCGAGACTCAGGGCTATCCAGGGAAATGCCTGTTTTTTCATGTGCGGCGTTCTGTATTTCGATAGCGAGGTTATCTGGCGATCATGATACCTGCTCAAAAGCAGCAGCGACAGTACCGCCCCGGTCAGGGCCCATGCCATATCGGACTGGGTATCCCACACATACCCCTGCGTGCCCAGGAATGCCTCGGCCGACTCGCCACTCAGGACAGCCACCCACCATTCGATCAGCTCATAGAACGCACTGAAGGCCAGGCAGAAACACACGACGTAGAAATTCAACCAGGC
>CAWKAE010000004.1:0-149107 GCA_963847565.1 uncultured Halobacteria archaeon
CCGCACTGGGTCGTAGTGTTGCTGCACATTTGAACGCCTTGTTAGGATAGGCGGGTAATGAAAAGCAGCATGCGAAAGTTGGCAACAAAATGACTGCTCAGTCGATGACGCCTTCAAGATCGCCAGGCAATGTTGCCTTCGCTAAAACGACGTCTGACTAATTGTTTCAGGTGAAAATTACTGATTCGCCAGAGACGGGTTTCTTCGCAACTATCTTGCCTGAACGCTTGCGTGTCATACCAGCAGAGACACGTCTGCAGCTGACATGCATTGAACTCAGCGCTAATAAACGGCAGGGATAAAATCAGGGGAAGGCTGGAATAGTCGGCTCTGTTCCTTCAATCTTGGCTTCCGGGTGATGCTGTTTAACCAGTTCATCGATCTCATCGACGCGGTCCTTCGGGACATCCACCAACATGAGAAATTCTCCTTTTTCGATAGCCTCTTCAAAGGCCTTCAATCGGCTGTTAGGTGCGTCTATGCCGATCATGCTGGACAACCAGGCGCCCACGCCGGCACCGGCCAGAGCGATACTGAGGACAGCGCCGCCTCCTAATACTAGACCTGCGGGTGGGAAAGCCAATGCTACCAGTCCCGCAACTACACCGGTTGCACCGCCCAGGGCAACTCCGCGTTCAAGGGCGGGCACGAAATCGCTTTTCTGCAAGAGTGTGGCTTCCGGTAAATCTTCCATGGGGGAGTTTTCTTTGGCGATGACATGAATATGGCGCTCTTCAATTCGCGCCAGCAGCAGTTCATCCACGACCTTATGTGTGACTTCCATGGCAGGTAATATGAAATACAAGCGTCTCATTGTGTTTATCTCCTTGTTCTATTCCAGTGTGTAGACGATACCATGTCGATGAAGAAGGTTGGCACACAATATTTCTCAGGTAACTGATGTGTGTCTAGGTTCTCCTGTATAAATGGCATATTATTTATTTTGATACATTTCTACCACTCTTAAGTGGTTTTTTATTTGAAGGGAACTCGATATGAAAATAGCTATTGCAACAGAAAATAATGATCCTTCTGCCGAAATCAGTACCCAGGGCGCACGGGCCTTGTTTTATTTGGTATTTGGTACAGATGGGCATTTGAGTGAGATTCTTGAGAACCCCTATGCAGGTAATGCTACCAATGTGGGTCCGGATGTTGCGAATATGTTGATTAGCATGCATGTGACTAAAGTTATTGCCGGAAGGTTTGGGTCAAAATTCAGAGAAACACTGGAACATAATCATGTGGAATGTATGGAACAAAACGGATTTGCTGCTCAAATTGCAAAGGAACTATAGGATTTAATCGTACCCGGTTACAGGGATGCGAGGCTGATTATCAAGTTTTGAATACTCGTTTTATAGTTGGCGTTACAGTGACCAGGGGTAGAGAGCGAGAATGGGTGCTTTAGGATGGATAATCTCCAGCAGTCTCTTGATGAGTGCTATTGCGCTTGTTGGAAGTGTCACATTATTTCTTAAAAAGGAAACGTTACAGAAAATCATCCTTCCACTTGTCGCCTTTGCAGCCGGCTCACTAATTGGCGGCGCCTTCTTGCACATGATTCCAGCCGGAATGGTCAGGTATGAGGGGGGCGACACATTTTATTTATGGGTTCTAGCAGGGTTCATCGTATTTTTTGCGCTGGAGCAGCTGCTGCACTGGCATCACTGTCACCGGGCAGAAACCAGTTGCAGGCAACCGCTTACCTATTTAATTCTGGTTGGGGACGGGCTGCATAATTTTATCGGTGGTCTTGCTGTAGCGGGGATTTTTCTGGTGGATATCCGCCTGGGAATAATGGCGTGGCTTGCAGCTGCGGCACATGAGGTTCCACAGGAGCTGGGTGACTTTGGAGTTCTTATTCACGGTGGGTGGAGCAAGGGCAAGGCCTTGCTATTTAACGTTCTATCGGGTCTTACTTTCCTGGTCGGCGGTGTCACTGCATACTTCCTCTCATTCGAAGTAAATATCGATTTCCTGGTACCGTTTGCCGCCGGCAATTTTATATATATCGGGGCTTCAGACCTTGTCCCTGAAGTAAACAAGCATGGCGATATGAAAGCTAATATCATTCACTTCCTTTGTTTTGTATTCGGTATAGGATTGATGTGGGTGATCAAGCTGATTCTTGGTCATTGATCGAGCAGGTTCCGAGTTTATGTATATGGGCGGGTGCGTATATCTGCCAGCCAGGTAACGGAATTTAATCATGAAGGTAATATCGGAGTGACTATGACTGAGAATCTTGGCAGTGTTCTTGTAGAAGCAATCAATGACGAATACAAGGCACGCGCGATGTATAGTCTTGTAATAAGCAAGTTTGGCGAGATACGGCCATTCATAAATATTGTCGAGGCCGAAGGCCGGCATATACAAGCGTTACTGCCTTTATTCGATAAATACGGCATACCGCTCCCTGAAGATAACTGGGAATCGCGCGTTAAAGCGCCCGCCTCTGTGTTGGAAGCCTGCCAGGCGGGTGTTCAGGCAGAGATAGATAATGCAGACATGTATGAAAGGTTGCTCGAATCAACAAAACAATATGCAGATGTTCAAGTGGTACTCAAACAGTTGCAAGAAGCATCAAGAGAAAATCATTTGCCAGCCTTTCAGCGCTGCGTAGAAAGGGGTGGATCTGCTAACGGAGGTCGAGGAATGGGGCAGCAGCATCAACGCGACCACAGGTTCAGATGAAGATTTTTCAAGCGTATTGGAGTTATGAACGGGAGGGATCGAAAATTATCCGTCTACTACTGGAGGCAATTATTTTTCGATGAGGAAATGCCAGAGATATTTTTATACAAAGGGTGTCCTGCGCACCTGGGACAGTCAACTATTTCAACGTCCAGCGCATCGCCGTTTTTCCTGCGAAAGCAGATTCGTCATTGATCATTAACCCGTATGCCGCCAGTTTCATCCCGGCGTTGTGGTGAGGTTTGGCTAAGAGGGTTGCGGCTAGCCAGTCGTCAGCTTCCGAAATCCGGGCATAAAATGTTGCCCACATCATGCCCATTTCCGGGAAACATGAATTATTTATGCAGTATTTTCAGCATCCCAGCCCCCGGAGTGGGGCATAAAAGTGGACGGCCGCGGGAATACTCGGGCCATCCCTGGCCCTCGCCCTACGGGCCGCCGTCGCAACGCGACGACGTTCGGCAGCGCTTCCTGCGCTGCTCGTCGAACCCAACGCGGGTTCTTATCCGCACCGCACCCCAGAAACCCAAACGGGGCACACCTTGCGGTGCACCCCGTTTGGGTTTTAATGGTGGAGGCGGCGGGAATCGAACCCGCGTCCGCAAGTACTCTGCCATTGGCTCTACATGCTTATCCACGTCTATTAATTTAACTGATCACTACCCGACGGGCAGGGAAGATAACCAGCGATTCCGTAAAGTTTTAGTGAATCAGCCCCGGACGTGCATCATCACGATCTTGTGAGAGTCGACGCCTGAATGTCACTTGTCCGAAGACGGGTGACCCGGACGCACAAGCACGGCTCCGGTCAGACGGCACCCTACAGGGGTTTAAGCTGCGAGTGCGTAGTTGTCGTCGTTGGCAACTATGGTTTTTGCAGTTGGATTTACGAGGTCATCTGCCCCTCGGCATGCACCTCAGGTTTCGCAACCCACGTCGAAGCCAGGTCGCCCCCAAAGATGTTTCTTGTGACAGTATACAGCCTGTGGGGTTCCCGGCAATGGCTTGAAAATCATGAATCCGGCCCCATTTGCAACTTGTACCCTCCCTGAAATAAGGCTTGAATAGTCACATGGATATAGAGCAAACCGAAACCGGCGACGCACTGGAGCCGGACACGTCGTCCGGTGGTCTTGCGCTGGCGTCGGATGTTCTGCCGGCTGAGATCGTCCTGTTGCCGCAAAGCACCCGGCCGTTCTTTCCCGGCCAGGTGATGCCGCTGCTGATCGACCAGGAGCCGTGGGAGTCGACGCTCAAGGCCGTGCAGGAAGAGAAGCACGGCATCATCGGGCTGGTGCTGGTCAAGACCGAGACCATGGCAACGCGCGACACGCGCGACTTCTACACCATGGGAACGGCTTGCCGAATTCATCGCGTGCAGAAAGACGAAGGCAAGCTGCAGGTGCTGGTGGAGGGCGTGCAGCGTTTCCGCATTCAGCACTGGACTGCGAAAACCGCGCCGTTCCGCGCGCGGGTCGAGTACTTCCCGGAAAAGCATTACAAACAGATTTCCGAGGTCAAGGCCTACGCCGTCGCCATCATCAATACCATCAAGGAACTGGTGCCGCTCAACCCGCTCTATGGTGAAGAGCTGAAGGTTTTCCTCGAGCATTTCAGCCCGGATGACCCCTCGAACCTGGCTGATTTCGCCGCCAGCCTGACGACGGCCGGCAAGGAAGAACTGCAGGAAGTGCTTGAGACCCGGCACATCCTGCCGCGGCTGGAGAAGGTGCTGCGCCTGATCAACAAGGAGCTGGAAGTGGCGCGTGCGCAGATGAAAATCCGCGAGCACGTGGAAGCGGAAGTCCAGACCCACCAGAAAGAAATGTTCCTGCGCGAACAGCTCAAGGCAATCCAGAAAGAGCTGGGGATGACCAAGGACGACAAGACGGCCGAGGCGGACCGGTTCCGGGAACGCATCGAGTCGCTCACGCTTACCGAGACCGCGCAAGAACGGGTTGATGAAGAACTGGACAAGTTTTCCCTGCTCGAGACCGGCTCACCCGAGTACGCCGTTACCCGTAATTATCTCGACTGGTTGACGTTGCTGCCCTGGGGCAAGCACAGCCAGGACCGGCTCGACCTGGATGCCGCGCATGCAATCCTCGATCGTGATCACGAGGGCCTGGATGACGTTAAGGAACGCATCCTCGAGTTTATCGGTGTCGGCATCATGAAGGGCGAGGTGTCCGGTTCCATTATCCTGTTTGTCGGCCCGCCCGGTGTGGGTAAAACATCGCTGGGCCGGTCGATTGCCAATGCACTGGGACGCGAGTTCTTTCGTTTCTCGCTCGGTGGCATGCGCGACGAGGCGGAAATCAAGGGTCACCGCCGCACCTACATTGGTGCCATGCCCGGTAAATTTATCCAGGCCATCAAGAGTACCGGTACGGCCAACCCGGTGATCATGCTGGATGAGCTGGACAAGATCGGCGCCTCCTACCAGGGCGATCCGGCCTCGGCGCTGCTGGAGGTGCTTGATCCGGAGCAGAACAGCGATTTCCTTGACCACTACCTCGATGTGCCGTTTGATCTTTCCAAGGTCCTGTTTATCTGTACCGCCAACCAGCTCGATTCCATTCCCGGGCCGCTGCTTGATCGCATGGAAGTGATCAACCTGTCCGGTTATCTCGCCAGTGAAAAACTGGCCATCGCCAAAAAGCATCTGCTGCCACGGGTACTGCAGCGCGCCGGCTTGAAGAAGCGTGGTCAGTTACGTATCGACACGGCGGCGTTGCGACGCATTATCGAGGGTTATGCGCGCGAGGCCGGTGTGCGACGACTCGAAAAATACCTCGGCAAGATCGCCCGCAAGGCCGTGGTCAAGCTGCTCAAGGGTGGGCAGGCGCCGGTGCGTGTGCGTGCCGCGGACGTCGAGGAATACCTGGGCAAGCCGCTATTCGAACGTGAACGGCACCGCAGTGCGGTGGGCGTGATCACCGGACTGGCCTGGACTGCCATGGGCGGTGCGACACTCAGTATCGAGGCAACACGTATTCACGGCTACACCCGCGGGCTGAAGCTGACCGGTCAGCTGGGTGATGTCATGAAAGAATCCGCCGAGATTGCCTACAGCTTCATCCTGTCGAATGCCGACAAGCTGGGCGTTAAAACGGACTGGTTCAAGCAGGCCTTCATACACCTGCATGTGCCGGCCGGCGCTACCCCGAAAGACGGACCGAGTGCCGGGATCACCATGGCCACGGCGTTGCTGTCACTGGCGCGTGGACGGCGGCCGGTACGTAAACTGGCCATGACCGGTGAAATGACATTGACCGGCGATGTGTTGCCGGTCGGTGGTATCCGTGAGAAGGTGATTGCCGCAAAGCGCACCGGTATCCGTGAATTGATTCTGCCGGAAGCCAACCGGGGTGATTTCGAAGACCTGCCGGCGCATATTCAGGAAGATATGACGGTCCACTTTGCCAGTCACTTCCGTGACGTGGTGCCGTTGGTGTTTGAGAAGTAGGCTTGATTAAAATCTGCCACAGAGAGCACAGAGTTCACAGAGATAAATTCATGTCAAAACCCAAAATGGGTTCAGGTTTAAATGGCATTAGTATTCTCTGTGAACTCTGTGCTCTCTGTGGCCGCTGTTATTACCCAAACAAGAAACATTGAATTTTTCCGCACAGGCACTATCTATATGCACAACCAAATTAATCGCGAAGGTAAACCGACATGATGCGAATATTCCTGTTTCTGGCAACCAATGCGGCCGTGCTGGTGCTTATCAGTGTGGTTTTCAAGGTGCTTGGTATCGATGGCATCCTGGCAGAGAACGGTGTCGACCTGAACCTGCAGGCGCTGCTGGTGATGTCCGCCGTGATCGGATTCGGTGGTTCGTTTATCTCGCTGGCCATCTCCAAGTTCATGGCGAAACGCTCCATGGGCGTGAAGGTCATCGAACAGCCGGCTAACAGTACCGAGCAGTGGCTGGTCGATGTGGTCAAGGACCAGGCGCGGGCCGCCGGTATCGGCATGCCCGAGGTGGGTATCTTCGATTCGCCGGAGCCGAATGCCTTTGCCACCGGAATGCGGCGCAACAGTGCGCTGGTCGCGGTCAGCACCGGCCTGTTGAAAAACATGGGCAAAGACGAGGTCGAGGCGGTGCTGGGTCACGAGATATCACACGTCAGTAATGGCGACATGGTGACGCTCGGCTTGATCCAGGGTGTGGTCAATACCTTTGTTATTTTCCTGTCACGGATTGTCGGGCACGTGGTGGACCGGGTGGTCTTCAAGACCGAGCGCGGTTACGGACCGGCATACTTTATTACATCGATCGTGGCGCAAGTGTTGTTATCGATTCTTGCCTCGATGATAGTCATGTGGTTCTCGCGTCGCCGGGAATTCCGTGCCGATGCGGGTGGTGCCTCGCTTGCCGGGCGTAACAAGATGATTGGTGCACTGCAGGCATTGCAGCGAGCACATGAGCCGCGCGACCTGCCGGGTGAATTTGCCGCTTTCGGTATATCCGGTGGTCTGGCCACGGGGTTGAAGCGGTTGTTCATGACGCATCCGCCACTGGAAGAGCGCATCGCGGCGTTGCAATCGTCGGGGAATTGATATCTGTCTCTGTAGGAGCGCACCGCGTGCGCGAACGCTTTTCAATATTCGCGCACGCGGTGCGCTCCTACACGCGTTTTAAGTTTAGCGCAGGTTCATCCGGAAACATGTTGCGCAGGTCAACATGCGTATGCGCGTCGCCCTTTTCTTCGTAGCGCGCCCAGACCTGCTCCCGGCGGGTAGTCTGCCAGCCGGTTCCTGCCAATAATCCGTGATGACGCGTGGTTCTGTGAGGTTTTCCTGCTATTTCCGATCAGAAATTCCTCTTTAAAATCAGTAAGAAAGAGTTATGTTTGCCACGACTGTGTGGCTGCGGCAGAATCTTGATATAACAAGTTGTTGGTATCGGTTGTCACAGATTTCAGTGACTTGACCGGTCAGGCAGATAAAAAAATGACGCATTTTCCCAACAAGCAGTCGCTTCAACGTGGCCAGTTTATTCTGTGTTGTCTGGTATGTGGCATGATGATGAACGCGCATGTCATGGCAGCGGGTTCGACCGGTCCGGCCGAAATGCTGTCAGAAATGACGGACCGGGTGCTGCTGGAAATCCGCAGTGACCCGGCGTATCCTGTCGGACGAACAGCGTGCCCGTGCGCTGGCCGAACGGCTGATCCTGCCCAATTTAGACTTCCATACTGCGTCCCGCTGGGTACTCGGCAAACACTGGCGTAGTGCCAGCGATGCGCAGCGCAATGCGTTTGTCAGTGAGTTCCGCGAGTTGCTGATAAGTACCTACCTGCGTTCGCTGGACAAGTATCGTGATAATGACATCAAGATCCTGCCGGCACGTCCTGGTCAGCCGGATGGGCGTGCGATTGTTGATGCCGAAGTCGAGCAGGTGGGCGGGCCGCAGGTCCAGGTCATGTTCCGCCTGCATCGCAAGGCAGATAACTGGCTGGTTTACGACATCGTCATCGAGGGTATCAGCCTCGTTGCTACGCACCGTTCAGGCTTCGCAACCGAAATACGCGACAAGGGACTGGACAGCCTGATAGCACGCCTGGTGTTGCAAAACGCCAGCGAGGCGACGGCTGCCGGGGTGTCGGCTCAGTAACGTCCGGCGCAAGACGCGCCATTGGAAACCTCTGATTAATAAACGCCGTCATTGCGACGACTACATGGAAGTAGGAGGTAGAGTAACGCATGGAGCAGTTACCGAGGAACGCAGTGACGTGGCAATCTCCAACCGATTGATTCCATAGCCGGGGATTGCCGCGCTCGCCGCTCCTGCATGGCCCAGGCCAGCCTCTCGCTCGCTATGCGTGCTCACCTTCACCATGTAGTCGTCGCAATGACGGCGTTTAGATATAGCTCCGGGAATGCTTTAGCGACCGCGCAGGATGCGCTGTTTTTGCCGGTCCCAGTCGCGGTTCTTTTCAGTCGAACGTTTGTCATGCTGCTGTTTGCCGCGCGCCAGCGCAATTTCCAGCTTGGCGCGCCCATGTTTCCAGTACAGCGCGAGGGGCACCAGCGTATAGCCCTTGCGCTCGACGGCACCGATTAATTTATCCAGTTCGCGGCGATGCAGCAGCAGTTTCCGGCTACGGGTGGGGTCCGGTGTGACGTGGGTCGAGGCACTGGTGAGCGGGGCAATATGAAAACCGAACAGCCAGGCCTCGCCTTTCTGGATGACGATATAGCTTTCTGTCAGCTGCACGTGCCCGGCGCGCAGGCCCTTGACCTCCCAGCCTTGCAGGGACAGCCCGGCCTCGAAGCGGTCCTCGATAAAGTAATCATGCCGCGCTTTCTTGTTGAGCGCGATGGTGCTGCCGCCGGTTTTCGACTTCGACTTCTTTTTGGCCATCCGGCCAGTATATCAATCCCGTTCGCCTTTATGTGATGCCGGTTGAGTCAGGCCGGTATTTCACGGACAATGCCCTTGCAGCCAAAACGGGAGTGCTTATGGGCAGCCAGAGAAAATCAATACACGGGCAGTGGTCCGGGCGCCTGGCATTTATTCTCGCGGCGTCGGGTTCTGCCGTCGGCCTGGGCAATATCTGGAAATTCCCCTACATCACCGGCGAAAACGGCGGTGGTGCCTTTGTGCTGATCTACCTGCTGTGTATCGCGGTGATCGGCTTACCGATCATGATGGCCGAGGTCCTGATCGGGCGACGCGGGCGCCAGAGTCCGATCAACACCATGCGCGAGCTGGCCTACGAGGCGGGCGCCAGTCGCTACTGGGCATTACTCGGTTGGGCCGGCGTGCTGGCCGGTTTCCTGATTCTTTCCTATTACAGCGTGATTGCCGGCTGGGCGCTGGCCTATGTGTTTCGTGCGGCCGCCGGCCTGTTTACCGGTCTGACGGCAGACGGTGTGCAGAGTATTTTTCACGACCTTATTGGTCAGCCGGAACGCCTGATGGCCTGGCATACCCTGTTCATGGTAATGACCATGATTATTGTCGCCCGCGGTGTGCGCGGCGGTCTGGAGAAGGCCGTGCGCTTCCTGATGCCGGCGCTGTTGGTGCTGATGCTGGTACTCATTGGCTATTCCTGGAACAGCGGCTACTTCGAGCAGGGCGTGGAATTCCTGTTCAGGCCGGACTTCAGCAAGATAACGCCAAATGCTGTGTTGACGGCCATGGGGCATGCATTTTTCACGCTCAGTCTCGGTATGGGTGCCATCATGGTGTATGGATCATACCTGCCGGGCAGAATCTCCATTGCGAGAGCATCGATTGCCATTTCCATTGCCGATACCGCGGTGGCATTGCTGGCCGGCATGGTGATCTTTCCGATCGTGTTTGCCAACTCACTTGATCCCGGCGCCGGTCCCGGCCTGATTTTCCAGACGCTGCCGATTGCATTCGGGCATATGCCTTACGGTGCCTTCTTCGGCATGTTGTTTTTTATCCTGCTGGTGTTCGCGGCATGGACGTCTGCGATCTCACTCATCGAGCCGGCCGTTGCATGGCTGGTGGAAAACAGGGGGCATTCGCGCGTCAATGCGTCGGTGGTTGCCGGAATCGCAACCTGGCTATTCGGCTTGTTGACGGTGTTTTCGTTTAATATCTGGTCGGATTTCAAACCCGTTGCGATCGGTAGTTTTGCCGATAAGACCCTGTTCGATCTGCTCGATTACCTGACCGCCAATGTCATGCTGCCGCTGGGTGGCCTGTTGATAGCGATATTCGCCGTGTGGAAGATGTCGCGCGCATCGACCGTGGACGAGTTGAATATGGGCGACCGTTTCTTTTACCCGCTGTGGCGGTTCCTGGTGCGTTACATTACCCCGATTGCCGTCATTATCGTGTTCCTGCATGCGATTGGTGTGATCGATTTACAAGGATAAAGATTGGATACTATCGATCGCTCGGCACTGGTGCCGTACACAACGGATGAAATGTTTGCCCTGGTTGTTGATGTTGACAGTTACCCGGAATTTCTCCCGTGGTGCAGCGGCGCCGAGACCCTGGCCCGGCTTGATGATGGTGTCGAGGCGCGCATCGATTTCATGGTGAGTGGCGTAAAAAAATCCTTCACCACGAGGAATCGCCATATCGATCATGCGGTCATCGAGATGCATCTGCTGGACGGCCCGTTCAGCGAGCTTGATGGACGCTGGGAATTTGCGCCGCTGGGTGCTGCCGGCTGCAAGATTTCACTGCATATGAATTATGATTTTTCCAGCAGGGTGGTGCGGCTGGTGACAGCGCCGGTGTTCGGGCAGATCGCCAATTCCCTGGTAGATGCTTTTCAGCAACGGGCGGCGACGGTGTATGGCGAACGTTGAAGAAATCAGTGTCGAAGTGGCCTACGCGTTGCCCGAACAGCAGCAGATCGTGACGTTGTCCGTGTCGTCGAATGCAACCATCGAAGACGTGATTCGTGCATCAGGCCTGCTCGATCATCACCCTGAAATTGACCTGGGGAAAAACAAGGTGGGTGTGTTCGGCAAGCTGGGTAAACTCACCGATACCCTGCATGCCGGTGACCGGGTGGAAATCTACCGACCGCTGATCGCGGACCCGAAAGAAGTCAGAAAAAAACGCGCTGCGGCTGGCAAGGTCATGAAAAAGGGTGCCGCAGAGTTAGCTGAAAAGAATCAGGGCTGAAATTCGTCCGGTTTACGGAAAGTGACCCAGTGCCACAGTCGATTGAGGATGCCGGGTGGCACCCGCTCCTTGGGTGGAACGACCAGTGTGACCTGTTCTTTCTGGTTTTCGCCAGTGGCGGCGTCCCCCGGGTGCAATGTGCCGCTGATACGCACCAGCGCATCGTCTTCGAAGAACAGCGAAACGTGCTCCGAGGTGCGTTTCCCTCTGCCCGGTTTCATCTGGTAAACGTAATCCCAGCGGTCCTGGTGGAACACGTCCGACAACATGGGCGAGCCGGCCACGAACTGCACCTGGCGTCGTGACATGCCGGGCTGCAGCTGATCGACAATGTCCTGTGTGATGACATTGCCTTGCTGGATATCGATCTTGTGGACCAGGCGCCACTCGGCAATCGAGCAGCCGCCGAGGCACAGGCTTGCAAAGCATGTAATAATAACGAGAAGCTTTTTCATTGACGTTGGTAGCCGGTTATACGATCAATCGGCCGCATGATACAGCAAGTACATGCCGCTTGGCATCTACAAGGGGGAGTTAGGTTTGGAATCCAGTGAGTTACGCAAGGCCGGCCTGAAGGTGACGCTGCCCAGGATGAAAATCCTGGACATCCTGGAGGCGAGCAAGAGCCGACACCAGAGTGCTGAAGATGTTTACAAGGCCTTGCTGGAAGAAGGGGAGGATATTGGCCTGGCCACGGTGTATCGCGTGCTGACCCAGTTTGAGTCGGCGGGCATCGTCAAGCGGCATCATTTCGAAGGCGGGCATTCGGTATTCGAACTGGATGAGGGCCGGCATCACGATCACATCGTCTGTGTAAAGTGCGGGCGCGTGGATGAATTCGTCGACGAGACGATCGAGCAGCGACAAAAGACCATCGCAAAAGATCTTGGTTATGATTTAACCGACCACTGCCTCTACATGTATGGCATCTGCAAGGAGTGCCAGGCCGAGTAAGTTCAGTCTGGTTGTGTCCGGCGGGTTTGCAATGCGCTCAGGCGATCTGCCAGGTTGCTGTAGCCGCGCAGTCTGAGTTCCGCAATTTCGTTATTTACTTCGTATTCACCGTTCAGGAATAACAGCTGTCCGATCCTCGTCGGGTAGAGGTGGCGCGCCACGTGTTCCGCCAGCATCATATGGAATTTATAGGCGCTGAAGTTGGCCTGGTTTTCCGAATGTACGTAGTCAATCAGCCCGGCTGTGGCGGCGCCCTCGTTAACGAGGTCAATGAAACAGGCGCGGTGAGAATTGAGTGCCGAGAAGTGGCCGGATTCGCATGTCGATGCAATGTCGCGCAACTCGTCAGCGCTGTGGTCGAACCAGTCATAGGTGACAGTGTTGCAGGCCGCGTGTTCGTCCGCCCCCTGTGCATTCAGGGACACGACGAGTAGTGCGATGCATGGCAGCAGTGTCTGCTTCACCGTGACCCCCGGGGCCGTTTAAGTTCCGGAAAGTTGCCTTGTTATGGCGATCGGCCTGCTGCGCGTGTTCTTTAATGATGCTCCCGGTCCTGGGTGTGTAATCAGGCGCTCGTCTTGCGTGCCCTCCGTTTCACGGGTTTTTCCGCTTCGATAGCCAGTTTTATCATTTCCTCGGCATGGCCGCGTGTTTGCCGTGTAATTTTCACGCCACCCAGCATGCGGGCAATTTCGTCAATACGTTCTTGCCTGTCCAGGCTGAGAACGCGTGTACTGGTGGTCTCGCCGGTGGTGGATTTAATGACCTGGCATTGCTGATGGGCCAGTGCGGCAACCTGCGGAAGATGCGTGACACACAGTACCTGGCGGCCGTTGGCCAGTGCGCGTAGTTTGCGACCGACGATCTCGGCAACGCCGCCGCCGATACCGCTGTCGACTTCATCGAAGATCAGGGTCGGGATGGTTTCGCTGCCGGCCGAGATAACCTGGATCGACAGGCTGATGCGCGACAGCTCACCGCCGGATGCAACCTGTGCCAGTGCCTGCGGGGGCTGGCCCTTGTTGGCGCTGACCTGGAACACGATGTCATCCTGTCCGTTCGCACTGCAAGTGGTGTCCTTGCGCTTGTCGACTTTCGCCTCGAAAATTCCCCCGGCCATACCGAGTGTCTGCATGGCGGCGGTAATTTCCTTGCTGAATGTTCTGGCCGCTTTCTTGCGCCGCCGGGTCAGTTCGGCGGCGGCCTCATTCCAGGCGGTGCCCAGTTCACTGACACGCGCTTCGAGATCGGCGCGGTGTTCGTCGGCATGTTCAATTGAGTCCAGTTCCTCGCGCAGCCGCTGCTCGACATCGGGCAGTTCAACCGGTTTGCAGCGATGCTTGCGCGCGAGATCGTGCAGCAGACCGATGCGTTGTTCCAGCCAGTGCAGCCGGTCCGGGTCGAGATCGAGTCCGTCCGTATAGTGCCGCAGGGTGGTGATGCTTTCCTGGATGTTGATTGTCGC
This sequence comes from uncultured Halobacteria archaeon, assembly GCA_963847565.1. Taxonomy (GTDB): domain Bacteria; phylum Pseudomonadota; class Gammaproteobacteria; order UBA9214; family UBA9214; genus UBA9214. The sequence continues at coordinate 13,746 of CAWKAE010000004.1, forward strand.
CTCAGTGAGCAGCGCAACCGTTTCCTGCAGTCCACTGTCAAGCGTCGACAGTTCGCGCAGCTCATCCAGCGTATGGCTGACCAGGGAGTTGGCGGACTCGCCGTCGTCTGCGTCCAGTCGTTGCAATCCCGTCTGGCAGGCGGACAGCAGCTGGCCGGCGTTGGCCTGGCGGGCATACTCCTCATCGACGGAGGTGATGTCGGCGCTTGTCATGCCGAGCGCATCGAGTTCCTGTAACTGGTAGCGCAGCAGGTCCAGGCGCGCATCCCGTTCCGTATCGTTGGTGACGAGCGTGTCCAGCCTTGCGCGGGCCTCGCGCCAGTCGGCAGACAGGGTCGCAACCTGCTCGAGCGCCTTGTGATGCCCGCCGAACGCATCGAGCAGCTGGCGTTGCACCGGTGTGCGCAGCAGCGACTGGTGCTCGTGCTGGCCGTGAATATCGACCAGCTGTTCACCCAGCTCGCGCAACAGGTTCATGGTTGCAGCCTGACCGTTGATGTAGCCGCGTGAGCGTCCCGTGCGACTGATAACGCGACGCAACTGGCACTCACCGTCGACGTCCATATCGCGTTCCTGCAACCAGCGGCTCACGCTGCGATTAGCGGAAATGTCGAAACCGGCGGCAATCTCCGCCCGTTCGCAGCCATGGCGAATCACGGCACTGTCGGCCCGGTCGCCCAGCACCAGGCCCAGTGCGTCGACCAGTATGGATTTACCCGCGCCGGTTTCGCCGGTCAGCGTGGTCATGCCGGGTTCCAGTTCGACGTCGACTTCATCGACAATGGCCAGGTTATTGATGTGGATGTGTGTGAGCATGGCTCAGGGTTGTTCACTCCAGCGAAGTTTCTTGCGCAGGACAGTAAAGTATTCGTGCTCGGACGGATGCAGCAGGCGCAGCGCGTGATCGTGTCGGCGGACGGTGACATGGTCGCCGGCCTGCAACGGCTGGCTGACCTGGCCATCGCATGAGACGGTGGCTTCCAGCGTACCCTCGTGCAAAACGATTTCGATGATGGAATCGTCACTGATGACGACCGGCCGGTTCGACAGCGTGTGCGGACAGATCGGCACCAGCGTGATCGCACCCAGGCGCGGGTGCACGATCGGGCCACCGCCCGACAGGGCATAGGCAGTTGAACCGGTCGGGGTCGCGATAATCAGTCCGTCCGAGCGGTTGGTATTGAGAAAGTGGCCGTCGATCCAGGTGTCGAGTTCAATCATGCGGGCGATGTCGCGTTTGTGCACGATGACATCGTTCAGCGCCGTGCTTTCGCTAAGCACCTTGCCGTCACGGGTGACCGAGGCATGCAACAGTGCGCGGTCTTCTTCGGAGAAATCGCCGGCCATGATCCGGTCCAGCTGGTGGGTCATTTCATCGGGCGAGACATCGACGAGAAATCCCAGGCGACCGAGATTGACGCCGAGCACGGCAATATTCGACTCGGCCAGGCTGCGTGCGGTATTCAGCAGGGTGCCGTCACCACCCACGACGATGGCAAGGTCGCACGTCTGTGCGAGTTCGGAACGCTCCAGTACCGGCAGGCCGCTGTCGGCCAGCATGCCGGCTATGCCGGCATCGAGGCGGATTTCCACCTGCAGCTGTGACAGGTAGCCGACCAGCGTCTGCAGGGTTTGCGCCACCCGCTCGCCATTGGCCTTGCCGATAAGTCCCACGTGTTTGAAATAAGGTGACATATGACCTGACTGTTTTATGTGCCTGAAAGCTAACATGACTCACCGGGAGTGCCAACTGCCGTGTCGGCAGGCGTCCGGGTGCTGTGATTACGATTGGCAGTCTATCAGTCAGAGTGCCAGATGCATTATGATTGCGTAATACGATCCAGTCAGGCAATCGGCCCATGAGTGATTCCAGCGCAGATATATCAGAACGTGCGCAGCAGATGCTGCGGGCACTGATCGAGCGTTTTGTGGTGGATGGCCAGCCGGTCGGTTCGCGCACGCTGGCGCGCGATGCCGGGCTCAAGCTGAGTCCGGCGACCATCCGTAACGTGATGTCGGATCTCGAGGAGCTGGGTTTCGTCGCCTCTCCGCACACGTCGGCGGGGCGCGTGCCGACCGTGCAGGGTTACCGCTTCTTCGTCGACACCCTGCTGAGCGTCAAGCCGCTCGACCAGCGGGCTATCGAAAAGATACGCGCGGAGCTCGATGTCGAGCAGGCACCCAAGGACCTGGTGGAGTCGGCCTCCGGCATGTTGTCGGCAATCACGCAGCTGGCCGGTATCGTCACCCTGCCAAGACGCGACCATCCGCTGTTCAAACGGGTCGAGTTCCTGCCGCTGGCGGAAAACCGGGTGCTGGCAATCCTGGTGTCAGGCAATGACGAGGTGCAGAACCGCATCCTGAAAACCGAGCGGACCTGTTCGGCCGCCGAGTTGCAGCAGGCCTCGAACTACCTCAACCAGTTGTTCAGCGGCAAGGACCTCGATGCGGTACGGGCGACGCTGTTGCGCGAGATGCAGCAGACCCGTTCCGATATGAACGAAATGATGATGACCGCCATCAGCATGGCCGACCAGGTGCTGGAAAAGAATGCCGACGAGGATTTCGTCATGGCCGGCCAGACTAACCTGATGGGCTTTCACGAACTGTGTGACGTGGAAAAGCTGCGCCTGCTGTTCGATGCGTTCAACGAGAAGCGGGATATTCTGCACCTGCTCGACCAGTGCGTGCATGGCGAGGGCATCCAGATATTTATCGGTGATGAATCCGGCTACAAGATGCTCGATGAATGCAGTATGGTGACGGCGCCTTACACGGTCGATGGCCAGGTGCTGGGTGTGCTGGGCGTGATCGGCCCGACCCGCATGGCCTATGAGCGGGTCATCCCGATTGTCGACGCCACGGCACGCTTGCTGGGCGCGGCCTTGAATACAAAGGAATAAGCCCCATATCTGCGCCATGCCGGCGCTATCGCCGTCTGCGAAAGATTTCAGGTTTGTGGAGTAACTATATGTCCGAGAAAGAGAATATTGCAGAAGAGCAGGCGACTGAAGGTGTTGATGTGGCGGGTGTTGCAGAAGGTGCCGAACCGGATCATGCCGAACTGACGGCCCTGCTCGAAGACGCGCGCGGCAAGGCGGATGAGCACTGGGACCAGGTGTTGCGGCTGCAGGCCGATCTGGAGAACGCGAAACGTCGCGCCGAACGGGACCTGGCCAACGCCCACAAGTTTGCCCTGGAGCGGTTCGCCAATGAGCTGTTGCCGGTGCGGGATAGCCTGGAAATGGGGCTGGCTGCGTTTGAGAACGAGAACACTGAAAAGCACAAAGAGGGTATCGAGCTGACGCTGCACATGATGAGCGGCGTCATGGACAAGTTCGAGATCACCGAAATCAATCCGCAGGACGAGCCCTTCAATCCTGATTTCCACCAGGCGATGTCGATACAGGAGCGCGAGGACGTTGCGCCGAACACGGTGGTCACGGTGGTACAGAAAGGCTACCTGTTGCATGACCGCCTGATTCGCCCGGCCATGGTGATTGTTTCAAAAGCACCGGACGCCGCATAAAACGCAGTCAGGCCTTGATTTTACAGCTAACCGCCCCCACGTAGTGGTTAATGGCAGATCCAATTCAAATTTAAACATATCAGGCAGTTACACGGAGAACATAGAAAATGGGCAAAATAATCGGAATCGACCTGGGCACGACCAACTCCTGCGTGGCAGTGATGGAAGGTGGCGAGGTCCGGGTGATCGAGAACAGCGAGGGCGATCGCACGACGCCGTCGATTGTCGGCTTCACCAGTGAAGACGAGGTGCTGGTCGGCCAGGCCGCCAAGCGCCAGGCTGTCACCAATCCGACGAATACATTGTATGCGGTGAAGCGCCTGATCGGTCGCCGCTTCGAGGAAGATGTCGTGCAGCGTGATATCGACCTGGTGCCCTACAAGATTGTGAAGGCCGATAACGGCGATGCCTGGGTCGAGGCGCAGGGCAAGAAGATGGCGCCGCCCGAGGTGTCTGCCCGCGTACTGCAGAAAATGAAAAGCACGGCGGAAGATTACCTCGGCGAGGAAGTGACCGAGGCCGTTGTTACGGTGCCGGCCTACTTCAATGACTCGCAGCGCCAGGCGACCAAGGATGCCGGCCGTATCGCGGGTCTCGACGTAAAGCGCATTATCAACGAACCGACGGCTGCTGCACTGGCCTACGGCATGGACAAGAAACGCGGCGACTCCAAGATCGCCGTGTACGATCTCGGCGGCGGCACCTTCGACGTGTCGATTATCGAAATCGCGGACGTCGACGGCGAGCACCAGTTCGAAGTGCTGTCGACCAACGGCGATACCTTCCTCGGTGGTGAGGACTTCGACAAGCGCCTGATCGACTACCTCGCCGATGCGTTCCAGAAAGAGCAGGGCATGGACCTGCGCGGTGATCCGCTTGCCATGCAGCGTCTCAAGGAAGGTGCGGAGAAGGCCAAGATCGAACTGTCTTCCAGCCAGCATACCGATGTGAACCTGCCGTATATCACGGCCGATGCCAGTGGTCCGAAGCACCTGACCATGAAGCTGACGCGGGCCAAGCTCGAGTCGCTGGTCGAGGACCTGATCGACCGTACTATCGAACCTTGCAAAATGGCGCTGAAGGATGCCGGCCTGTCAGCCAGCGAGATTGACGACATTATCCTGGTCGGTGGCCAGACGCGTATGCCGAAGGTGCAGGACGCAGTGAAGGATTTCTTCGGCAAGGAGTCGCGCCGCGATGTTAACCCGGACGAGGCTGTCGCCGTGGGCGCCGCCATCCAGGGCGGTGTGCTGGGCGGTGATGTCAAGGACGTGCTGCTGCTCGATGTGACCCCGCTGTCGCTGGGTATCGAGACAATGGGCGGCGTGATGACCAAGCTGATCGAGAAGAATACGACCATCCCGACCAAGGCGAACCAGGTGTTCTCCACGGCCGACGACAACCAGTCAGCAGTGACCGTGCACGTACTGCAGGGCGAGCGTGACGTGGCCACGGCCAACAAGTCGCTGGGCCGTTTCGACCTCAGCGATATCCCGCCGGCCCCGCGTGGTGTGCCGCAGATCGAGGTGACGTTCGACATCGACGCCAACGGTATCCTGCACGTGTCGGCAAAAGACAAGGCCACCGGCAAGGAACAGTCGATCCAGATCAAGGCCTCCAGTGGCCTGTCGGATGACGAGGTCGACCAGATGGTGAAGGATGCCGAGACGCACGCCGAGGATGATCGCAAGTTCCACGAGCTGATCGATGCGCGCAACCAGGCGGACGGCCTGATCCACGCGACCAACAAGTCGCTGAAGGATCTCGGTGACAAGGTCAGCGATGATGAGAAGAAGGACATCGAGGCGGCTATCGAGGAACTGCAGGAAGCCATGAAGGGCGACGACAAGGCGGCCATCGAGGCGAAGACGCAGGCGCTGGGCGAGAAGTCCGGCAAGCTGGCCGAACGTGTTTACAAGGAGCAGGGTGCACAGGAAGGTGCTGCGACGGCGGAAGCGGAAGCGGGCGCGACGGACGATGATGTGGTCGATGCCGAGTTCGAAGAAGTGAAGGATGCTGACAACAAGTAGCGGCAAGTCCGTATCTATTAACGATTTAACATCCGGGGTCGGCCTGACCGCCCCCGGATTTTTGCCGTCAACAGGGAGGTCATGAACTGACCGTTTCCCGTCATTGCGAGGAACGAAGTGACGCGGCAATCCCGGACGATGGAATCGATCAGCTGGAGATTGCTTCGCTATGCTCGCAATGACAGGTGATGGGTTCGCAACGACGGGTGTGGCCGGTGACAGACCCCGTTTTCCGAACGGGTTATTTGACCGGAATGTGGGATGCGGACAGAACACCGGGTCTGTCCCCTGGAAAGACTAAAAAAGAAGGCGTAGCGAATATATGTCAAAACGTGATTACTACGAGGTGCTCGGCGCATCCAAGAATGCCAGCGAAGCGGACCTGAAAAAGGCCTATCGCCGTGCTGCGCAGAAACACCATCCTGACCGTAATCCGGACGACAAGGATGCCGAGGACAAATTCAAGGAGTGCAAGGAGGCCTGGGAAGTGCTGGGCGACGCGCAAAAACGCGCCGCCTACGACCAGTTCGGCCATGCCGGTGTCGACCCGTCGATGGGTGGCGGTGGCGCGGGTGCTGCCGGCTTCAGTGATATTTTCGGCGACGTCTTCGGCGACATCTTTGGTGGCGGCCGCGGTGGCGGGGGTCAACGTGTCTACCGTGGTTCCGACATGCGTTATAACCTGGAACTGTCGCTGGAAGATGCCGTTGCCGGCACCGAGGTGAAGATTCGCGTGCCGACCCTGGTCGAGTGCAAGACCTGCGCGGGCAGTGGTGCACGCAAGGGCAGTGAACCAGTCGCCTGTACCACCTGTGGCGGCCATGGCCAGGTGCGTATGCAGCAGGGGTTCTTTTCCGTGCAGCAGACCTGTCCGCACTGCCAGGGTACCGGCAGCATCATTTCCGATCCCTGTCCGGATTGTCGTGGCAAGGGCCGGGTGCAGGAACACAAGACCCTGTCGGTCAAGGTGCCGGCGGGTGTCGATAACGGCGACCGTATCCGTCTCGCGGGCGAGGGCGAAGCCGGCGAGAGCGGCGGGCCGCCCGGCGATCTGTATGTGCAGATCCGCGTAAAGGAGCATGCCATTTTCCAGCGGGAAGATAGCAACCTCTACTGCGAAGTGCCGATCAGCTTTACCGAGGCCGCGCTCGGTGGCGAGCTGGAAGTGCCGACACTGAACGGTCGTGTGAACCTGAAGATTCCGGCCGAAACGCAAAGCGGAAAAATGTTTCGTATGCGTGGCAAGGGCGTCAAGCCGGTGCGCGGCGGACCGGTCGGTGACCTGATCTGCCGTGTCAGTGTCGAAACGCCGGTCAACCTGACACGCAAGCAGAAAGACCTGCTGAAAGAGTTTTCCGGCGAAATGGATGAGGGTGGCAGTCGCCACAATCCGCAGGCCAGCACCTGGGTGGACGGGGTGAAGAAGTTCTTTGACGGGTTGGGTGGGTAAGAATTGTCTCGCGCAAAGACGCAAAGACACTAGAAAAATCTGCCACAGAGAACGCAGAGTTCACAGAGGCAATCCTAAATCCCCGTCAAAAATCCCGTCGAACGACTGCAGTGGATGCAGGATTTTCGGTAGAGCAATGCCTGGAGCAATTGCGCGAGGCGGGAGTCGCAGCGCCGAAACACACCGCGAAGCTAAATCTCCCGCACATGAGCGCAAAGTGCAGCAGCGCCCGGTCTAAGACATCTGCGCACATTGACAACACGGTAGTGTCACATGAGGTGAATTCCACATCGCCGTGATTCCTGCGATCGCCTGTTCCGGTCACGCGCCATCTACTGGGCGCGTACTTCGGGCATGGCCCATGCCTGCTCATCACTCGCTATGCGGACTCACCTTCTCCACGCAGTCGTTCCCAGGAATGACAGTAATCCATGCTTCGCGGTATGGGCGGGTCAGTCAGGCATAAATCTTGGGTTTTGTATCTTCTCTGTGTACCCTGTGTTCTCTGTGGCAAAGCAGGTTTAAACAGGATCTCCAATGACAAGAATCGCAATCACCGGTGCCGCCGGTCGCATGGGCCGTAGCCTGATCGAGGCCTGTCACCCGCTTGAAGACCTGCAGGTCACGGTCGCGCTGGAGCACCCGGACAGTACGCTGCTTGGCAGTGATGCCGGCGAGCTGGCCGGTATCGGCAAGCTGGGTGTCAGCGTGGGCGCGGACATCACTGCAGTGATTGATGATTTCGATGTCCTGATCGATTTCACCCGCCCGGAACCGACCCTTGCAAATCTCGCGGCCTGCCGTCGGGCCGGTCGGCGCATGGTCATCGGTACCACCGGTTTCGACGCTGCACAGAAGGCCACCATCGCGGCAGCAGCCAGCGATATCGCCGTGGTATTCGCACCGAACATGAGTGTCGGCGTCAACCTGTGCCTCAAGTTGCTGGATATGGCGGCACGCGTGCTGGGTGACGAGGTCGATATCGAGGTGATCGAGGCACATCACCGTCACAAGGTGGATGCCCCGTCCGGCACGGCGTTGCGCATGGGTGAGGTGGTGGCCGATGCGCTGGGCCGTAAACTGTCGGACTGTGCCGTGTACGGGCGCGAGGGGCATACCGGCGAACGTGACCGCAAGACCATCGGCTTCGAAACCATCCGTGCCGGCGATATCGTCGGTGACCATACCGTGCTGTTTGCCGGTGACGGTGAGCGGGTCGAGATCACCCACAAGGCCTCCAGTCGCATGACGTTTGCCAATGGCGCGGTCCGCGCCGCCGGCTGGCTGGCCGGACGGGAAAGCGGCCTGTTTGATATGCAGGACGTACTGGGTCTGAAATAAGTTACGAATCTGTCGCCTGGATGGAGCATCGCGCAATCCGGGGCCGCCGTTTCCTGTATTTCCACATGCCAGTCTTGCCGATCCCGGCCGGGCGACAGGCTGTGCATGCGTCAGGCTAAACCATTAGACACAGGCGGCTCACATCCAGTACAATTTGCCTGATACATTGAGCAGTTTATCCAGTTGCACGCAAGCGGGATGGTTCCACGGAACCCTCCCGTTTTCTACGTCAGAAGGGGAGGTTGAGTTGAGAAAAGCGGCCCTGTTGGCGCTTGCAGACGGAAGTATATTCCGCGGTACTGCTATTGGTATTGACGGCCAGGTGAGCGGCGAGGTGGTATTCAATACCGCCATGACCGGCTACCAGGAAATTCTGACCGACCCGTCCTACGCCCGGCAGATCGTCACCCTGACCTATCCCCATATCGGCAATGTCGGCGTCAATGCCGATGATGAAGAAGCCGCCTCGATCCACTGTTCCGGTCTTGTTATCCGTGACCTGCCGTTACTGTCGAGTAACTGGCGCAGTGAATCATCGCTGGAAGATTACCTCGCGAAGAACAATGTCCTCGGCATTGCGGATATCGATACGCGTCGACTGACCCGTATCCTGCGTGAGAAGGGCGCACAAAACGGCTGCATCATGGCGGGCGATCACCTCGACGAGGCACAGGCGCTGGCACAGGCGCGTGCCTGTCCCGGACTCAAGGGCATGGACCTCGCCAAAGAAGTGACCACGCCACAACCGTATGAATGGCGCCAGGGTAGCTGGGCGCTGGAAACCGGCATGCCGGCCGCGCGCGCGGATGATGATCTGCCCTACCACGTGGTGGCCTGCGACTATGGTGTGAAGCGCAATATCCTGCGCATGCTGGTCGATCGCGGTTGCCGTGTCACCGTGGTACCGGCGCAGACCCCCGCGGCCGACGTACTGGCGCTGCAGCCGGACGGAATATTCCTCTCCAATGGTCCCGGCGATCCCGAGCCCTGCGACTACGCCATCGATGCCATTCGCGAATACCTCGGTACCGGTATTCCACTGTTCGGTATTTGCCTCGGCCACCAGTTGTTATCACTGGCAAGCGGCGCGCGGACCATAAAGATGAAATTCGGTCACCATGGCGCGAACCACCCGGTGCAGGACCTCGAAACCCGCGTTGTCATGATTACCAGTCAGAACCACGGCTTCGCGGTAGACGATGACAGCCTGCCGGATAACCTCGTGCCGACACACCGTTCACTGTTTGACGATTCCCTGCAGGGCGTGACACGCAGCGACTGTCCGGCGTTCAGTTTCCAGGGACACCCGGAAGCCAGCCCCGGTCCGCATGATGTAGCGCCGCTGTTCGACCGTTTTATTGCAATGATGAGGCAAAAGGATTAGCAAAAAATTTCGCGCAAAGTCGCCAAGACGCCAAGATACAAGGCTGCCAGGAAATATTGAGATTCATAGGTTACAGATTGTTAATAAATATTCGGGAAGTATTGTTTAGTTAAAACTGCAACAGATATAGAAGTGTTTAGTATTCATTTTTTGCGCCTTGGCGACTTTGCGCGAAACCGATATTTGAGTCTGGGTATAAATGCCAAAAAGAACTGACATAAAAAGCATCCTGATTATCGGTGCCGGTCCGATCGTTATCGGCCAGGCCTGTGAGTTCGACTATTCGGGTGCGCAGGCCTGCAAGGCGTTGCGCGAGGAAGGTTATCGCCTGATCCTGGTGAACTCGAACCCGGCCACCATCATGACCGACCCGGACATGGCCGATGCCGTGTATATCGAGCCGGTGCAGTGGCAGACCGTGGCGCGCATTATCGAGGTCGAGAAGCCGGACGCGCTGTTGCCGACCATGGGCGGGCAGACGGCCCTGAACTGTGCGCTCGACCTGGTGCGCGAAGGCGTGCTGGAAAAGTTCGGCGTTGAAATGATCGGCGCCAGCCGCGAGGCCATCGACATGGCCGAGGACCGTGGCCTGTTTCGCCAGGCCATGACCGAGATCGGTTTGTTTACCCCGAAAGCTTACGTTGTGCACAGCATGGAAGAGGCGGAGCAGGTGCCGCCATCGCTCGGGTTCCCGATTATTGTCCGGCCGTCCTTTACCATGGGCGGCAGTGGTGGCGGTATTGCCTATAACAGGGAAGAGTTCGTCAATATCTGCGAGCACGGCCTGGACCTGTCACCGACCACCGAGGTGTTGCTGGAAGAATCCATTCTCGGCTGGAAAGAGTTCGAGATGGAGGTGGTGCGCGATCGTAACGACAACTGCATCATTATCTGCTCGATCGAAAACCTTGATCCCATGGGTGTGCACACCGGCGATTCAATCACCGTCGCACCGGCACAGACACTGACGGACAAGGAATACCAGATTATGCGTAATGCATCGATTGCGGTGCTGCGCAAGATCGGTGTCGAGACCGGCGGTTCGAACGTGCAGTTTGCAATCAATCCGTCCGATGGACGCATGGTCGTGATCGAGATGAATCCGCGCGTTTCGCGTTCATCTGCGCTGGCCTCAAAGGCGACCGGTTTCCCGATCGCCAAGGTCGCGGCGAAACTGGCGGTTGGCTTCACGCTGGATGAGCTGAAAAACGAAATTACCGGGGGTGCAACACCGGCCTCGTTCGAACCGTCGATCGACTACGTGGTTACCAAGGTGCCGCGCTTTACCTTCGAGAAATTCCCGCAGGCCGAGCCGGTGCTGGGTACCCAGATGAAGTCGGTGGGTGAGGTCATGGCCATTGGTCGCACCTTCCAGGAATCCATACAGAAGGCCTTGCGCGGGCTGGAAACCGGCATGGACGGGCTGGACGAAGCCTTCGACCTGTCGGTTGACGGCGCGGTAGCCGAGCTCAGGAAGGAACTGGGCATCGCGCGACCGGAACGCCTGTGGCATGTTGCGGACGGTTTCCGCGCCGGCATGACGCTGGCCGAGCTGGCCGAGATTACCGCTATCGATCCGTGGTTCCTGGTCCAGATCGGCGACATTGTCACGCATGAGGAAGCACTGCGTGGTGTGGCGCTGGACAGTATTGATGCCGACCGGATGCGCGCTCTGAAGCGCAAGGGTTTTTCCGACCGGCGCATGGCAACACTGTTGAGTGCATCCGAGGATGCGGTCCGCGAGCACCGCCACAGCCTGCAGGTTCGCCCGGTGTTCAAGCGGGTCGATACCTGCGCCGCCGAGTTTGCAACCTCTACTGCCTACATGTATTCGACCTATGAGGAAGAGTGCGAGTCTGCGCCGACTCAGCGCGACAAGATTATCGTGCTGGGCGGTGGCCCGAACCGGATCGGACAGGGTATCGAGTTCGACTACTGCTGCGTGCATGCCGCGCTGGCCTGTCGCGAGGACGGTTTTGAGACCATCATGGTCAACTGCAATCCCGAGACAGTGTCGACCGATTACGATACCTCTGATCGTCTCTATTTCGAGCCGCTGACGCTGGAAGATGTACTTGAAGTTATTCATGTCGAGCAGCCGAAAGGCGTTATCGTGCAATACGGCGGGCAGACACCCCTGAAATTGTCGCGCGGGCTCGAGGCGAACGGCGTACCCGTCATCGGCACCTCTGCCGATGCCATCGATCATGCAGAAGACCGCGAACGTTTCCAGCAGATGGTCGTGAAACTTGGCCTGTTGCAGCCGCCCAACCGGATCGCCTCCACGACCGACCAGGCGATGGCCATGGCTGCGGAAGTGGGTTACCCGCTGGTTGTGCGACCTTCTTACGTGCTGGGTGGCCGGGCGATGGAGATTGTCTATTCCGAGGAAGACCTCGAGCGCTACATGCGTGAGGCCGTGCAGGTTTCCAATGACTCGCCGGTGTTACTGGATCATTTCCTCGACGATGCCGTCGAAGTCGATGTCGATGCGATCTACGACGGTGAGGACGTGCTGATCGGCGGCATCATGGAGCATATCGAGCAGGCCGGTGTGCATTCCGGTGACTCGGCCTGTTCGCTGCCGCCCTATACGCTGAGTGAATCGGTGCAGGAGCGCATGTGCGAGCAGGTGGCGAGCATGGCAAAAGAGCTGAACGTGTGCGGGCTGATGAATACCCAGTTCGCCATCAAGGGCGATGATATTTACCTGATCGAAGTCAATCCGCGCGCTTCGCGTACCGTGCCGTTTGTATCCAAGGCGACCATGCGTCCGCTGGCGAAGATTGCCGCGCGCGTCATGACAGGCAAGTCGCTGCGTGAGCAGGGCTACACCGAGATGGTTCGACCGGCGCATTACTCGGTCAAGGAAGCGGTTTTCCCGTTCATCAAGTTCCCGGGCGTGGATCCATTGCTCGGCCCGGAAATGAAATCAACCGGTGAAGTCATGGGTATCGGCCGTACCTTCGGCGAAGCGTTCGCCAAGGCGCAGCTGGGGGCGGGCAATGCAGTACCGGCCGGCGGCACGGCATTCCTGAGTGTGCGCAAGACAGATCGTGCGGGTTCGGTCGAGCTGGCGCGTGACCTGGTTGCAAAGGGCTTCCGGCTGGTGGCGACACGCGGTACGGCCGCCAGTATAAAGGCCGAGGATATTGACTGTGATGTTGTTAACAAGGTTATGGAAGGCCGTCCGCATATTGTTGATATGATTAAAAATGGACAGATCGACCTGATCGTCAACACCACCGAGGGAAAACAGGCGATTGCAGACTCCTATACCATTCGCAGGAGTGCGTTACAGCACAAGGTGTCATACAGTACAACGCTTGCCGGCGCGCGCGCGACATGCATGGCGCTGGAGTACCTGGATACAGGTAATGTAATCAGTCTGCAGGATTTGCACGAGGAACATGCCGGATGAGTGACAAGGTACCGATTACTGCGCGTGGCGCTGAAAAACTGCGCGAGGAACTGTCGCGTTTGAAGACGGTTGACCGTCCACGCATTATTGCGGCCATTGCGGAAGCGCGTGCGCATGGTGATCTTAAAGAGAATGCCGAATACCACGCCGCGCGTGAGCAACAGAGTTTTGCCGAAGGTCGCATCAAGGAGATCGAAGGCAAGTTGAGCCATGCGCACATCGTCGATGTCACTACGGTCGAGGCGAACGGCAAGGTTGTGTTTGGCGCAACCGTCGAACTGATCGACATCGACAGTGATGAAACCATCGTTTACCAGATCGTCGGTGAGGACGAGGCCGATATTAAGGTCGGCAAGATATCCATCAATTCCCCGATTGCACGTGCGCTGATTACCCGCATTGAAGGTGACGAGGTCACGGTGATTGTGCCTGCGGGAGAGCGCAGCCTGGAAATTGTCGAGGTCAGGTATATCTAGCTGTACGGTTGACGCTGCTGTCCTGCGCAATCCGCTAGCCCGGCTTAATCTTGAAGATTAAAACAATCCTGCTTGTTATAGAACGCCTGATGCTGACCCTGTGGGTTGGCAGTTTGTGTGCCGTTGGTGCGATGGTGGCGCCGGTACTGTTTGCAACGCTTGAGGATCGTGCGCTGGCGGGATCGATAGCCGGCAAGCTGTTCACCCTGACTGCATTGCTTGGTCTTGTCTGTGGCAGCATCCTGCTGATCGCCATGATAGTGCGGTCAGGTCGTTATGACTGGCGTGCGTGGCTGGTGACAGCCATGCTGGTGCTGGTAGCGGGCGGTCAGTTCATACTGGCGCCGTTGATCAACAATCTGCGCATGCGCGGCCTCACCGATCACGCCGATTTCTCGATGCTGCACGGTCTTGCCGGCCTGGTGTTCCTGTTGACGGCGGTGCTGGGCCTGGTGCTGGTTGCTGCCGGCAGGGCACGGTCGGGCTAGTCGTTTGCAGGGCGATAGATCAACGCGATATGACCAATTGCCTGGACCAGTTCCGCGCCCAGCTTTTCGCAGATCTGTGCGATCATGTCGCTGCGCTGTTCACGTTCTCCGCCGGTTATTTTTATTTTCATGAGTTCATGGTGCGCCAGCGACAATTCAATTTCACGCATGACCGACGGGCTGAGGCCTGCGTTGCCAATACTGACCACCGGTTTGAGGGTGTGACCGCGCGTACGCAGTTCACGCCGGGTTTGTTCCGAGAGTGACATGTGTCTTGTTTCCGTTAAAGCGGGCGTTGATTATACGTTCATGGACCAGCCAACATACAGGGACATGACCTGATGGGTCGCAGCAAGAGCAGTAGCCAGTGGTTGCGCTCGCATTTTGACGATGAATACGTCAAGCGCGCGCAGCGTGAAGGCTACCGCTCGCGTGCGGTGTACAAGCTTGCAGAGATCCAGGAGAAAGACCGTCTGATACGGCCGGGTATGACTATCGTCGACCTGGGGGCTGCGCCCGGCGGCTGGTCACAGTATGCCGCCGGCATCCTCAAGCGGCAGGGTCGGATTCTGGCGATGGATATCCTGCCCATGGACAAGTTGACCGGTGTCGATTTTATCCAGGGTGATTTCAGGGAAGATGAAGTATTTGAATCGCTTATGAAAAGTCTGGGCCAGACGAAAGTAGACCTTGTTTTATCTGACATGGCACCCAATATCAGTGGTATGGGTGCCGTTGACCAGCCACGCAGTATGTACCTGGTGGAACTGGCGGTCGATTTTGCAGACAAAGTACTGGATGAGGGCGGCACGCTGTTGTGCAAGGTTTTCCAGGGTGAAGGATTTGATCCACTGCTGGCTGTTTTACGTAGCAAATACAGCAAGGTATTGATACGAAAACCAAAAGCATCACGTCCAAAGAGCCGCGAAGTGTACATGCTGGCACGGGGTCGAAAAGCCGCGAATGTGTCATAATGAGTCCAAACAGCTAAAGCCACGCTTTTGACGCGCCGAGAAGCAACATGAGGCGCAATACCAATTTAAATACAGGGCCGAGGAATACGAATTGAACGATCTGGCTAAAAATCTGGTTCTCTGGATAGTTATCGCACTGGTGCTGATGACTGTTTTCAATAATTTCGGTCCACGCACGCCCAACCGGCAAAGTGTGGACTATTCGGATTTCATCGGCGAGGTGCAGCAGGGACAGGTTCAGCGCGTCGAGATTGAAGGCCATACCGTGAAGGGTGTGCGCGTCGACGGAACCCAGTTCCTCACGCAAACGCCGCCGGATGATCCGAAGATGGTTGACGACCTGCTGAACAACAAGGTTGAGGTCAAGGTAGTCGAACCCAACCAGCACGGTCTGCTGATGACGATCTTTATCAACTGGTTCCCGATGCTGCTGTTGATCGGTGTATGGATATTCTTCATGCGCCAGATGCAGGGCGGGGCCGGTGGCCGCGGTGCCATGTCGTTTGGCAAGAGCAAGGCGCGCATGCTGGGCGAAGACCAGGTCAAGATCACATTCGCTGACGTGGCCGGCGTCGAAGAAGCCAAGGAAGAGGTTGGCGAGCTGGTCGAGTTCCTGCGCGAGCCGGGCAAGTTCCAGCGGCTTGGCGGCAAGATTCCGCGCGGTGTTCTCATGGTCGGTGCGCCCGGCACCGGCAAGACGCTGCTCGCCAGGGCGATCGCGGGCGAGGCCAAGGTGCCGTTCTTTACTATTTCCGGTTCCGACTTCGTGGAGATGTTCGTCGGTGTCGGTGCCTCACGTGTGCGCGACATGTTCGAGCAGGCCAAGAAACATGCGCCCTGTATCATATTTATAGATGAAATCGATGCCGTCGGTCGTCACCGCGGTGCCGGTCTGGGCGGCGGTCATGACGAGCGCGAGCAGACGCTTAACCAGCTGCTGGTGGAAATGGACGGCTTCGAAGGTAACGAAGGCGTCATCGTCATTGCCGCGACCAACCGTCCGGACGTACTCGATCCGGCACTGCTGCGTCCCGGTCGTTTCGACCGCCAGGTCGTGGTGCCGCTGCCGGACGTGCGCGGTCGCGAACAGATACTCAAGGTACACATGCGCAAGGTGCCGATCGACGACGACGTCAAGGCCGGTATTATCGCGCGTGCGACACCGGGTTTCTCCGGTGCTGACCTGGCAAACCTGGTCAATGAGGCAGCCCTGTTTGCCGCGCGCGGCAACAAGCGCCTGGTGGAGATGGATGATCTCGAAAAGGCCAAGGACAAGATCATGATGGGTGCGGAACGCCGCTCCATGGTGATGAGCGAAGACGAGAAGAAACTGACGGCGTACCACGAGGCGGGTCATGCCATTGTGGGTCGCTCGATGCCGATGCATGATCCGGTGTACAAGGTGACGATCATTCCGCGTGGTCGCGCCCTCGGCGTGACCATGTTCCTGCCCGAGCAGGATCGTTACAGTCACAGCAAGGAATTCCTGGAGAGCCAGATATGCAGCCTGTTTGGCGGACGTATCGCGGAAGAACTGGTGTTCGGTCCGGACAAGGTCACGACGGGTGCGTCCAATGACATCATGCGCAGTACCGAACTGGCCCGTAACATGGTCACCAAGTGGGGCCTGTCCGACAAGCTCGGGCCACTGACCTACAGTGATGAACAGGAAGAGGTTTTCCTTGGCCACTCCGTTGCCCAGCACAAGGCGGTTTCCGACGAGACGGCGCACGATATCGACAGTGAAATCCGTGCCATCATTGACAAGTCCTATGCGCGTGCGGAGCAGATCCTCAAGGACAATCTCGACAAGCTGCATCTGATGGCCGCTGCCCTGATGAAATTCGAGACCATCGACAGCGATCAGATCGATGACATTATGTCCGGTAAAGAACCTCGCCCACCGAGTGACTGGGACGACTCCGATACGCAAAAGCCACCATCGGGCGGTACTGTCGACACCGGCGACAAGAAGGACGGCAAGATCGGTGGTCCGGCCGGACAGCATTAAGACTATTCCCGTTCAATAAAATATTCACGTCATTGCGAGCGTAGCGAAGCAATCTCTTGATTTGGAATGAACAAGATAAAGATTGCTTCGCTTGCCGCTCACAGCGGCACGCCACACCACTGCTTCCCTGTAGGTATCACCCTCGCCATGACGCGGCAGGTTCTGCCTTTCAGGCCACACTCCGGCATATGACTGACACCGTCCTGATTCTCGATTGCGCGGGTAAAAAACTTGACCTGTCGCGTCCGCGTGTCATGGGCGTACTAAACGTCACACCCGACTCTTTTTCCGATGGCGGTAAATTCGACGCAATCGACGGCGCTGTTGCGCGTGCGGTCGAGATGGTCAGCGAGGGCGCGGCTATTATCGATATTGGCGGGGAGTCCACGCGTCCGGGTGCGGCGGATGTTGATGTGGATGCCGAGCTGGCGCGTGTAATCCCGGTCATCGAGGCGCTGGCCACCACGCTCGATGTTCCGCTATCCATCGACACCCGCAAACCGCAGGTGATGCAGGCCGCTGTGCGGGCGGGCGCGGGCATGATTAATGATGTTCAGGCACTGCAGGGCGAGGGGGCACTCGAAGTCGCCGCAAACGCCGCTGTACCGGTATGCCTGATGCATATGCAGGGCAGGCCCGGCACCATGCAGGCTGCTCCCTGTTACGATGATGTGGTGACCGAAGTGGGTGATTTCCTGGCAGCGCGAGCGGCTGCCTGTATTGCCGGTGGCATACCCCGTGAGCGACTCCTGCTTGATCCCGGCTTCGGTTTCGGCAAGACGGTTGAGCACAATTTGCTGCTGTTGCAGCAGTTACACCGGCTGGTCGAGCGGGGGTTCCCGGTGCTGGCGGGCCTGTCACGGAAGTCACTGATTGGTAAGGTACTTGGCCTGCCGGTCGATAAACGGTTATACCCCGGTCTGTCGCTGGCGGTGATTGCCGCGTGGCAGGGCGCGCGGATTATTCGCACACACGATGTGGCGGCCACGCGCGAGGCGCTCGATATGTGCCATGCTGTTATGGCGCCCGGCAAAACGCGCTACGCGTCAGCCGAAACCGGTTAAAAATCAGCTACAACGTCAACGGGAACAAAACGTGTCAAGAAAATACTTCGGAACAGACGGAATACGGGGCCGCGTTGGCGATGAGCCCATCACGGCGGAATTCATGCTCAAGCTGGGCTGGGCCGCCGGACGTGTGCTCGGGCGCGAAGGTGTTGGCGACAGCGTCATCATCGGCAAGGACACGCGCATTTCGGGTTACATGTTTGAATCGGCACTGGAGGCCGGGTTGTCGGCTGCCGGTGTGGATATCCGTCTGCTTGGTCCGATGCCGACGCCTGCCGTTGCCTACCTGACGCGCACGCTGCATGCCTGTGCCGGCATCGTTATCAGCGCGTCGCACAATCCGTTTGCGGATAACGGTATCAAGTTCTTTTCCGGTGACGGCACCAAGCTGGATGATGCGGTCGAAG
This sequence comes from uncultured Halobacteria archaeon, assembly GCA_963847565.1. Lineage (GTDB taxonomy): Bacteria > Pseudomonadota > Gammaproteobacteria > UBA9214 > UBA9214 > UBA9214. Next base: position 32,324 of record CAWKAE010000004.1, read on the forward strand.
CGGCGATTGAGGCGGAAATCGACAAACCGCTGGTGACCGTTGCCTCGGACCGCCTCGGCAAGGCCGAGCGGGTCAAGGATGCCGAAGGCCGCTATATCGAATTCTGCAAGAGCACCATACCACTGAGCATGAACATGCACGGCCTGAAAATTGTCGTCGATTGTGCCAATGGCGCCACCTACCAGGTTGCACCGAGTGTATTCAGGGAGCTGGGTGCTGATGTTATCGCGACCGGTATCGCGCCGGACGGGCTCAACATCAACCAGGCCTGTGGTTCAACCCAACCCGAACAACTGCAAAAAATGGTGCTGGAGCACAACGCAGACCTCGGTATCGCGCTCGATGGCGATGGTGATCGCATCATCATGGTTGATCACAAGGGCGAGCTGGTCGATGGTGATGAGTTGTTGTTCATCATTGCCGTATCCAGGCAGCGTGAAGGCATGCTGGGTGGCGGCGTGGTCGGCACATTGATGAGTAATCTCGGCCTGGAGCATGCCCTGTTATCCAGGGATATCGCATTCACGCGCGCGAAAGTCGGTGATCGTTATGTGCTCGAGATGCTGCAACAGACGGGCGGCCTTATCGGCGGTGAATCGTCCGGCCATATCATCTGTCTTGATCGCACGACGACCGGGGACGGGATTGTTTCTGCGTTGCAGGTACTTGCTGCAATGAAACGTGCTGACCAGTCCCTGCATGAGCTGAAGTCCGGCATGACTAAATATCCGCAGCACATGATCAATGTGCCGGTGAGCAGCAAGGTTGACCTGGGTAATGCCCCGGCGGTGCAGGCGGCAGTGACGTCAGCCGAGAAACGCCTGGCCGGGCGCGGCCGGGTACTGCTGCGTCCGTCAGGTACAGAGCCGGTGGTGCGCGTCATGGTCGAAGGCGAAGATGCGCACCAGGTCGTGGAAGAGGCCGACCAGCTGGCCTCGGTGGTGGCGGCGGCTGTCTAGCAAGCAAGCTGTACGTCATTGCGAGCGCAGCGAAGCAATCTCTGGACGGTTTGCACCATTCTTGAAGATTGCTTCGCTGGCCGCTCCCGGCTTCCTGCCTCATGCGGCACTTGTACATCCTTGTACATCGTGCTCGCAATGACCGGTTGTAGTCAGTTACCCGGCAACCCGCAGGTTTTTTCTGCTGACTCAGGTCGCGTCAGCCTGTTCTGAGCGCATTCCGGCGGCCTGTTCCCGGTAGTGTGTCGCCAGTTCGGTATTGCCCAGTCCGTCATACAGCACGGCCAGGTTATGTGCAGCGAGGAAGCTGCCACGGCCGTTAACGGAACCTTCCAGCGCCGGCTGGTCGCCGATTTCAAGGCATTTCGTCCAGGCGGATTCAACCATGGGTAAGATGTTCTCAACCGCCTGCGCCGGGTTCTGTGTAGCCCAGTCAAGCAACAGGTCACCCAGGGCGAAGAAAAAGTCCGGTGAATGTTGCCAGTTCGGCATTTCGGCTTCAGCCAGTTGTATGCCGCGTTCAAGCAGGCCCGCGCGCTTGAGCGAGTAAATCATGCGCAATACCAGGTCATGGCGGAAGCGTTCTGACTTGTGCGTGTGTTGCAGGGCTTGCTCATAGTAAGCGACGGCATCCGCATATTGCCCGTAGACCTCGTAGTCCTTGCCGGCCTGGTAAAGCAAATAGGCGTCGGTCGGGGTTTTCTCCAGCATCTTCAGCAACAGATTCCGGTTTCTGCCTTCTTTCAGTGCCAGTTGTGCCTGCCGGTAGCCGGCGTGATGGATGGCCAGTGGTACACGCACGCGCTGCAGGTCCGAAACCGGCTGTTCGTGAATACGCCCGTGGTAGCGAACACCGGCCGGCAGGATGCGCGGCATCCAGGATGTTGCTGTTTCGATCGTATCCTGCAGGTCGAACTCACTGGTAACAGGCACCAGTCCGATGAAGGGCTCCGCACCGAGCGTGGACGTTGCCAGGTGTTCCGCGCCGCCGGCAATGCGTTCGTCTGCATCAAGCACCAGGTTCCAGCTGGCGGGAGACAGGTCGAGTGCCTGATTGCGTGCGGCGGCAAAGTCGTCTTGCCAGGTGGAATGATGCACGTGCGCGCCGCATTGTTCAGCGATGGATACCGTCTCGTCAGTTGATCCTGTGTCGAGTACGGTTATGTGCTCTACGTGCGGTGCGGCGCTCTCGAGGCAGGCGCGAATGCAGCTGGCCTCGTTGCGGACGATCATGACCAGTGCCAGCCTGCATGTGTTTTTGTCTGCGTGTCCCTGCTTCATGGTGCTTCCCGTCTCCCGCGAACGGCAGACTGGCTGGTGGTGAATGCCCGGCATCATGGAATGACTCCGGTTTGAACATCAAGTTGAGGATTTAACAGGCAATGTATCGGTTTACGCGTCGTTTCGGGCCCCGGCCGCTGCGTACCGCCGCTGTGCCGCCAGCCTGGCTGCGCGGCTGCAGGGCACTATCAATTGATTTTTCGGGACTGTGTGGCTAAGCTAGCCGGCTCTTCTATATAAGGAATTTGTTATGCGTCAGCCCCTGGTTGCCGGCAACTGGAAAATGAATGGCTCGACCGATAGCGTCACGGCGCTGCTGGCGGGTATCAAGGCCGGTATCGATTCCGTGACCACGGCTGAAATGGCCGTTTGTCCGCCCTATGTCTACATCCCGCAGGTTGCATCCACGCTTGCCGGTACGCCGGTCAGCTATGGCGCACAGGATGTCAGTGACCAGGCAGTCAGGCGCCTACACCGGTGAAGTTTCACCCGGCATGTTGATGGATATGGGGTGTACCTACGCAATCGTCGGTCATTCCGAGCGCCGCAGTATCTACGCGGAAAGCGACGAATTTACCGCCAGCAAGTTCGCCGCCGCTCGCAAGGCCGGCCTGGTGCCGATCCTGTGCGTGGGTGAATTACTTGAAGAGCGCGAGCAGGGTATTACGCAGCAGGTCGTGGAACGGCAGCTTGACGCGGTTATCAAGCCTGGAAGGTATTGCGGCAATCGGCAGCGCCGTTATTGCATATGAGCCGGTCTGGGCCATCGGTACCGGCAAAACCGCGACACCGGACCAGGCGCAGGAAGTGCACGCGTTCATCCGCAGCAAGCTCGCGGGTCTGGATGCGGCGGTAGCAGCAGGCGTCAGGATACTCTATGGTGGCAGTATGAACCCCGGCAATGCCGCGGAATTGCTTGCCATGGCGGATATCGATGGCGGACTGATCGGTGGCGCCTCACTCAAGCCGGATGACTTCCTGGCGATCGGGCAGGCAGCCAACGCCTGACAATACAGTCAGGCGCACACACTTTACGGTAACGTTATGTTCTCAGTATTACTCGCAGTCCAGGTCCTGGTGTCCATCTCAATCATTGCACTGGTGATGTTGCAGCACGGCAAGGGTGCGGACATGGGTGCTGCATTCGGCAGCGGTTCTTCCGGCACCGTATTCGGTTCGCGCGGGTCGGGTTCGTTTTTCACGCGTGCGACGGGGATTCTGGCGGCAGTTTTCTTCATTAACTGCCTGCTGATTGCATCGCCCCTGGTTCGTGAAAACAAGATGGTTGGCGACAGTATTGCTGACCGGCTGGAACAACAGGTCACAGCGGATGAGCAGGCCGCTGAAACGAATGCCGTCGTCGAAGCGCTGGAGCAGCAAAGCGATCTGCCGGCCGCTACGGACATGATCAAAGAAGCAATCAAGATCGATGAAGATGTGCCGGGTGGTACCCCGCCGCAGCCGGGCAATTCGGCTGCAGATGACCTGCCGCAGTAATCGATCGTTATCTCGCACTGTTTTCAAGCCGATGTGGTGGAATTGGTAGACACGCTATCTTGAGGGGGTAGTGGCGAAAGCCGTGCCGGTTCGACTCCGGCCATCGGCACCAGTCATGGTTTTTAGCGGAAATGTACCGGCCAACAGCCATACGCCTGCTGTGTCTTATCCCGTTTTTTTATGACCCCAGAAATTCACATAACAGGTTGATAAATAATAGAAATACCCGGGTTCATCAACTTGACAGCCTGAGTGTGCTGGCCTAGACTGCACAATCTTTTTTCACCGTCTGGCCCACATAATTCCAACGAGGCGCGGGTACGTAAACGTCCCGGCCATACGAGACGCACGAGATGCTGGAAAACTATTTGCCGATTCTCATATTTATCGCCATTGGTATTGGCGTGGGTGTCGGTCCGATCCTGATTGGTTTTCTGCTCGCACCACACAAGCCGGATGCCGAAAAGAACTCGCCTTTCGAGTGTGGCTTCGAGGCATTTGAAGATACGCGCATGCAGTTCGATGTGCGCTATTACCTGGTTGCCATCCTGTTCATTATTTTCGATCTCGAGATTGCCTTCCTGTTTCCCTGGGCCGTGGTGCTCGATTCCATTGGTATGTTCGGCTTTGTCGCCATGATGATCTTCCTCGGTATCCTGGTTGTCGGGTTTATCTACGAGTGGAAGAAGGGCGCGCTGGAGTGGGAGTGACGACGCGAGCAGTAAGCAGGGGCCCCGCGGAGCGGGGATGCGCACGCCCGCGAGCGGCGTTGGTGTGCCGACAAACGGGATTATCAGTTTTCGCAGCACTGGCGGAGGCACAGACGCGAGCAGTAAGCAGGGGCCCCGCGGAGCGGGGATGCGCACGCCCGCGAGCGGCGTTGGTGTGCCGACAAACGGGATTATCAGTTTTCGCAGCACTGGCGGAGGCACAGACGCGAGCAGTAAGCAGGGGCCCCGCGCAGCGGGGATGCGCACGCCCGCGAGTGAGGTTGATGAATCAACAGGCGTGTGATGAGATTTACACAGGAATCATGGTGTCCAGTCAATGAGTATCGAAGGCGTATTAAACGAAGGTTTCGTTACGACCTCGGCCGACAGCCTGATCAACTGGGCGCGTACCGGGTCGATGTGGCCGATGACCTTCGGTCTTGCCTGTTGTGCGGTCGAGATGATGCAGGCGGGTGCATCCCGTTATGACCTCGATCGCTTCGGCGTGGTGTTCCGCGGCAGCCCGCGCCAGTCCGACGTGATGATTGTTGCCGGTACCCTGTGCAACAAGATGGCGCCTGCGCTGCGCAAGGTGTACGACCAGATGGCCGAGCCGCGCTGGGTTATATCGATGGGCTCATGTGCGAACGGCGGTGGTTACTATCACTATTCATATTCGGTTGTGCGTGGTTGCGACCGAATTGTGCCGGTAGATATCTATGTGCCGGGTTGCCCGCCGACTGCCGAGGCACTGCTGTACGGGATCATCCAGCTGCAAAACAAAATCAAGCGTACCAATACCATCGCCCGCTGAGTGCGGGTCGATAACAGGATAAATCCAGCGTGTCAGAAATATCCCGCAAACTTGCCGAACAACTGCATGCACGCTTTGGCGATACGCTGCATGCCGTTATAGATGCAGTCGGCGAAGTCACTGTTGAGCTGGCCGGCGATGATCTGCTTGAAGTCGCGACAGCATTGCGTGATGAGCCGGCATTCGGTTTTGAAATTCTCATAGACGTGTGTGGTGTGGACTACTCGAATTACGGCAAGGATGAGTGGTCGACCGAGGAGACTTCATCCTCCGGTTTCAGTCGCGCAGTTGAGGCCACGACACCGGGACACATGACGGCCGTCATGGACGACCTGGTGGTGGAAAAGGTGCGCTCTCCACGACGGTTCGCCGCTGTCTATCACTTGTTGTCAGTTCAAAATAATCGCCGCTTGCGCCTGAAAGTATTTGCGCCCGATGACGATTTGCCGGTTGTGCCTTCCGTTATCGGTATCTGGAGTGTTGCCAACTGGTTCGAGCGCGAGGCTTTCGATCTTTTCGGTATTTTATTCGATGGACATCCGGACCTGCGGCGCCTGCTGACCGATTACGGCTTTGTCGGTCACCCGTTCCGCAAGGATTTTCCGCTGAGTGGCAATGTCGAGGTGATTTACGATGCCGAGAAGAAACGCGTCGTTTACCAGCCGGTAAGTATCGAGCCGCGTGTACTTGTGCCCAAGGTGATCCGGGAAGGTGCTGTCGACTCGGTTGACCTCATGCAGCCGGTTGCCGTGGCGGAAGAACCTGATACCGAAGAGGCGATGGAGCAGTAATGGCCGAGATTCGCAATTTCACCCTTAACTTCGGCCCGCAACATCCTGCCGCGCACGGGGTATTGCGCCTCGTGCTGGAAATGGACGGCGAGGTGATCGAGCGCGCCGACCCGCATATCGGTCTGCTGCACCGCGGGACCGAGAAGCTGGCCGAGAGCAAGCCGTTCAACCAGAGCATCGGTTACATGGACCGGCTCGATTACGTGTCCATGATGTGCAATGAGCACGGCTATGTGCTGGCCATGGAAAAGCTGCTCGGCATCGAGGCGCCGCTGCGTGCACAGTACATCCGGGTGATGTTCGACGAGGTGACGCGCATTCTCAATCACCTGCTGTGGCTGGGTGCGCATGGCCTCGATATCGGCGCCATGACGGTGTTCCTCTACACTTTCCGTGAACGTGAAGACCTGATGGACTGCTACGAGGCGGTCTCGGGTACACGCATGCATGCAACCTATTATCGTCCCGGTGGTGTGTACCGCGATCTGCCTGAGCAAATGCCGCAATATGAAGCATCCAGGTGGCACAGCCAGAAAGATGTTGATCGCAAGAACGAAGATCGCCAGGGTTCCTTGCTGGATTTTCTCGAGGCATTCACTGAACGCTTCCCGGGCTGTGTGGACGAGTACGAAACCCTGCTGACGGACAACCGGATCTGGAAACAGCGCACGGTCAATATCGGTGTGGTGTCACCGGAGCGTGCCATGCAGCTCGGTTTTAGCGGACCGATGTTGCGCGGTTCCGGAATCGAGTGGGATCTGCGCAAGAAACAGCCCTACGAAGTCTATGACCGCATGCAGTTCGATATTCCGGTTGGTGTAACCGGCGACTGCTACGACCGCTACCTCGTGCGTATCGAGGAAATGCGTCAGTCGAATCGAATCATCAAGCAGTGCATCAAGTGGCTGCGCAACAATTCCGGACCGGTCATGCTGGAAGATTACAAGCTGGCGCCGCCACGACGTGAAGAGATGAAGGCGGACATGGAAGCGCTGATTCATCATTTCAAACTGTTTACAGAAGGCTTCTGCGTGCCGGCCGGTGAGGCCTATGCTGCCGTGGAACATCCCAAGGGCGAGTTCGGTGTATACCTGGTTTCCGACGGCGCCAACAAGCCATACCGGCTGAAAGTGCGTGCGCCGGGATTCGCGCACCTGTCCGCCATGGATGAAATGGTGCGTGGTCATATGCTGGCCGATGTTGTCGCCATTATCGGAACGCAGGATATTGTGTTCGGGGAGATCGACCGCTGATGAACAGTGCAGTACAACCGCGCAAGGCAGATCTTCTGACCGGCGAATCGAAAGCGCAGATCGATGCCTGGCTGGGGAAGTACCCGGCAGACCGCAAGCAGTCGGCCGTGTTGTGCGCGTTGCAGGCCGCGCAGGAGCAGAACGGTGGCTGGGTAACGCGCGACCTGATGGACGCGGTTGCCGACTATCTCGAAATGCAGCCGGTGCTGGTGTACGAGGTCGGCACGTTTTATTCCATGATCGAACTCGAGCCGGTCGGCCGGAATATGGTCGCTCTGTGTACCAATATTTCCTGCATGTTGTGCGGCGCCGGCACGATAGTCGATCACGTGGAAAAGAAACTCGGTATCAAGCTGGGCGAAACCACACCGGATGGACGCATTACGCTGAAGCTCGAGGAAGAATGCCTGGCTGCCTGTTCCGGTGGGCCGATGATGACCGTCAACGGCCATTATCACGAGCAGCTGACGCCCGGGAAAGTTGACAAGATCCTGGACGGACTGGAGTAGGTAATGACGGTACAGGTCTGTTTTGACACCTTGCAGTTCGACGAGCCGTGGACACTCGAGAATTATCTCAAGGTCGGCGGGTACGAGGCATGGAAAAAAATTCTGCGTGAAAAAACGCCGCCGGAAGAAGTGATCGAAATCGTCAAGGCGTCAGGGCTGCGCGGGCGTGGTGGCGCCGGCTTCCCGACCGGTTTGAAGTGGAGCTTCATGCCGCGCAACGCGCCGGTACAGAAATATGTCGTGTGCAATTCCGATGAGTCCGAGCCGGGTACCTGCAAGGACCGCGATATCCTGCGCTATAACCCGCATGCACTGGTCGAGGGTATGGCCATCGCCGCTTACGCCATGGGCGCGACGGTCGGTTACAACTACATGCGTGGTGAATTTCATCATGAACCGTTCGAGCGGTTTGAACAGGCACTGAAAGAAGCCAGCGAGGCCGGCCTGCTCGGCAAGGATATCCAGGGCTCCGGTGTCGATTTCGATTGCTACAGTCACCTCGGTGCCGGCGCCTACATCTGTGGTGAGGAAACCGCCTTGCTGGAATCGCTGGAGGGCAAGAAGGGCCAGCCGCGTTTCAAGCCGCCGTTCCCGGCCAACTTCGGCCTGTATGGCAAACCGACGACGATCAATAACACCGAAACACTGGCCTCGGTGCCGGCCATCATGCGCAACGGCGGTGAATGGTTCATGCAGCTGGGCAAGCCGAACAACGGTGGCGTAAAAATATTTTCGGTATCCGGGCATGTTAACAAGCCGGGTAATTTCGAGGTGCCGATGGGGTTGCCGTTCAGCGAATTGCTGGAAATGGCCGGTGGCGTGCGCGATGGCCACACGCTGAAAGGCGTAATCCCGGGTGGTTCGTCCATGCCGATACTGCCGGCTGACATCATCATGGAAACCGACATGGACTACGACTCGCTGGCGAAGGCGGGTTCCGCGCTCGGTTCCGGTGCCGTCATCGTGATGGACGAGACGACCTGCATGGTAGAGGCATCGATGCGCGTGTCGCGCTTTTATTACGCCGAGTCCTGCGGCCAGTGCACGCCGTGCCGCGAAGGCACCGGCTGGATGTACCGCATTATCAAGCGTATCGAGGAGGGGCAGGGCCGTCCCGAGGATCTCGACCTGTTGCTCAGTGCGGCCGACCAGATTGCCGGCAAGACCATTTGTGCATTCGGCGAGGCAGCGGCCTGGCCGGTACAGGGTTTCCTGCGCCACTTCCGCGACGAGTTTGAATATCACATCACGCACAAGCGCTGCATGGTGGGCAGCAAGGCTTCCACGGGAGCAGCCGCATGAGTGCACGCCCGGACATTCCGGCGGATGACGCCGTGACCATCGAGATCGACGGCAAGTCGTACCAGGCGCGCAAGGGCGCAATGATTATCGAAGTCGCGGACGATGCCGGTATCAGTATTCCGCGCTTCTGCTACCACAAGAAACTCTCGGTCGCAGCCAATTGCCGCATGTGCATGGTCGAGGTCGAGAAAGTGCCGAAACCACTGCCGGCCTGTGCGACACCGGTCGCGGATGGCATGAAGATTTTTACGAAATCGGAGATTGCCACCGGCGGACAAAAAGCCGTCATGGAATTCCTGCTGATTAACCATCCGCTTGATTGCCCGATCTGCGACCAGGGTGGTGAATGTGAATTGCAGGATCTTGCCCTCGGCTACGGCCGGGATATTTCGCGTTTCGCCGAAAAGAAACGCGTGGTGAAGGACAAGTACATTGGTCCGCTGATTGCCACGGACATGACCCGCTGTATCCACTGCACCCGCTGTATTCGTATGTTGCGCGAGGTGGCCGGCAAGATGGAGCTGGGTGCGACCGGTCGTGGCGAAAACATGGAAATCGGTACCTATATCGAGAAATCGCTGGAGTCGGAACTGTCGGGTAACGTCATTGATGTCTGCCCGGTTGGCGCGCTGACGTCGCGGCCATTCCGTTTCAAGGCGCGTGCGTGGGAGTTGCAGCAGCATGCAACCATCGCACCGCACGATGCCGTCGGCTCGAATATTTTTGTGCATACCCGCCGTGGCCAGGTCATGCGCGTGGTTCCCCACGAGAACGAGGACGTCAACGAGGTGTGGTTGTCGGACCGTGACCGTTTCAGTTATGAAGGTCTGTACAGTGATGACCGTGTCACCACGCCGATGATCAAGGTCGATGGCAGCTGGCAGGACACCGACTGGGAAACCGCTTTGCAGGCAACCGTCGACGGACTGAAGAAAACGCTCGATGCAGGCGGTGCTGACCAGGTCGGTATGCTGGTGTCACCAACGGCAACGCTGGAAGAGATGTCATTGATGCAGGCGCTGGCGCGCGGCATCGGCGTGAACAATATCGACCATCGCCTGCGCCAGTCCGATTTCACCGATCAGCAACAGGCGCCGTTGATGCCGTCGCTCGGCCAGCCGCTCGCGGATATTGAAACGCTCGATGCAGCCCTGGTGATTGGCTCGAATATCCGCAAGGACCAGCCGATAATCGGCCATCGTTTACGCAAGGCTGCCGTGGCAGGCGCAAAGGTCATGTTCGTCAACCCGGTGGACTATGAGTTCCTGTTTGATGTGCATGCGAAGGCCATTGCGTCACCCGCGCAGCTGGCGGCAACCCTTGCCGGTATCGCCGCGTGCTATCCCGATGCGGCGAACAAGGTTAGTGATGCCGTTAAGACGATTATCGGCAATGCATCACCCGATGAAAACCAGCGGGAAATGGCTGCTGCACTGAAAGATGCTGATAGCGCAACGGTCCTGTTGGGCAACGTGGCGACCAGTCACCCGCAGTATTCACTGCTGCGCGCGCTGGCGCAGGTAATCGCCGATTGCAGCGGCGCAACGCTTGGCCTGTTACCGGAAGCCGCAAACAGTGTCGGTGGCTGGCTGGCCGGTGTAGTGCCACATCGCGGACCTGCAGGTGCGGGTGTCGATACCGTTGGCCTGAATGCGGCCGAGATGTTGTCCGCAAGGCTCGGTGCCTACGTACTCTTTAATGTCGAACCGGCGAATGATTGCTTTGACGCGGCAGCCGCCAATGCTGCTGTCGAAGCGGCAGATTTCGTAGTCTCCATCAGTCCATTTGCCAGTGATGTCACCCGGTCGTTTGCCGACGTGTTGTTACCCATCGGGCCATTTACCGAAACGTCCGGCACGTTTGTTAATGCCGAAGGTCGCTGGCAGGGTTTTGCCGGTGTCGCCAGTCCCGTCGGCGACAGCCGGCCGGGCTGGAAGGTTTTACGCGTAATCGGTAACCAGTTCGATATCGACGGGTTTACACAAACCGGTACAGAAGAAATTCGCGATGCCCTGCGCGCACAGTGTGAGTCGGCTGCGCTCGATAATCGGCAGCCGGATGGTCCGGTTGCAGGTGCGATGCCGGGTGGCGATCTTGAGCGAATTGGTGATGTCGCCATTCTCTCGACCGACTCGCTGGTGCGACGTGCACAGCCGTTGCAGGCAAGTCCGGATGGACAGGTTGCCGGCCTGTTGCGTATTAATTCCTCAACGGCGGAGAGCGCCGGTGTGCGTGAAGGCTACCGTGTGCGGGTCAGCCAGGGTGACGCAAGCGTCGAAATGGACGTGTCTGTCGATGAACGCGTGACTGATGGTTGCGTGTGGTTGCAGTCGGGCACCACGGCATCCGCATCGCTGGGTGCCGCCTTCGGCCCGGTAACCATGGAACGGGTTTGAGAAACACATGACTGAAACCGTACTGCAAAAATACAAGGGACAGCTGCTGCTGACCGGGCTGGTGGCAGCCGTACTCGGTGTGGCCGTTGTAGTGCTTGGTTTCCACTTCTGGGACGACATCAAGGCCAACGTGCTGCTGTATACACTGGTCAAGATTATCTGCATCGTTGGCCCGCTGATGGGTGCGGTGGCCTACCTGACGTTTGCCGAGCGCAAGATTATCGGTTACATGCAGGTGCGCGTTGGCCCCAACCGGGTCGGTCCGCGTGGCTGGCTGCAACCGATCGCCGATGCCCTCAAGTTGTTGATGAAGGAAATCGTCGTCCCGACGAACGCCAACCGCTTCCTGTTCGTGGTGGCGCCGATGTTGTCGATTGCGCCGGCGCTGGCGGCCTGGGCGGTATTGCCGTTTACCGATACCCTGGTGCTGGCGAACATCGATGCCAGTCTCTTGTATGTGCTGGCCCTGACTTCAATTGGTGTCTACGGCGTCATCATTGCCGGCTGGGCATCCAATTCCAAGTATGCCTTCCTCGGTGCGATGCGCTCGGCCGCGCAGATCGTGTCATATGAAATAGCCATGGGTTTTGCGCTGGTTGGCGTACTGATCGCCGGCGGCAGTCTTAACCTGGTGGACATCGTCGAGGCGCAACAGGGCAGTTTCCTGCACTGGTTCTGGCTGCCGTTGTTCCCGCTTGTTCCTGGTCTATTTTATTTCCGGCGTGGCCGAGACCAACCGGGCGCCATTTGACGTATCGGAAGGCGAGTCGGAAATTGTTGCCGGTTTCCATGTCGAGTATTCAGGCATGGCGTTCGCCGTTTTCTTCCTGGCCGAATACGCCAACATGATCCTGATCGCGGCACTGGCCGCGCTGATGTTCCTGGGTGGCTGGCTGTCACCGTTCCAGGGCACATGGTTCGAGTCGTGGTTCGACTGGGTGCCGGGCATCTTCTGGCTGTTCGGCAAGATGTCCGTCATGTTGCTGCTGTTCCTGTGGTTCCGCGCGACATTCCCGCGCTACCGCTACGACCAGATCATGCGGCTCGGCTGGAAAGTATTCATTCCGATCACCATTGTCTGGCTGGTGGTGGAGGGCGCTGCGGTGATCCTCGATATCGGTCCATGGTTCGACTGAGGTAGGTTATGGAAGGTTTCAACAACTTTCTGAAAAGTTTGTTCCTCTGGGAGCTGCTCAAGGGTATGCGGCTGACGGGTTCGCGCCTGTTTGCACGCAAGATTACGGTGCAGTACCCGGAAGAGAAGACGCCACAGTCCAACCGTTTTCGCGGTCTGCATGCGCTCAGGCGTTACCCGAATGGTGAAGAGCGCTGCATTGCCTGCAAGCTGTGCGAAGCCGTGTGCCCGGCGCTGGCGATCACGATCGAGGCCGAGGAACGCGAGGATGGAACCCGCCGCACCACGCGCTATGACATCGACCTGTTTAAATGTATCTACTGCGGTTTTTGCGAGGAGTCCTGCCCGGTTGATTCCATCGTCGAAACGCGCGTGTACGAATATGCCTTCGAGAACCGGGGTGAGAACATCATGACCAAGGATATGCTGCTCGCGATAGGCGACAAGCACGAACAACAAATTGCCGCTGATCGTCAGCAGGACGCGAGGTTCCGCTGAGTATGGATATCGAACGCATCATATTCTGGGTGTTTGCCGTGATCCTGGTGTTTGCCGCCGGCCGGGTTATCACGGTGCGTAACCCGGTACATGCGGCCATGCACCTGGTGCTGGCATTTTTTACCTGCGCCGGCCTGTGGCTGTTGCTGGAGGCCGAATTCCTGGCGATCACGCTGGTGCTGGTCTATGTCGGTGCCGTCATGGTGCTGTTCCTGTTCGTGGTGATGATGCTGGATATCAACATGTCGCCGTTGCGCGAGGGTTTTGTCCGCTATCTGCCGTTCGGCGTCATCATCGCGCTGGTGGTCTTTTCCGAGATGTTTGCCGTTGTGGGCGTGAAGTATTTCGGGCGTGATGTCATCGCCATTCCCGAGCGCCACGGTGCCGACTACAGTAACGTGCGTGAGCTGGGCAATGTGCTGTACACGGATTATGTCTACCCGTTTGAAATAGCCTCGGTCATATTGCTGGTTGCCATCATTGCAGCCATTGTCCTGACCATGCGCAAGCGTCCCGAGACCAAGTCACAGAACGTGGCGGAACAGGTTGCCGTCAAATCGGCCGACCGGGTGCGGATTGTAAAAATGGTGTCGGAAGAAAAGCAGGATTCATCCGTTCGTGATTAGGTTGCGGGAATTTAAAAACATCGGCCACAGAGGGCACAGAGAACACGGAGAATAAACTCGAATACAAACAGAATCACAGTGAATGACATGATTATTGTCTCTCTGTTCCCGGTGATCTCTGTGGCCAGTTTGTTTATTCCGGGATTCAAGTGATGATTTAAAAATGATTGCGTTATCTGATTATCTGACCCTGGGAGCTATCCTGTTTGCGCTGAGCGTGGCGGGCATCTTTCTTAACCGCAAGAACGTCATCATTCTGCTGATGGCCATCGAACTGATGCTGCTGGCCGTCAACATGAACTTCATTGCCTTTTCCTATTTCCTGGGCGATACGGCAGGCCAGGTGTTCGTCTTCTTTATCTTAACGGTCGCTGCCGCCGAGGCGGCGATCGGTTTGGCCATCCTGGTGGTGCTGTTCCGCAACCGTCGCACCATTAATGTCCAGGACCTGGATCGGCTCAAGGGGTAACGGGATGGACATGGAACAGATTTATCTCGCGATTCCGCTGGCGCCACTGCTGGGCGCCATCATTGCCGGTCTGTTTGGCAAGGTGATCGGGCGTGCCGGTGCGCATACCGTGACTATTCTCGGTGTGGGTATCTCCTGTGCGTTATCAATCTATGTCCTGAAACTATTCGCACTGGATGGTGCTGCAACGTACAACGAGTCGGTCTACACCTGGATGGTGAGTGACGGGGTGCGTTTCGAAATCGGTTTCCTGGTCGACAACCTGACCGCACTGATGATGACCGTGGTGACCTTCGTGTCACTGATGGTGCATATCTACACCATCGGTTACATGCATGACGATCCGGGTTACCAGCGCTTCTTCAGTTATATCGCGCTGTTTACCTTTTCCATGCTCATGCTGGTCATGGCCAATAATTTCCTGCAGCTGTTCTTCGGCTGGGAGGCGGTGGGCCTGGTCTCGTACCTGCTGATCGGTTTCTGGTACACGCGGCCGACGGCGATCTACGCCAACCTCAAGGCGTTCCTGGTAAACAGGGTAGGGGATTTCGGTTTCCTGCTGGGCATTGCCGCGATCTACATGTCGTTTAACAGCCTGGACTACGCTTTCGTTTTTGCCGGCGCGCCGCAGCTGCAACACGCGGTATACCAGGTGATTCCGGGTACCGACTGGTCGCTGATGTCGGTGATCTGTATCTGCCTGTTCATCGGCGCCATGGGCAAGTCGGCACAGGTGCCGCTGCACGTGTGGCTGCCGGATTCGATGGAAGGCCCGACGCCGATTTCCGCGCTGATCCACGCCGCGACCATGGTGACGGCCGGTATTTTCATGGTGGCGCGCATGTCGCCGCTGTTCGAATTGTCCGAGACTGCGCTGGTCTTCGTGATGACCATCGGTGCCATCACGGCACTGTTCATGGGTTTCCTCGGTATTGTGCAGAATGACATCAAGCGGGTAGTGGCCTATTCAACCCTGTCCCAGCTTGGCTACATGACCGTGGCGCTGGGTGTGTCCGCGTATGCTGCCGGCATCTTCCACCTGATGACGCATGCCTTCTTCAAGGCGTTGCTGTTCCTGGCTGCCGGCTCCGTCATTATCGCCATGCACCATGACCAGGACATTCGCAACATGGGTGGCCTGCGCAAGTACATGCCGATCACCTGGATTACCAGCCTGATCGGTTCGCTGGCGCTGATCGGTACACCGTTTTTCTCCGGGTTCTTCTCGAAAGACACCATCATCGAGGCGGTGCATCATTCAGCAGCTGCCGGGTGCCGGGCTGGTCTATGTCGCCGTGTTGCTGGGTGTGTTCATAACCGCGCTGTACAGCTTCCGCATGTACTTCCTCGTCTTCCACGGCAAGCCGCGCATGGATGCCCACACCCGCGAGCATCTGCATGAGACGCCGTGGGTCGTGACCGGGCCGCTGATCGTGCTGGCGTTCTTCTCCGTGGTGTCCGGTTACGTAATCGACCCGGTGGTATTCGGTAATTTCTTCGACGGTGTTATCCACGTTTCGCCCGAGCACGGTGCGCTTGCTGCAGTTGCCGAGCACTATCACGGTATCGTGAGTTTTGTCGGCCATGCCTTCATGGGCTGGGCGATTTACCTGGCGATTGCCGGTGTCGCGCTGGCCTGGTACATGACGCTGAAGAATCCTGATTTTGCCGACAGCATGCGTCGTCGCTTCAGTGCGATCTACAACGTACTGGTCAACAAGTACTACATGGACGACTTTAACCAGGCTGTGTTTGCCGGTGGCGCACGCGGCATCGGTCAGTTGCTCTGGCGTGTCGGCGACGAGGTCATTATCGACGGCCTGCTGGTCAATGGCAGCGCCCGCCTGGTTGGCTGGACATCCGGAATCGTCCGCAAGATGCAGACCGGACACCTTTATACCTATGCCTTCAGCATGATTATCGGCCTGGTGCTGATGTTGTACTGGTTTGTATTCCGCGCAACAGGAGCCGGCGCATGATCGATTATCCGCTGTTGAGCCTGCTGATCTGGCTGCCGATTGCCGGCGGTGCGGCATTGCTTGCCATGGATGCAATGGGTAATCCGGGCTGTCGTGTGACGGCGTTACTGGTGTCCGTGGCCACGTTTGTTCTCAGCCTGTCACTCTATACGAATTTCGATTTCACCACGGCCGTCATGCAGTACCAGGAAAACGTGCCGTGGATCGAGGCCATCAGTGCGAATTATCACCTGGGGGTCGACGGTATCTCGATGCCGCTGATTATCCTGACCACGTTTACCACGGTGCTGGTGGTGCTGGCCGGCTGGGAAGTGATCCAGAAAAAGGCGGCACAGTACATGGCAGCCTTCCTGGTCATGGAAGGGTTGATGAACGGCGTATTTGCCGCACTTGATGCTGTCCTGTTTTACGTTTTCTGGGAAGCCATGCTGATTCCGATGTTCATCATCATCGGTGTATGGGGCGGCCCGAAGCGCGTGTACGCGACCATCAAGTTCTTCCTGTATACCTTCCTGGGATCGGTCTTCATGCTGGTGGCGCTGATTTACATGTACCTGCAGGCGGACAGCTTCAGCATTCTCGATTTCCACGTGCTGTCACTGGGTATGACGGAACAGATCCTGATCTTTATCGCGTTCCTCATGGCCTTTGCCGTCAAGGTGCCGATGTGGCCGGTGCATACCTGGTTGCCGGATGCGCACGTCGAGGCGCCGACCGGTGGTTCCGTGATCCTGGCTGCGATCATGTTGAAGATCGGCGGGTACGGTTTCCTGCGTTTCAGTTTGCCGATTACGCCGGATGCCAGTCATGCACTGGACTGGCTGATTATCCTGATGTCGCTGGTGGCGGTCGTCTATATCGGCTTCGTCGCGCTGGTGCAGGAAGACATGAAGAAACTGATTGCCTATTCGTCCATTGCCCACATGGGTTTCGTGACACTCGGCATCTTCCTGGTGTTTACGCTGATGGATAACAACGATTCACTCAGCGGTGCGGCGCTCGGCATGGAAGGCGGCATGGTACAGATGATTTCGCACGGCTTTATCTCCGGTGCGCTGTTCCTGTGTGTCGGCGTGTTGTATGACCGCATGCACAGTCGCCAGATTGGCGATTACGGCGGTGTTGCCAACACCATGCCGGTTTTTGCTTCCTTCATGGTGCTGTTTGCCATGGCCAATGCCGGCTTGCCCGGTACGTCCGGCTTTGTCGGCGAATTCATGGTCATCCTCGCCAGCTTCAAGGCCAATTTCTGGTTTGCATTCCTGGCAGCCTCCACACTGATACTGGGCGCAGCCTACAGCCTGTGGATGGTCAAGCGCGTGATCTTCGGCGAAATCGCCAACGACAACGTGAAACAGTTGCAGGACGTCAATGCGCGTGAATTCGTCATCCTCGCCAGCCTGGCTGCCATGGTGCTGCTGTTCGGACTTTATCCGGCGCCGCTGACCGAGATCATGCATGCCAGTGTCGACAACCTGCTGGCACACCTGTCTGTATCCAAGCTGCCGCCGGCTGAAACCGGTCTTGCGCTGCTGGAAGCCATTCGACCCGGAGGGCCCTGAGGCAATCGATCATGACTATCACACTGACTGAGTATTTACTGCTGTCGCCGGAGATCTTCATCCTGACGATGGCCTGCCTGATACTGCTGGTCGAGGCATTCGTCGGTGACAGTTACCGCCAGGCAAGTTATGTCCTCGCGCAGCTGACGCTGCTGGCCGCTGCATTTATCAGTGGCAGCCAGATCGATAACGAGGCGCTGGTGATGCTGGGCGGCATGTATATTCATGACCCGATGGCGGCCCTGCTGAAAACCAGTGTCTTCCTGGTGACGATTGGTGCGTTTGCCTATGCGCGCAGTTACATGACGGCCCAGGGCGGTCTGCGCGGCGAGTACTATGTGCTGGGGCTGTTTGCCGTGCTCGGTATGCAGGTCATGATTTCCTCGCACAGCTTGCTGACGGTGTATCTGGGACTGGAACTGCTGTCCCTGTCGCTGTATGCCATGGTCGCTTTCGACCGGGATTCGCCCACGGCTTCAGAAGCCGCCATGAAATATTTTGTGCTCGGTGCACTGGCGTCCGGCATGCTGCTGTATGGCATGTCGATGCTGTACGGCGCCACCGGCAGTCTTGATTTAGCCGCGATTGCCGATGCGATCTCGGCCCAGGGTGAACGCAGCCTGGTGCTGGTATTCGGTCTCTGTTTTATCGTGGTTGGACTGGCGTTCAAGTTCGGCGCGGTACCGTTCCACATGTGGGTGCCGGACGTGTATCACGGCGCACCCACGGCCGTGACCCTGTTTATCGGTAGCGCACCCAAGATTGCCGCCTTTGCCATGGCAATGCGTCTGCTGGCGGAATCAATGGGCGGCTTGCTGGTCGACTGGCAGGGTATGTTGATGATCCTGGCAGTCCTGTCACTCGCTATCGGTAATGTTGTCGCCATTGCCCAGACCAACATGAAACGCATGCTGGCCTATTCAACCATTTCGCATGTCGGATTCCTGCTGCTTGGGATCCTGTCAGGCACGGATAGCGGTTATTCCGCGTCGATGTTCTATGCCATTACCTACGCCCTGATGGCGATCGGCGGCTTCGGTGTCATTATCCTGCTCAGCCGGAGTGGCGAAGAGGCAGACCAGCTGGATGATTTCCGTGGCCTGAATGATCGCAGTCCATGGTTTGCGTTGATGATGCTGATCCTGATGTTTTCCATGGCCGGCGTGCCACCGACCGTAGGTTTCTATGCCAAGCTGGCGGTGCTCAAGGCCGTGGTCGATGTCGACATGGTGTGGCTGGCACTGGTCGCGGTGTTCTTCTCGATCATCGGGGCGTTCTACTACATACGCATCATCAAGCTGATGTACTTTGATGAGCCGGCGACCGATGCGCCATTGAAGATCAATACCGACCTGCAAATCGCTGTCAGCACCAACAGCCTGCTGGTGCTGGGGCTTGGCCTGTTTCCGGGCGCATTACTGACCCTGTGTAACAGCGTGCTGGCCTGATCCTGTCGTATGACTGACAGCAGACCGGTCTGGACGTCTGCCGTAATGCGCTGCCCGGTTTTATCTACCACGTCGAGCTGAAGACCCAGCTGGCACGTGCCCGACGTCGCCGCGCTACGCACTGACCGTAATTACCCTATAAAACAGTCTGTAACTAATTAATTAATCAAGTGTTTTTACAATAGTTAACATTCCGGGTAGCATTTATCTTCACGGTGTATGGGAAAATCGCCACACCAAAAACAATCACAGGCGGCAATCCATGAGAATCGGCATACTTGAAGATGATCGTGACCAGGCAGAAATGTTGCAGACATGGGCGAAGGGCGCAAACCATGACTGTTATGCCTACAACACCGGCGAGTCATTTCGCCAGGCGCTACGCAATGAAACATTCGATGTCCTGATTATCGACTGGAACCTGCCCGATACGACCGGTCCTGAAGTGCTCGACTGGGTCAGGGAGAATGTCGACTGGCATATACCGGTGATTTTTATAACCAGTCGTGACGGTGAAGAGGATATCGTCCAGGCGCTCGGGCGGGGTGCGGACGATTACATGATAAAGCCGGTTCGCCAAAGCGAAACGCTGGCACGCCTGCATGCACTGGAACGACGGGCTGCACAGGACGCCGATGTCGAAATGGCCTACGAATATCCGCCTTACCGTGTCGAGATGAAGGAGCGCTGCATTATGCTGGATGGCGAACCTGTTACACTGCGTAACATGGAGTTCGAACTTGCTATTTTGCTGTTCCGCAATGCGGGTCGTTTGCTGTCGCGCAGCTACATACTGGAAAATGTCTGGGGCACACGGGGTGATATCAATACCCGCACCGTGGACACCCATGTCAGCCGCCTGCGCAACAAGTTAAGTATCCGGCCGGATCGGGGCTGGAAGCTCAGCGCGGTCTACCATCATGGTTATCGTCTCGAGAAAGTATCGGAGCAGGCTGGATGAGTGAAGGGTGGCGTGCGCTCGCGGGCTTGCCTGCTGCAGCACTCTGCCTGCTGATTGCCGTCCTGTCCGCCACGCCGGTTACGGCCGACGAGCAATACTGGACCTACACGGTCCGCCCGGGTGACACGATCTGGGGTCTGACCGAAAAGCACTGCACCAGTGTCCTGCACTGGAAAAGAATACAACGCGTCAACAAACTCCCCGATACGCCGGCACGCGGAATCCTTCCGGGTACGCGCCTGCGTTTCCCGATCGATATTCTCAAGCACCAGCCGGTCAGCGCCCGGGTTCGCCTGTTCCGGGGCAGTGCGCAGGTCAGTCGTGCGGCGGGCGAGTCCCTGCCAGTGACCGCCGGTCTTGAGTTGCACAGCGGTGACCGTTTATCGGTCGCTGATGACAGCAACGTTACGATTCGCTTTGCCGATGACTCGGAACTGCTGGTACTGGGTGGCAGCGAGATTATTTTCGACAGCCTCAGTGCCTATGGCGAAACCGGCATGGTAGATACGCGTATTCGCCTGCAAAGCGGGCAGGTAAATACACGCGTCAGGAAACACCGGGGTGGCGGCAGCCGCTATGAAATTATTACGCCGGCAGCAGTGGCTGCTGTGCGCGGCACCGAATTCCGCGTGTCGGCCGACAGTGAACGGCCGGTCGCGCGCAGCGAGGTGCTCGAGGGTAACGTTGCCGTATCCGGTGAAGGCGCCAGTCGCGATGTGCCGGCCGGTTACGGGGTGCTGGCAAAGGCGGGTGTTGCACCATCGGCACCGAAGCCGTTGTTGCCGCCACCCGACCTTGCGCCGCAACAGGCCGTACTTGATCGTTTGCCGCTGGAGTT
The DNA here is from genome assembly GCA_963847565.1 of uncultured Halobacteria archaeon. Lineage (GTDB taxonomy): Bacteria > Pseudomonadota > Gammaproteobacteria > UBA9214 > UBA9214 > UBA9214. The sequence goes on from CAWKAE010000004.1 coordinate 53,352, forward strand.
CAACTGGGCCACGCTCGACAAGGCGCGGCAATACCGTTTCCAGGTAGCTGACAGTACCGCGTTCGACAGCCTGCTGGTTAACGCGGTCAGTGGCAGTACACGTGGCTACTATGGCGATCTGCCAAACGGCCAGTATGCCCTGCGCGTGCGCGGTATTGATGCAGACGGGCTGGAGGGTGTGGATGCGGTACAGCAGTTTACCGTGGCGGCCCACCCGCAGCCGCCGGCACTGATCGGTTTGCGGGAGCATGTGATCGTCCGTGATGCCACGCCCGAGTTCGGCTGGTCCAGGCCGGTTGATATTGAACAGTTCCACTTGCAGGTGTCGGGTAACGATGCATTCGATAGCCTGGTTACCGACGAATCGACATTACGCAGCGAGCGCTACACCCCGTCTGCGGAGCTTACGGCCGGTCACTACTACTGGCGTGTTGCAAGTATCGACGGGGCGGGTGTACGGGGTCCCTGGAGTGATGCGGCAGCCTTCGAATACCGGGCGGAACCGGATGCACCGTGCCGTAGAGGCCCCCGCACTGGGTGAGTCGGAAATCGATTTCCACTGGCGTGATGCCGGTGTCGGCATGCGTTACCAGTTCCAGCTCGATACCGATGCCGCTTTCCCGTCAATCATTCTCGACCGGGTTGTGGAGACCCCGGAAATCACCATCGAGCGTCCGACTGCCAGCGCGTACTTCTTCCGCGTACGCGCGATTGACGATACCGGGTACACCAGTCCCTGGTCGCCGACCCAGACATTTTCCATTACCGGCAGTCCATGGCAGTTACTGGTGCCATTCGGGATGCTGCTTCTGCTTTGAGGGCGCCTGCCAAACCGCGCAGCCTTGCCTGGGGAGAACGCCTGCTACTGGCGCTGCTCCTGGGTGGACTGGCGGCACTGTTACTGCACCAGGGCTGGCTGTGGCGCTGGGATCAACTGCTCTACGATACCCAGTTACAGTTGTTGACCGGGCCGGCCAGTGAAGAGATCGTCATCATCGGCGTGGACGAGCAGAGCCTGGCAGAATTCGGTCGCTGGCCCTGGCGACGTGAAATCCATGCGTCCCTGCTGGATCGCCTGGCAGCGGAAAAGCCACGTGTCGTCGCGTTCGATATTATTTTCGCCGAACCGGACCCGTCAAACCCCCGTGGTGACCGCTTGCTGGCCGAGGCCATCGGCCGCAGCGGCAATGTTGTGTTGCCGGTGCTGATGGAGCAGCGCGTGCAGGGCGGCATGCCAACCGAGACCCTGCCACACCCGCAGTTTGCCGAGCAGGCCGCCGCAATGGGGCATGTGCATGTTGAACTCGATCCGGACGGAATCGCGCGCCGCCTGTTTCTGTACGAAGGCCTCGGCGGCAGCTACTGGCCGCACCTCACCATGGTGATGTTGCAGGTTGCCGGTATCGCGGTGCCCATTTACCCGGAAGCCGTGGATGAGGACACGACCCGTCCGGGTGTCTGGTACCGTGACCGGCAGTTGCTCATTCCCTATGCCGGACCACCCGGTCATTTCCAGAAGATTTCCTATGAGCAGGTTGTGCGTGGTGATTTTATTCCCGGCACATTCACCGACAAGCTGGTGCTGGTCGGGGTCACGGCAGCGGGCCTTGGCGATGCCCTGCCAACGCCGGTATCCGGTTACAGCCATTCAATGCCCGGTGTCGAGATCAATGCGAATATGCTGCAGGCATTGTTGACCGGTGGACGTATTACGGCACTCGACTGGCGCCCGGTGCTGCTGATGACAGTGTTGCTGGCCATGTTGCCCATGTTTGCCTATCCGTTCCTCGGCCCGCGCAACAGCCTGTTGCTGGCGGTCACGCTGTTCATCGGCACCCTGTGCCTGTCTGCCGCATTGCTGTTACTGGCACGCAGCTGGTTTCCACCGGTTGCCGCGCTGGTTGCCATCTCGCTCGGTTACCCGTTATGGAGCTGGCGCAGGCTGGAGCGTGCCGTCCGCTTTCTTGAGCAGGAACTGGACGACCTGCATCGACAGCGTGCCGAGCTGGCGATACACCAGGGCACGGACCTGCAGATTGCGGTCGCGTTTCTCCCGCATATCCTCCCGGTACAGGGCTGGGCATTACTGGATGCGGATGGCACGAGTACGCGAACAGTCCGGGCAGGTGCGCACGGTCAGTCACCTCTCCAGTCAGGTCGGACACTGGGATCCGGGAAGCAGCAGCTGGACGACACCCTGCGAGACGGATGCGTCAACACTGGTGTTGTTCTGGGCAGAAGGGCAATGAACCGGGAGACGATGAGCGCTCACTGCTGAATGGCCTGGCCAGGCAGCTGCGCGGCGGTGAGAGCACTGCAGGACATTCCACTGACCTGCTGCAATCGCGTATCGAACAGGTCAAGGCGGCCACCCGGCAACTGGGCGAGTTGCGCCGCTTCGTCGAGGATGCCCTGTCCTTTATGCCGGACGGTGTGCTGGTCGTGGACGCCTTCGGGAAGATCCTGATCGCCAATGAGCGCGCCGCACTCTACCTGGCCGGCGACCCGGCGGCGAAATTATCGGATGGTGCGCTGCATGATTACCTGCAATCCGTGGAATTACAGGACGGTGCGAGCTGGGACGAACAGCTGAGAAGTGTGCTGCTGGAAGCCGGGCGGGTACAGTGCAATGCGCAACACGCGGATGGCCGGGACCTGCTGGTGCAAATAGCACCGTTGACTGTACATGGCGATGAGACCGATGCACTGGTCATTAATTTCTCCGATATCAGCAATCTTCGCGCCAGTGAACGCAAACGCAGCGAGTTGCTGAACTTCCTGTCACACGATTTGCGTTCACCGCTGGTCTCGATGCTGGCATTGCTGGAACTGGCCAGCAGCCGTAAGCCGGATGAAGCGATGGGCGAATTGCTCGAGCGTATGCGCGGCAATACCGAGCGCACCCTGTCACTTGCCGAACAATTCCTGCAGCTGGCGCGTGCGGAAAACAGTGACAGCTATGCATTCAGCGAGGTCGACCTGGTAGCAGTCATCTGGAATGCACATGAACAGGTGTGGGCACAGGCCAAGGCCAGCAACATCCAGCTGCACAATGAACTGCAGGTTGAGGATGCCTGGGTGAACGGTGAAGGCGGTCTGCTGGAACGCGCCCTGATCAATCTGCTGACCAATGCCATTAAATACAGTCCGGCCGGGACACGCGTAACCGTACACCTGTCGCGCGAGGGCGACCGCTACCGGGTCTGTGTCACCGATGAAGGGTTTGGCATCGCATCCGAATCATTGCCGTCGTTGTTCGATCGATTCCAGCGTGTGTCCAATCCTGAGCATGCGGAGATTACCGGCGCGGGGCTCGGGCTGGCCTTCGTCGACGCGGTCGTGACGCGTCATGGTGGCCGGATCAGCGTGCAGAGTGCGCCGGGGCAGGGCTCGATTTTCTGTTTCGAGCTGCGGGCAGTGCAGCTGCCAGTCGTGTAATCGCTTCGGATTAAGAATAATAGTCAATAAAAACAGCATATATATAAATATTTTCGGGAAACACCGCAGTGTCCGGTGGCCGCATAGTTTATTCAAGTTAACAATTGAGATCTGGCTATACTTAGGCCAGTGACTAGAATAGCGCTTGAATATGCAGGCATCCTGTTTTCCCTCGCAAAAAAACAATAGGTACAAGGAGTAACGATTATGGCGAGCATTACCACAAGAATTGCACTTCCGCTGATTCTGCTGTCGCTGGCGGGCTGTTCAGCCACGCAGACGCGCACGGCCCAGGACACTAGCACTATTACAGAAGACGATTACGCCGAACTGAAAGTAAAGGAAGCGCGTATATCAAAACTCGAAAATGAACTCGCTGCTGCACGCACATCCGGCAGCAGTATGACAATGGCCGCGACCGGCGGTGATTTGTTGCCGCCCAACGCGCAACCGGGTGAGTGCTATGCACGTGTATGGGTTCCGGCCAAATACAAGACCCTGAGCAAACAGATGCTGGTGAAAGATGCCGGCCAGAAAGTGGACATCATCCCGGCAAAGTATGAATGGGTTGAGGAAAGCGTGCTGGTCAGCGAGGCATCCAGTCGCATGGAAAGCATCCCGGCGAAGTACGGTGTCGAAGAAGAGACCATCAAGGTGTCGGATGCCACGCGCATCTGGCGTACCGGGCTCGGCAACAATGCACCGCCGGCCAGTGACGATATCCTTGCAACTGCCAAGAAGTACGGCATCAACCTCGACGGTGCTACACCGGGTATGTGTTACCACGAGCATTACCGGCCTGCCCAGTATGAGACTGTCGAACAGCAGGTACTTACCAGCGAGGCCAGTGAGAAGGTCAACGTGACTGCCGCGCAGTATCGTACTGTCGACAAGCGTGTGCTGGTCAAGGAAGCGTCATCCCGGATGGTCGAAGTGCCGGCCTCCTACGAGTGGACTTCAGAGCAGGTGCTCGACAAACCGGCTCACACCGTCTGGCAGAAGGGTAAGGGTCCGATCCAGCGTATCGACGAAGCCACCGGTGAAATCATGTGCCTGATCGAAGTGCCTGCGTCCTACAAGACGGTCAAGAAGCGTGTGCTGAAATCGCCTGCGACCACCAAGAGTACCGAGATACCGGCTGAGTACAAAACGGTGAAGGTGCGTGAACAGGTTAGTGGCCCGCAGGAGTCGAAAACGCAGATCCCGGCTTCCTACAAGACCGTCAAGGTCAGCAAGAAGCTGTCCGATGCCTCGTTTACGTGGCATGAAGTACACAACAAGAAAGAGCCGGCGACGACCCGTACCGGCGCAAAGATCTGCCTCACGGAAACCCCGGCACGTTTCAAGACCGTTACACGCAAGGTCGTGAAAACTCCGGCAACTTCCCGCAAGGTGGAGATCCCGGCAGCTTACAAGACCATCAAGGTGCGCAAGCAGGCTGCAGGGCCGTCCGAGAAACGTACGGAAATCCCGGCCGTGTACAAGACGGTTCAGTTCAAGGAGCTGGAGAAGGATGGCTTCATGGAATGGCGTTCGATCCTGTGTCAGACCAACATGACCGGCACCCGTATCAGCCGGATCCAGCAGGCACTCAAAACCGCCGGTTACAATCCGGGTCCGATCGATGGTTCTATCGGTGCCCAGACCATCGCGGCCGTCAACGCGTTCCAGCGCGACAAGGGCCTGCCGGTAGACAAGTACCTCAACGTCAAGACACTGAAAGCCCTGGGCGTGTCACCACGCTGATTGCGGTCACTGTTTGACATCAAAGCGCCCCTCGCGGGGCGCTTTTTTTTGCCTGAAAAACGGGCAGGCTGACAGCATGGTTTTAACATGTTCACAATCAGGTACTACCCGTCCGGGCGCATGCAGGCTAGCCTGTGCTTATCGGTTGTTGGTTATCCCGGTACTGGCATCCCCCTGATGCCGTCAGTGCCGGAAGCAACCGCTTTTTTGCCGTATGGCAGGATGTTGCCGGTGGCGGCTTCGCCGCCACCGGTCATTTTTTCGCTTTCATGGTGCTGTTATACCGATTTCAAACCCTTGATCAGGCGGCATGTAGCGGCTGATTTACCCGCATATTCTGTGCTCCCGACCGTCGGCAACCCCGACCGGATGTAAGCCGGCCGGGTGTCTAATGCGTCTGGTGCTTGAATTAGTGAGTACCAACCGCTACACTTCCCGGCCGTTGATGCGGGGTGGAGCAGTCTGGCAGCTCGTCGGGCTCATAACCCGAAGGTCGTAGGTTCAAATCCTACCCCCGCTACCAATTTTAATTGCCGGATGTCATGCCACGGCATGCATTTGGGTCGGAGTTTGGGAGTTTGCTATACTCCTGATAATAATAATTCCGGTGTTCATGGAATGGGCCTTTGGCCCATTTTTTGTTTCCGGAATACGGTTCGGAGAACGGCGTGAGGGCTGACCCTTTACAGCTGGGAAAATTGCTGGAACCCGGGATTGCATCCATGGGTTACGAGCTGGTCGGTATTGATTATCAGAGCGGCGGTAAGGGTGGTGGACTGCTGCGCGTATATATTGATAGTGAGCAAGGTATTTCGGCTGATGACTGCCAGAAGGTCAGTTACCAGGTAAGTGGCGTACTCGATGTCGAGGACCCGATACCCGGTCACTACACGCTGGAAGTGTCGTCACCCGGTCTGGACCGGCTGCTGTTCAAAGAGACGGACTTTGAGCGCTTTGCCGGGCAGCTGGCGAAGGTGCGCATGACGTTTCCGGTTGACGGTCAGCGCAAGTTCAGTGGCCGCCTGGTGGGTATGCGGGACGGCAATGTATTGTTAGTGCAGGATGATGAAGAACTCAGCCTGCCGTTTGAACAGATAGAACAGGCACGCCTGGTACCCGAATACTGAGCGTGTAAACAGGCCCTGGGAGGGTTCGGGAATGGACAGTAAAGAGATCCTGATGGTCGTTGATGCGGTATCCAACGAGAAGGGTATCGACAAGGAAATTATTTTCGAGGCCATCGAAAGTGCGCTGGCGACGGCGACGCGCAAGCGTGCGCCCGGCGATATCGAAGCGCGCGTCGAGATTGACCGTGCGACCGGCGAATATACAACGTTCCGTCGCTGGCAGGTGATCGATGAGTCGCTTGCCGAAAATGCGGGAGAAGACGATGACGTGCTCGTCTTCGACGCACCCGGACGCCAGTACACCATGGACGCGGCCAAGGAACTGGATCCGGAACTGGAGCATGGCTCGTGGATCGAGGAGCCGATGGATAACGTGGAATTCGGACGCATCGGTGCGCAGACGGCCAAGCAGGTTATCGTGCAGAAGGTGCGCGAGGCAGAGCGTGCCATGGTGGTCGATGCCTACCAGGACCGTGTCGGCGAGCTGGTTACCGGTATCGTCAAGCGTGTTGAACGCGGCAATGTCTACCTTGACCTGGGCAGTAATGCCGAAGCAATTATCCTGCGCGAGGAAATGATTCCGCGCGAAGCCGTACGCCCGGGCGATCGTCTGCGCGGTTACCTGCGCGAGGTCAGCGCGGAACAGCGCGGCCCGCAGTTATTCGTCAGTCGTGTAGCACCTGAATTCCTGCTCGAACTGTTCAAGCTCGAAGTACCCGAGGTTGGCCAGGGCCTGATTGAAATTCTCAAGGCCGCTCGCGACCCGGGGCTGCGTGCCAAGATCGCTGTGAAGAGTAATGACCCGCGTATTGACCCGGTTGGCGCCTGTGTCGGTATGCGCGGTTCACGCGTACAGACGGTTTCAACGGAATTGTCCGGCGAGCGCGTTGATATTATTTTGTGGGACGACAATCCTGCGCAGTTTGTTATCAATGCCATGTCACCCGCCGAGGTTGCATCCATCGTGGTCGATGAAGAGACCAACACCATGGATCTTGCCGTCGCCGAGGACCAGTTGTCACAGGCAATCGGTCGCGCCGGTCAGAACGTGCGCCTGGCCAGCCAGCTGACCGGGTGGGTGCTGAATGTCATGGACGAGACCCAGGCCGAGGAAAAAAGTGAGGCCGAGGCAGCCGATTTGCAGAAGCTGTTTATCGAACATCTCGACGTCGATCAGGAAATTGCCGCGATCCTGGTACAGGAAGGCTTTTCATCGATCGAGGAGGTCGTGTACGTGCCGAACAGCGAATTGCTCGCCATCGAGGAATTCGAGGAAGATATGGTTGAAGAATTACGTGGTCGTGCCCGTGATGTGTTGTTGACGCAGGCGATCATGAAGGAAGAGAAGCTCGGCGATGCCAAACCGGCCGAGGACCTGCTGGCGATGGATGGTATGGATTCGGAGCTGGCGTTCGAGCTTGCCGGACGGGGCGTAGTCACCATGGAAGACCTGGCCGAGCAGGCCGTCGACGAGTTGATGGATATCGACGGAATGGACGAGAAACGTGCGGGTTCACTCATTATGGCAGCGCGTGCACCCTGGTTTGCCGAAGAGAGCAGTACCGACGCGTGAGGAGCGAGGCAGTCAATGTCAGAAGTCACAGTTAAACAATTCGCCGAGGTAGTCGGTGTACCGCCGGACCGCTTACTGGTCCAGCTGGGAGAAGCGGGCCTCCAGGTCAGCGACGAGAATGCGACTATTTCTGATAGCGAGAAGACACAGTTGCTTGATTTCCTGCGCAAGAGTCATGGCAAGCGCAGTGCGCTGTCAGCGGCCGGTCCCAGCAAGATTTCCCTGAAACGCAAGACGCAGAGCGAACTGCGCTCGAAGGTGCCCGCAGGCCGCGGTCCGGCGGGACGTGGCGCAATGCGTGCCATCCGACCGGAAGCACGAACGGTTTCGGTGGAAGTCCGCAAGAAACGGACATATGTAAAGCGCGCAGACCTGGTCGCCGAAGAGCAGGAACGACTTGATCTGGAGGCTGAGGAACAGGCGAGCCGCCAGGCTGAAATCGATGCGCGTGACGCCGAGGTAAAGGCAAAGCAGGAAGCCGCGCGCAAGCAGCAGGAAGATGAAAAAGCAGCCGAAGAGCATCGTCTGCAGGAAGAGCGCGATGCGCGTAAACAGGCAGCCGAGGCGGCTGAAGAGGCGCGCAAGCAGTCCATAGCGGCTGCCGATGCGCGCACCAAGTCAGAAGCCGAAGGCGCGCGTCAGCGTAAAACAACCGAAGGCGACCGCAAGGGGCGCCACGACGACAAGAATACCAAGTATGGCCGCAAGGAATTGCATGTCGCGGCCGGCAAGGGCGGCCGTCGCAAGAAAAAGGCCAGGCCGTCACGTCGTGTCACGATCGAGTCAACCGGTGAACACGGTTTCGAGCGTCCGACCGCAACGGTCGTGCATGAGGTAGGTATTCCCGAGAGTATTCCGGTATCCGAACTGGCACGGAAAATGACCGTGAAATCGGCGGAAGTTATCAAAATACTGATGCAGATGGGCGTCATGGCGACCATTAACCAGGTGCTGGACCAGGATACGGCGACGCTGGTTGTCGAGGAGATGGGGCATGTTGCCAGGCCGATGCAGGACAACGCGCTGGAAGTGGAACTGAAGCAGCAGGTCGCGGAAATTACCGGCGACCAGCAACCGCGTCCGCCGGTGGTCACGATCATGGGTCATGTCGACCATGGCAAGACTTCACTGCTCGATTATATTCGCACCGCAAAAGTTGCCGAGGGTGAGGCGGGCGGCATCACGCAGCATATCGGCGCCTACCATGTCGAAACTGACAAGGGCATGATCAGTTTCCTGGATACACCAGGCCATGCAGCCTTTACTGCCATGCGTGCACGCGGCGCCAAAGTGACCGATATCGTGATCCTGGTTGTTGCCGCGGATGATGGTGTCAAGCCACAGACCAAGGAAGCAATCAAACATGCCAGGGCGGCCGGTGTGCCGTTGATCGTCGCCGTCAACAAGATGGACAAGCCGGAAGCGGATCCGGAACGCGTCAAGAATGAAATGGTTGCGCAGGAAGTCGTGCCGGAAGACTGGGGCGGTGACACCATGTTCATGCCGGTGTCCGCCAAGACCGGTGACGGGGTCGATGAATTGCTGGATGCCGTGTTGCTGCAGGCAGAACTGCTCGAACTCAAGGCGGTACACGATTGCCCGGCGACCGGCATCGTGGTCGAGTCAAGTCTCGACAAGGGACGCGGTGCGGTGGCGACGGTACTGGTGCAAAACGGTGTGCTGCGCAAGGGTGACCTGATACTGACCGGCACGGAATACGGCCGCGTGCGCGCCATGTTCGATGAAACCGGTGCACAGATCGACGAGGCCGGGCCTTCCATGCCGGCGCTGGTACTCGGGCTGTCAGCTGTGCCCAGTGCCGGTGACGAGGTCATGGTGGTTGCAGACGAGCGCAAGGCGCGCGAGCTGGCGCAATTGCGTTCCGAGCGATCGCGCGATGCGCGGCTCGCCAATCAACAGCAGGCGCGGCTTGATGATGTTTTCGCCCAGGCCAGAGACGGACAGACCCCCAGCGTAAATATCGTGCTCAAGGCCGACGTGCAGGGCAGTGCGGAAGCGCTCAGCGACGCACTGACCAAGCTCACGTCCGATGAAGAAGACGTCAAGGTGAAGGTAGTGTCCAGCGGCGTTGGCGGCATCAACGAGTCAGACGTCAACCTGGCGGTTGCATCGAACGCGATCGTGATCGGTTTCAACGTGCGCGCAGACGGGTCCTCGAAGCGACTGATCGAGGAAAACAATATTGACCTGAAATACTACAGTATCATTTACAACGCAATCGATGACGTCAAGGCGGCTGCCAGTGGCCTGCTTGCACCGGAAGTGCGCGAGGAAATTATCGGCCTGGCCGAGGTCAAGGAAGTATTCCGCTCCCGCAAGCTGGGCGATATCGCCGGCTGTATCGTGGTCGACGGGGTTGTGCGTCGCAGTTCACCGATTCGCGTGCTGCGTGACAACGTGGTGATTTTCGAAGGCGAACTCGAATCACTGCGCCGCTTCAAGGACGATGTCAACGAGGTCAAGGCGGGTACCGAATGCGGTATTGGCGTGAAGAACTACAGCGTCGAGGCCGGTGACCAGATCGAGGTATTCGAGCGTGTGGAGGTTGCGCGCTCGCTGTAATACACAGGCAGCAGGCTTGTTCCTGTTGCCGGCTCGCGCTTTACAGATGCCTAAAGAATTTCCCAGATCACGCCGCGTCGGCGATCAGATTCAGCGTGAGTTGTCGGAACTGATCCGTGATGAAATCAATGACCCGAGACTGGGGATGGTCAGTATCACGGTCGTTACCGTGTCGCGGGATCTCGCCTATGCAAAAGTTCACGTGTCTGTGCTGGGCGACGAAGTGCAGGCCACAGAATCGGTTGATGTGTTGAATCATGCTGCCGGTTTCCTGCGCCACCGCCTGGGCAAGGTTTTGCATATCAGGGTTATTCCGGAGCTTAAATTTCTGCTTGATCGTTCGCTGGAAGAAGGTGCCCGCATCGGTGCGCTGATTAATCGCGCGCTTGCCAGTGACCGGGGTAATGGTAATCATGATTAGCTTGTCTCCGCTTGTCTGTGTGCGTGGCTGCCCGCCCGCATTACCTGCCCTGAACAAAATCACCGCACTGAGTCCTTTCATTTATGGGTAGACGACACAGAAGCAGCAACCTCCGTCGTGTGAACGGCATCCTGTTGCTGGACAAACCGACCGGCCTGACCTCGAATGCCGCCCTGCAGGCGGTCAAGCAGCTTTATGCTGCACGCAAGGCAGGGCATACCGGCAGTCTCGACCCGCTGGCGACCGGCCTGCTGCCGATCTGCTTTGGCGAGGCGACCAAGATATCGGGTTTTCTGCTGGACGCTGACAAGCACTACACGGTGACCTGCCGGTTCGGTGTGCAGACCAGAACCGGAGATGCCGAGGGTGAGGTGATCAGCGAACGGCCCGTTGACGGGCTCACGGAGCGCCAGGTGGCTGCCGCCCTGACTGGATTTGCCGGTGAGATCGAGCAGATCCCGCCAATGTATTCGGCCCTCAAGCACAAGGGTGAGCGCCTCTACAAGCTGGCCCGCGAAGGGGTGGAGGTTGAGCGCGAGCCGCGTGCGGTGACCATTCACTCAATCGAACTGCTGGCCTGCAACCTGCCTGAAGCGACCATTCGGGTGCATTGCTCCAAGGGCACCTATGTACGTACCCTGGTTGAAGATATTGGCGAACAGCTGGGTTGTGGCGCACACGTAGCGGCACTGCGCCGCACCGGCGTCGGACCGTTCAATGAGGCCGGCATGCTGACCATGGCGCAGCTGGAAACCGTGGTGGCAGATGGCGGGCACCATGCGCTGGACCAGCTGTTGCTGCCGATCGAGAGCGGTCTGGCGCACTGGCCGGGCGTCAAGCTCAGCGGTGATGCGGCTTTTTACCTGCGCCAGGGCCAGCCGGTGCTGGTGCCGCAGGCGCCCACCGAGGGCTGGGTTCGGCTCTACGAGGGGGAGTCGCAGTTCCTCGGCATGGGCGAGATCCTGGACGATGGGCGGGTGGCGCCCAGGCGGCTGATGGGCATTTCCTGATATCCACTTCGAGATAGCTTGTGGCTGGCACGAACGGCAGTTAAAATACGCAGCTACCTTAATTTTGATGAAATTTGAGCAATTCGCGGGAGTAATTCATGGCTTTAAGCGCCGAGCAAAAAGATCAGATCGTCAAGTCGCACCAGCGCGGCAATGTGGATACCGGTTCACCGGAAGTTCAGGTTGCGCTGTTGACTGCGAACATCACCGGTCTGACCGACCACTTTGCCAAACACAAGGGTGATCACCACTCCCGGCAGGGTTTGCTGCGCATGGTTAACAAGCGCCGGAAGCTGCTGGATTATCTGAAGAACAAGGATACCAAGCGCTACCAGGAACTGATCGGTAACCTCGGTCTGCGTCGCTAGTCGCCATCTGAATCCAGCAGTTCTAAATCCACCTTTTCTCAACGAGGACAAACGCCCGTGAGCGCAATCAAGAAATCCTTTCAGTTCGGTGACCAGACGGTCACGATGGAAACCGGCGAAATCGCCCGTCAATGTAGCGCTGTTATTGTCAGCATGGGTGATACCCAGGTACTTGCCACTGTTGTGGGTGACAAGAACCCGATGGTCGGGCGTGATTTCTTCCCGATGACGGTCGACTACCAGGAGAAGGGTTATGCTGCCGGCCAGATCCCCGGCAACTTCTTCCGTCGCGAGGGGCGACCGAGTGAAGCGGAAACCTTGATGTGCCGACTGATCGATCGCCCGTTGCGCCCGTTGTTCCCGAAAGGTTTCACGCATGAAGTCCAGGTGATCCTGACTGTTATTTCCTACGACCCGCAGATTCCGGCGGATATTCCGGCCATGATCGGTGCCTCGGCGGCCATGTCGATTTCCGGTCTGCCGTTTGCCGGTCCCATCGGTGCCGCGCGAGTTGCATATATTGACGGCAACTATGTTCTGAATCCCACCACCGCGCAGATGGAAGTCTCGCAGCTCGACCTGATCGTTTCCGGTACCGACAGTGCCGTGCTGATGGTCGAGTCGGAAGCGAAAGAGCTGCCGGAAGATGTCATGCTGGGTTCTGTCGTTTACGGCCACGAGCAGCAGCAGTCAGTGATCAAGGCAATCAAGGAACTGGTTGCAGAGGTCAACACGCCGGCCATGGCGTGGGCGGCACCGGAAGAAAATATTGCGCTTGCCGAGGCGGTCGCAAAGGAAGGCCAGGACGCCATTGCTGCTGCCTACAAGGTGGCTGACAAGCAGGATCGTTACACCCTGTTAAGCAAAGTGCGCCAGGAAATCATTGACGAGGTTGCAGGTGATGAGTCGGAGGGTGGCTACTCCAGTGCTGCTGTCGCAGGCGCCATCAGCAAGCTGGAAAAGAAAACCGTGCGCAGCCGCATCCTGGCAGGCGAGGCGCGCATCGACGGTCGTGATACCACGACTGTTCGTCCGATCACGGTACGTACCGGCGTTTTGCCACGTGCCCACGGTTCGGCACTGTTTACCCGCGGTGAAACCCAGGCACTGGTCGTGACCACGCTGGGAACCGAGCGTGATGCTGCCCTGATAGATGCCCTGTCAGGTACGACCAAGGAACAGTTCCTGCTGCATTACAACTTCCCGCCGTACTGTGTCGGCGAGACCGGCCGCGTCGGCGGTACCAAGCGCCGCGAAGTCGGCCACGGCAAACTGGCCAAGCGCGGCGTCAGCGCTGTGATGCCCCCCAAGGAAAGCTTCCCGTATACCATCCGCGTGGTCTCTGAAATAACCGAGTCCAACGGCTCCAGTTCCATGGCCAGTGTCTGCGGCAGCAGCCTGTCGATGATGGATGCCGGTGTGCCAATCAGTGCGCCGGTTGCCGGTGTGGCCATGGGCCTGATCAAGGAAGACAGTGGCTATGCTGTGCTGACCGATATCCTGGGTGACGAGGATCACCTCGGTGACATGGACTTCAAGGTTGCCGGTACTGAAAAAGGTATTAACGCACTGCAGATGGATATCAAGATCCAGGGTATTACGCAGGAGATTATGGAAAAGGCGCTGGCACAGGCCAAAGACGGTCGCCTGCACATCCTCGCCGAAATGAACAAGGCAATCCAGGCGCCGCGTGAAGAGGTTTCCGAGTTTGCGCCGCGTTATATCACCATGAAGATTAACCCGGACAAGATTCGCGATGTAATCGGTAAGGGTGGTGCAACCATTCGTGCGATTACCGAGGAGACCGGTGCCAGTATCGATATCGATGACAATGGCAATATCAAGATTGCATCAGTTGACCTTGAGGCCGGCAACGAGGCGCGTCGCCGTGTCGAGCAGATTACTGCCGACGTCGAGGTGGGCACAATCTATGATGGCAAGGTTGCCAAGCTGATGGACTTCGGAGCCTTCGTGACCATCCTGCCGGGCAAGGACGGGCTGGTACACATCTCGCAGATCTGCGAGGAGCGCGTCGCGAATGTCAGCGACAAGCTGTCCGAGGGTGACCTGGTCAAGGTGAAAGTGCTGGAAGTCGACAAGCAGGGTCGTATACGGCTCAGCATGAAGGCTGTTGGTCAGGACTGATCGTCAGCCAGTGTCGACAAAAAAGGCGCCATACGGCGCCTTTTTTATTGCCTCCCTGTCGGTGAGGCAAGTGTTATTTCAGTCACTCGCTGTCAGGCAACGGCATCCAGCGGTGTCTGCTGCGCATTGATTGCATCGATGGTCTCGGCAGCCAGATCGGTGGCCTGCCCATCCTCTTTAGCGTTTTGCATGTCACTGACAGACAGCAGCATGGAACGGAACACCTGCAGTTTGAGCGTCATGTCGGTTGGCATGATGTTGTTATCCGCGTCATCCGCTCCACCACTGAATGCTGTGAACAGATTGTTCAGAAAACTGCCGATTGATTGCAGGACGTTGGCCATGAGCTGATCGCGATCCGCTGCGCCGGTAGTATCAATTGATTCCGGATTCCTGGGGTGCAGGTGCGACAGTGTCGCCGGACTCGCTGCCAGTGGTGCCGGCAACAGTTGCCGGCGTTTCATCCGGTTCGACTGCCGGACTGGTTGCGGTACTCGCCGGGTTGGCGGCTTGCGATTCATCAACATCTGATTCATCCGTCCCGACCTGCGGGGTTGTGCCAAGTGCCTGCAGCGCGCCGGTCATCGGGTAGGTCAGTTGCTCACTGGTCTTCATGCGAATGCGCACGTTAGCCAGTTGCGTGGCGTCGATTTCAAGTTCACTGGCGCTGGCAAATGCATCGCTGGTATTGCCGCTGAAGAAGTCTTCGGCCATTGCGCCGGCCTGGTCAATCACTGACTGGATGGCCGCCAGTTCCTGTTCGTTGAGATCGCCATTGACCCGGATTGCGATACGGGTGCGGCTGCTTGCCTGTACTTCAAGCTCGGAGATGGTTTGTCCATCACCATCATCATCGGTTTTCCCGGCATCAACGGCGAGCATTTCGGTGGCCTTTATCTTCAGGCGTACCGTGTCGCCTTCCTGTGTTTCCAGCGTCAGCGAGGTGCGTTCCGAGCGGCGGTAGGTCAGGCCGGTGACATCTTCCTGTTCATCATGCCGGTGTCCGTGGGCACGGCGTGAGACATCCATTTCACGATTGGACTCAACGCGCTCCATCATGTCCTGTCGCTGGGCGTGGTGTGCCCGGTGACCCCGGTGATGACCGTGTACACGCTTGTCTTCGCGTGCCGAATCGTTGCGTGATTCCGGTGAACGGTCGAAAGATGACCGCGAGATTAACTGGCTACTGATAGCGTCCATGTCCATGATCACATCCTGTGAGTTTGACAGCCCTGACAGTTTATCGTGCAGGCGCAGAAAAGCTTTACTGCGGGTGCTGATAAGTCATATGGCCATATGCTGCCGGTATAGCAGTTATTCAGTATCTGGTGGTCAATGTACGGGAGGCCGACAGCCGGGGGCTTTGAGATCGAGAGTGTCGGTTTGCATTACAGGGGTGAGCGCGGGTTTTCCTTGCTCGTCACCGTAAAAAAGTCTGGCAGATGTGCCCGGGGTGATACCTGCTGTTGGTGATTTGGTGAATTATTCTCTTAACTGGCCGGTTGGCTGGTCAGCCGGCTTATTTCCCGGCTGTGATTGCGGTCGGACTGGTAAGGACGATCGTATGTGTATTGTTTTTCACGCACGACACGGTGCCATGGTTTTTCATCTTGCACTTCAATGTGTGCGGGGTGCTCCAGCCGGTTTTGACCTGGTAGGACTGTGTCTGCTCATCGCCAAGCCCGCCGACTTCCTCTACTTCACTTGCGCCGTCATTTTCGGTTGCCACGACCTGTGCAGCGCTGACGACCAGGTTGCGATAGGTAACATCAAACGAGCCGTCACTGCTGAAGTTGCTGATGATGGCCTTGGTTTTGTACTTGATGAGTCCCTGCCCGGAATTGCGTGTCTGGTCATCGCTGAAGCAGCTGACCTTTTCGTTCTCGGTGCGGCAATTGCTGATTTTGGAAGGCAGCCAGGTGACCGGTTTGCCGTCACGACTCCATGCGGCAAGTACTACGTCTTCAAGTGAAAACTGTTTCCTGACCGGCCGGGTCTCAGCCAGCGGAAGTGTGCTGCGCGCCGGCTTGTGTGAAACGGACTTCGAGCGCGGCGGTTTCTTGAATTTCTCAGCCGGCTTTACGGCGACCGGTTTTACGGCGGCCTGTTCTTTCGCGACGCTGGCAGCCTTTATGCTCTCTGACACGGCGATCATTTCTCCGCGCGCCTGGTCAAAGCCGCCGTCGACAGCTTTGCCCAGCCAAACCAGCGATTCCGCCAGGTCCTTGCGCACGCCGGTGCCATCGGCAAACAGTTTGCCCAGGTAGTATTGTGCTGCCGGATAACCGTTCTCGGCAGCCTGCCTGAACCACCTGTAGGCCTTTTTACCGTTACGTTTGATGTCATTGCCTTCGTAGTAGATCAGGCCGAGCTTGTACGCCGACTTGACGTGGCCCTGGCTGGCTGATTGCTCGAATGATTTGACTGCCTGCTGGTAGTCGATATTCGTGCCGACGCCCTTCATGTGCATATTGCCGAGGTCATACTGGCTGTCTGCATCCCCCTTCTTTGCCTCGCCGGCTGTTTTCTCGAAGCGGGTTGCATTGGCTTGCATGAGCTGCAGTCGTGAAATCGATTTCGATTCGCCCTGTGCAGCCGCCTTCCGGTACCAGTCGATAGCCTTGCCTCGATCGGCTTGCACGCCGCGTCCGTTCTGGTACATCGTGCCGACGTCGTATTGCGCCTCGGCGTTGCCGTTGTTGGCTTCTGCCAGTTTTTCCTTGAACAGGGAACTCCAGATATCGCCCATGGCGCTGGCCGTGAACAGCACGAGTACTAGACTGGCAAGAAACCTGCTCATAAACATGACCTTGTGTTTTTGAAGTGTCAGTGTGAAACGTATATATGGGTATCGGCATGGTCGCCATCGCCTTGAGACGGTCTGGTGTTCATAATAAATATTGCCAATACAGGAAGATAATGGCTGATGTTGTCGTGTATTCGAGGTCAGGTATGTGATGTGTCAACGGGGAGTTGCAGCTGTTTGAGGATGCGCTGCTCCAGCCAGAAATGTGGTTTGAACGGCACGGTACCATCGATGAAACCGACGTGGCCGCCATGATCCGCGAGTTCCAGTGTGACGGAGGGCGCGAGATCTGCCGGTCGGGGCAGGGCGGAGGCAGGCAGAAAAGGGTCATCCAGCGCCTGCAGAATCAAGGTCGGCACACGGATGGCGGTAAGGAACTGTTTGCAGCTGGCGCGCGAATAGTAGTCATCGACATCCTTGAAGCCATGCAAGGGTGCGGTGATGGCGTTGTCGAATTCACGGAAACTGCGCAGCTCCCGGAGTCGTTCGGGCGGCCATGGGGATGGATGTGTTTTTGCCTTGTTGATAACGGACAGACGCAGTTTGCGTAGTAAATGATTTCGGTAGATACGTGACAGTCCGCAGTCCAGCTGGCGTGCGGCAGCGTCCAGGTCGAAGGGAACTGATATCGAGATTGCCTGCTGGATGCCGGCGTTTTCTCCGCTCTCGCCAAGCCACTTCAGCAGGACATTACCGCCGAGTGAAAAACCGATGACGGACAGGAGTGAATTGTTCTGTTGTTTTTGCAGGTGTCTGACTATGTATTCAAGGTCGCCTGTTTCACCGGAATGATAGCTCCGTGCCAGGCGGTTGGGGGTGCCACTGCGACCGCGAAAGTACAAAAGGCCGGCCGTGTAGCCTGCCTTTGCGAGACAGTGGAGCAAACCACCGGCATAGTGCGACTCGAGAGAACCCTCCAGGCCGTGCAGAACCAGGATGCGTTGTCCGCGTGCGGGTGTTGTCCAGTCAATATCGAGGAAGTCACCGTCTGCGAGCTCCAGTCGTTCGCGCCGTAACGGAGGAATGTGTCGCCGGCGAAACAGCGATGGATAGAGTGTTTGCAAGTGCCTGCCTGGTAGCCACCAGGCAGGCCGGAATTCACTCCGGGTAATCAGGTGCTCAACCGGTTTTCTACCAGGTCATCGACGACGCCCGGGTCGGCAAGTGTCGAGGTGTCGCCCAGTGAATCCATATCGTTGGCGGCGATCTTGCGCAGGATGCGTCGCATGATCTTGCCGGAGCGGGTCTTCGGCAGGCCGGGGGCCCACTGGATAAAATCCGGTGTCGCAATGGGACCGATTTCGTTACGCACATGCGTGACCAGTTCGGCGCGAAGCTGGTCGGTCGCTTCCACGCCGTTGACCAGCGTGACGTAGGCATAAATGCCCTGGCCCTTGATGTCATGCGGGTAGCCAACGATAGCGGCTTCGGCGACCGCCGGGTGCAGGACCAGGGCGCTTTCCAGTTCGGCTGTGCCGAGGTTATGGCCGGACACGATCAGGACGTCATCCACGCGTCCGGTGATCCAGTAATAGCCGTCCTCGTCACGTCGTGCGCCATCGCCGGTGAAAAACATGCCGGGAAATGCCGAGAAATACGTATCGATCAGGCGCTGGTGATTACCGTACACAGTACGAATCTGTCCCGGCCACGGGTGTGTAATCACGAGGTTGCCCTCGGCGGCCCCTTCGAGGATGTTGCCCTCGTTATCGACGATAGCCGTCTGTACACCGAAGAACGGATGCGTGGCCGAACCGGGTTTGAGCGGTGTTGCACCGGGTACCGGTGTAATCATGTGTCCGCCGGTTTCGGTTTGCCACCAGGTGTCCACGATCGGACAACGGGCGTCGCCGACAGTGTGGTAATACCATTCCCAGGCTTCGGGGTTGATGGGCTCGCCGACGGTTCCCAGCAGACGCAGACTCTTGCGGGAGGTCTTTTTTACCGGTTCATCACCCATGCGCATCAGTGCGCGCAACGCGGTTGGCGCCGTGTAAAAAGTGTTGACCTTGTGTTTATCGCAAACCTGCCAGAAGCGTGAAGCATCCGGATATGTCGGAATGCCTTCGAATACCAGGGTAATCGCGCCGTTTGTCAGCGGTCCGTAAACAATGTAGGTATGACCGGTGATCCAGCCAACGTCCGCCGTACACCAGTAGATATCACCATCGTGGTAGTCGAAGACATATTTATGTGTGATGGCAGCAAACAGCAGGTAGCCGCCGGTTGTATGCAGGACACCCTTGGGTTTGCCGGTCGAGCCGGACGTGTAGAGTATGAATAGCGGGTCCTCGGCATCCATCCATTCCACCGGGCAATCAATGGAGGCGTCTGCGATGGCATCGTGGTACCAGATGTCGCGTCCGTCCATCCAGTCAATGTCACCGGCTGTACGCCTGATCGTGAATACGGTATGGACGTTCGGGCAGGCTGCCAGCGCCTTGTCGACATTGCCTTTCAGCGGGATGGTCTTGCCGCCGCGAATACCTTCGTCGGCGGTAATGACTGTCTGGCAGTCGGAGTCGAGGATACGATCCTTGATCGACTCCGGTGAGAAGCCGCCGAAAACAACGGAATGTATCGCGCCGATACGGGCGCAGGCGAGCATTGCATAGACGGCTTCGGGGATCATCGGCATGTAGATGCAGACGCGATCACCCTTGCCGATGTTCCGCGCCTTCAGTGCATTGGCAAAGCGGCAAACATGTTCATACAATTCGCCGTAACTGATTTTTGCGTCATCGGCCGGGTCGTCACCTTCCCAGATCAGCGCAGTCTGTTGGCTGCGTTTCTCAAGATGCCGGTCCACGCAGTTGTAACAGGCATTCAGCTTGCCGCCTTCGAACCAGCGGGTGTGTCCCGTTGTAAAATCCCAGTCGAGCACATTGTCCCAGCGTTTTTCCCAGGAAACGAACTTTTCTGCCTGTTCCGCCCAGAAGCCGGCGGGATCCTCAACGGATTGTTTATACAAGGCCTGGAATTGTTCTGCATCGATGAGTGCGTTGTCGGCAAAAGTCTCCGGGACATCATAGATCTTGCTGTCAGACATATTGTTCTCCGATTGTGTCCGCGTGCGGCTGCTAACCGTGATGCTCGATTATAGCCGCGTCGGTGCCAGTGCCAACAGTCATACGCCCGGTATCACAGGGGCTTCGAGTTCGCGCTGTCGGGGGAGGGCGGCGATATCCCAGTTTTTCGTGGCCCATTGCAGGAGTTCTTCCTGGCTGGCATGTGTCGCCTGCCCGGGTAAGGGCTGGCGCAGGAATGACAGTGCGGCAATCAGTGCACGGTTGTCATTGCCGGCGATGACAGCGGGGGCGTTTGTCTGCTTGCCGAGTTTTTCCTGTCGGGTTGTAACGGCGATCGGCAAGTGCAGGTAGCGGGGTTCAGGCAGGGCGAGCAACTGTTGCAGATATCGCTGGCGTGGCGTTGAAAGCAACAGGTCGGCCCCGCGAACAATGTCGGTGATGCCCTGTTCAGCATCGTCGACAACCACGGCCAGCTGGTAGGCGTGCAGGCCGTCAGCGCGCCGCAGTATAAAATCGCCCACTTCGCGTCCCAGTTGCTGCCTGATCTCGCCCTGCAGACGGTCATTGATGCAGACAACGTGATCGTTGACGCGTACCCGTAATGCACGCGCCGAACGGCCGGCCGGCAGGCCGTTACGGCAGGTGCCGGGGTATATGTATTGCTGCCCGTTGGGACTGCTGCCTGTAATCTCGCTGCGCGTGCAGGCGCAACCGTACAGGTGCCCTGAGTGCGCCAGGCGCTCAAGCGCCGCGTCATACAGGGCATGCCGCGTGCTCTGGTAGATCACCGGGCCATCCCAGTGAAGCCCGAAGGATGCCAGTGTATTCAGGATGTCATCAGCGGCACCCGCTACCTCGCGCGGCGGATCCAGGTCCTCCATGCGGACCAGCCATTCCCCGTTGTGGTGACGGGCATCCAGAAAGCTGCCGAGTGCTGCAACGAGCGAACCGAAGTGCAGCGGGCCAGTGGGTGACGGTGCAAAACGTCCCCGGTAGTCAGGTGCCCCGGCCATGTTTACAGGCATAACCTGTCGCGGCACTTAACGTTCACAAAAAAGCCGGCGTACGCCGGCTTCGTTTTCAGGTGAGTACACATACAGGCGATTAACCCATTTGTTTTTCCCTGATTTCGTCAAGTATTTTGCAGTCGATGCAGAGTGTGGCTGTGGGACGCGCTTCAAGTCGCTTGACGCCGATTTCAACACCGCAGGCCTCGCAGTAACCGAAATCGCTGTTTTCCAGGTGATTGATCGATTCATCGATTTTTTTGATCAGTTTGCGTTCCCGGTCACGGGCACGCAGTTCCATGCTGAATTCGGATTCCTGCGTGGCACGGTCGTTCGGATCCGGGAAATTGGCGGCATCGTCCTGCATGTGGTGTACGGTGCGGTCGACTTCTTCCATCAGGCTTTTCTTCCAGGCCAGCAGAATGTTCCTGAAGTGCACGACCTGCGCATCATTCATGTATTCCTCGCCCTTCTTCTCCTGGTATGGCTTGATACCGGGTACCGGACCTATCTGGGAATTGCCGTTACGCGCCGGTTTTCTCGCCGGTGCCTTGCTTGCCGCGGCGGTCTTGCGCGCCGTGGTTTTTTTCCGGGCGGTCGGCGTTTTCTTTGCAGGAATTTTCTTCTTGGCAGCAGCTTTTTTAGGCGTCGCTTTTTTAGGCGCCGCTTTTTTTGCTGCAGTCTTTTTAACCGCAGCCTTTTTAGGCGTCGACTTTTTCTTTGCCGTCGTCTTGGACTTAACTGCTTTTTTCTTTGCCGTTGTCTTCGACTTCACTGCTTTTTTCTTTGCAGCCATGTAAACTGTCCCGAGCGCATGCGCGCTTAACTTGCTGTTTGTACAGGATTTAAAGTTCAGATTTTCGCGGTTGCAGGTATAATGGCCTGCCCGGAAGTATCTGTAGGGGCGTTATTTATACGCCACTTTCCGCATTAGTCAAGGACGCTGATTTGCAGGAAATTACGGCGAAAATTTTGTCATGCTCGCAACCGGCCCGATACGCCGTCGGTGGCGATTAAACTTCAGAGAGAGACGACACATGCAAACCGAATTACTGGCCCTGTTGCTCGACGTTGACGGGACACTTGCAGATACCGAAGACATACACCGACAGGCTTTCAATGCCGCATTTGCCGAAGCCGGCCTGGACTGGGTGTGGGACCAGGCACTGTATGGCGAACTGCTGGCGGTAACCGGCGGCAAGGAGCGTATTCGCTATTTTCTCGAGCGTGAGCGCCCGGAGTATCGCTTGCCGAAGGATGGTGACGGGTTCATTGCCGAACTGCACGCCAGCAAAACACGCTACTACGTTGATACACTTGGTCGCGGGGCAGTACCGTTGCGTCCCGGCGTAGAACGCCTGTTGCAGGCAGCGCGCAAGGCAGGGTTAAGACTGGCGATCGTGACGACCACAACACCGGACAATGTCACTGCCTTGCTTGAACATTCTTTCAGCGTGCCGGTCACGGACTGGTTCGAGGTGATCGCTGCAGGCAGCGTGGTGCCGAAGAAAAAACCTGCGCCGGATATCTATAACTACGCGCTTGAACAGATGAACCTGTCGCCGGATTCATGTATCGCCATCGAGGACTCGCTGAACGGACTGCAGTCCGCGGCGGCGGCCGGCGTCGCCAGCCTGATTACCGTGAATCCCTATACCGCACAACAGGACTTCAACGGCGCGCTGGCTGTGCTTGATCAACTCGGCGAGCCCGGTCAGTCGTGTCGTCTGCTGGCAGGTGACTGCGCGCCCGGGGAAATGGTGGACGTGGCGTACCTGCAGCAACTGCATCAACGGGCCGTTGCTGCCTGAGCGGGAATTGCGTGCATATTGCAGACCGCATGCACTTGATCCAGCCATTTCACGTGATGGCATTACTGGCGCGTGCGCGCGAGCTCGAAGCGACCGGTCGTTCCATTGTCCACATGGAAATTGGCGAGCCGGATTTTATAACGCCGCAGCCGGTAATCGACGCCGGTATGGCCGCGCTTGCTGCCGGTAAAACACACTACACACCGGCTACCGGCCTGCCGGCGCTGCGGGAACGCATTGCCGGTTTTTACCAGTCGCGTTACGGTGTCAGCGTCGCGCCTGAACGTATTGTAATTACACCGGGTGCATCGGCGGCCCTGCAACTTGTTATGGCCATGCTGGTCAATCCGGGTGACCGGGTGTTGATGGCCGATCCGGGATACCCGTGTAACCGGAATTTCGTCTACCTGCTGAATGGTGAGCCGGTCGGTATCCCGGTCGACGCCGATTCCGAGTACCAGCCGACACCGCAGCAGGTTGAGCAGCACTGGGATGATGCTACGGTTGCCTTGCTGGTTGCCTCGCCATCCAACCCGACCGGCACGGTGCTGGATGCGGAAACATTGCGCGCCTACCATGCCGTTACCTCGCAGCATGCCGGCGCGCTGGTCGTCGACGAGATTTATCACGGTTTGACCTATGAGCGGCAGGCGGAAACCGCCCTGTCGATTGCCGACGACGTGACGGTGGTCAACAGTTTCTCGAAGTATTTCGGCATGACTGGCTGGCGACTCGGCTGGCTGGTGGTGCGGGATGAGTACGTTGCGGGCATCGACAAGCTGGCGCAGAACCTGTTTCTGGCGGCGCCCACGGTTGCGCAGCACGCCGCGCTTGCGGCATTCGAGGATGAAAATATTGCCATCCTCGAAGCACGCCGCGCGGCGTTTCGTGAACGACGTGATTTCCTGTTACCCGCCTTGCGTGATCTCGGCTTCGATATCCCGGTGACCCCGGATGGCGCCTTTTATCTTTATGCCGGCTGCAGCCGTTTTACGGATGACAGTTACCGGTTTTCGATGGACTTGCTGGAGCAGGCCGGGGTGGCGATTACGCCGGGTCTCGATTTCGGTCACTACCGGCCGGAAACGCATGTGCGTTTCGCCTATACCACGTCACTGGAAAACCTCGAGGAAGGGATCAATCGGCTGGCGACGTTTGTGAGCCGGGCCTGAATTCGCCAACCCACATGGCAGTGGCGCCGGCGACCGCCACCGGCATGGCGAGAAAATTCAGTAATGGCACCATCGTTATCAGCAGCGTGCCGCCACCGAAGCCCCAGGCGAGCATGCGCCGGCCACGCAGTAGTTTGCGTTGTGCCGAAAACATCAGCCGATGGTTGGCCATCGGGTAATCGGCGTACTCGATGGCCAGCATCCACGCGCTGAACAGCGCCCACAGCACGGGTGCTGCCAGGTTGATGCCCGGGATAACAAACAGGATACCCATCGGTATTGCGCGCAACACGAAGTAGAGCAATTTGCGCAGTTCCGAGAACAGGCTGGGGACAACATCTTTCAGCAGTGCCTGCCAGCCGCCGGTCGCGATCGGTTGTCCGGTCAGGTGCTGTTCAACCGCCTCGGCCAGCATGCCATTGAAGGGTGCGGCCACCAGGTTAGTCAGAATCGAAAAACTGTAGAACACCACCAGCACACCGGCCAGCGTAAATATCGGCCATGCCAGGTAACGCAGCCAGTCCAGCCAGCCCGGAATTTTCGCCAGCAGCGAATCAACCATGATGTCCAGCCACCAGCCAAGCGCAAACAGTGCGCCACTGAACACCAGTATGCTGATCAGCAGCGGTACCGCCACGTAGCGGCGCAGGCCGGGTTGACGAATCAGGCGGAAGCCTTCCAGCAGGTAATGAAAGCCGGAATGACGTGTGGGTTTACCAGGCATGTTCAGGGCGCTGTCGGAGCGGATCGCATTCGCGATATTCTATCGTGTATTCACTGCACGCAGCGCGATCTACAGTGATTTGCTCCGCATCGCCAGCAGGGCCGCGCCATACGCGGCTTCCTGCTGCTTTGCTGCAATGACCGGTACACCCAGTGCTCGCTCGCGCATCAGCCGCCAGCCTGCGTTGACTGCACCACCGCCGGTGGTAAGGATGCGTGCCGGCGCCGGTGCACCGAGCGCCGCCAGCAACGCATAACCGCGTGCTTCGATGGCCGTAATGCCTTCCAGGATGCCCTGGAAAAACACCGCATCATCAGCGGGGCGTGGCGATAGCCGGGGTGCCAGCGACGGGTCGTTGACCGGAAAGCGTTCGCCTGTCGCCGGTAGCGGGTAGTAATCCAGGCCGGTTGGCCGGTCGATTTGCAGGCTGGCCGTATAACGGTCAATTGCCTCGCGATCGAAGAACTGTGCCAATACGGCGCCGCCGGTGTTGGATGCGCCACCGACCAGCCAGTGATCACCGAGACGATGGCTGTATACGCCCCGGTCCGGGTCTGACACGGGGTGTTCAGACAGTACTTTCAAGACCAGTGTGCTGCCGAGCGCCGTGACCGCGTCGCCGGGGCCGGCGCCGGTCGCGATGAAGCTGGCCGTGCTGTCGGTGGTGCCGCTGACAACGCGCGTGTCCGGGCGAAACCCCCAGCGTTGGCAGTTAGCCGTGGCGAGCGGTCCCAGGTCGCGCCCGGCCGGCACCACGTCCGGCAGCAGGGCGGCCGGGACTGGCAGCTGCTGTAACCAGTCGGGCCAGCGGCGTGCGCGCGGGTCATAGCCCAGTTTGAGGGCATTGTTCTCGTCGCTGACCCCAAATCGTCCGCGCAGTCGGCCGGTCAGCCAGTCTGCCTGGTGCAGCGCATGCGCGGCCTGGTCAGCAGCCGGGTGTATCAAGTAACCAGAGTAATTTGGCGAGACTGGCGCTGGCACCGTGTGCCGCTGATGCGGCCGGGGCTATGTTCGCGACAGCGGCCGCCGCCGCCCGGGCGCGGTTGTCGTTGTACATCAGCGCCGGGGACAGCGGACGCCCGTTTGCATCGCAGAGCAGCAGGGTTGAGGAGGTGCCGTCGATGCAGATTGAGCGGATACGGGACAGGTCGAGGCCTGTGCCAAGGCGGTCCAGGCAGTCGCCCAGTGCCGTCCACCAGATTTCCGGGTCCTGTTCCACCGCGCTATCCCGGCGCAGCGGGGCCGGCAGTGGCTGGCGCACCGTCTCCAGCAACTGGCCATGCTCATCAATGACGCAGCAGCGACAGCCTGACGTGCCGAAATCGATGCCTAGGTAAGCGTCCATGAGTGTCCCGGGAACGCGTGATTGAGGTCGGAATTAGTGAAATATCAGTAATTATGGCAGATCTACCGGTGCGGGTGGCTGCCAGTCCGGTTGGCGGTGCTCAACGACGACATCGGTGTAGATGCCGCCACGGACCATGAATTCCGCGCGCAGTTGCATGTAGCGGGGCTGGCAGGCCGCCACCAGGTCCGCCAGGATCCGGTTGGTGACCGCTTCGTGGAACGCGCCTTCGTCACGCCAGGACCAGACGTAGAGCTTGAGAGACTTGAGTTCGACACAGGCCTGGTCCGGCACGTAGGCGAGGTACAGGGTGGCGAAGTCCGGCTGGCCGGTTTTCGGGCACAGGCAGGTGAATTCCGGCATCCGGATACGAATGGTGTAGTCCCGCTCCGGATGCGGATTCGGGAAGGTCTCGAGGTCCTTGCTGGGTAGAGTAGACATGCGGGCACCATACAAGACACAAGATGATGGGTGCAAGAAATTCCCGATAACAAATGGTTGTATATTCCGGCCCTGATCGAGTACATTTAGCGCCCATGCGGTTGTCCAAGATCAAGCTGGCGGGTTTCAAGTCCTTCGTCGACCCGACCACGATCCATTTGCCGAGTAATCTCGTCGGCGTTATCGGCCCGAACGGGTGCGGTAAATCCAATATTATCGACGCAGTGCGCTGGGTGATGGGGGAGTCCTCCGCCAAGAACCTGCGCGGCGATTCGATGACGGACGTCATCTTCAATGGCTCGAACGGGCGCAAGCCGGTCGGTCACGCCAGCATCGAACTGGCGTTCGATAACAGCGACGGCACCATCTCCGGGCAGTATGCCGGTTACAACGAGATCTCCATTCGTCGCCAGGTAGCCCGCGACGGGCTGTCCAGCTATTTCCTCAACAACACCAAGTGCCGGCGGCGCGATATCACCGATATTTTCCTCGGCACCGGCCTCGGTCCGCGCAGTTACTCGATTATCGAGCAGGGCACAATCTCGCGCCTGATCGAAGCCAAGCCGGACGACCTGCGTGCGTTCCTGGAAGAGGCGGCGGGGATATCCAAGTACAAGGAACGCCGGCGTGAAACTGAAACCCGTATCCGCCACACACGCGAAAATCTCGACCGTCTGAATGACCTGCTCGAGGAAATCGACAAGCAGCTGGAGAAACTCAAGCGCCAGTCGCGCGCCGCAGAGCGTTACAAGGAACTGAAGGAAGAGGAACGCCAGGTCAGTGCGGAATTGCTGGCGCTGCGTTACAACGCCATGCATGAACAATGCAGCGAGCGTGAACGGCTGCTGAGTGAGCGTGAGCTGGCGCTGGAAGCCGAAACGGCCGCGCAACGCAAGATCGAAAGTGAACTCGAAACATTGCGCCAGAACCTGACGACGGCCAACGATGCGTTCAATTCCGTGCAGGGCAGTTATTACAAGCTCGGTTCCGATGTCGCGCGGGTCGAACAGGCGATCCAGCATCACCGTGAATCACGCCAGCAGCAGCAACAGGAACTCACGCGCGCCGAGGAGACACTTGCCGAGGTCGAGACACACATCAGGCTCGATACCGAACGCCTGGCCGAACTGGCCGGCAACCTCGAATCGATCGGACCCGAGTACACGGCTGCGAGCGAGCGACTGGTGTCGTCCAATGCCGCACTGGCCGAAGCGGAACAGGCCATGCAGTCCTGGCAGCTTGAATGGGATGCCTTCAACCAGCGGGTTGCCGAACGCACCCAGTCTGCACAGGTGGAGCGTGCGCGCCTGGATCATCTTGAACGTCACATGCTGCAGCTTGATGAACGTCTCGGTCGTATGGGTGACGAGCAGCAACAGCTCAACAGCCATTCACTGACGGCGGATATCGAACAACTTGCAGAGGGCCTGGAGGCGCGTGAATTGCTGGTCGCCGGTGTGCAGGTCAAGCTGGAAACCGCCACGCGCCGGATCAGCGATCTGCGCGAGAGCATGGAGGCGCAGGCGCGCACCCTGTCCGGCTTGCAGAGTGAGCATCATGACACGCGCGGCC
The DNA here is from genome assembly GCA_963847565.1 of uncultured Halobacteria archaeon. Classification (GTDB taxonomy): domain Bacteria; phylum Pseudomonadota; class Gammaproteobacteria; order UBA9214; family UBA9214; genus UBA9214. The sequence goes on from CAWKAE010000004.1 coordinate 81,670, forward strand.
AGCTGGCCTCGCTGGAAACGCTGCAGCGTGCTGCGCTCGGCCAGCGTTCCGAACAGATCAGCGGCTGGCTGAAAACCCATGGCCTGCAGGCCGCGCCCAGGCTGGCGCAGGAAATCAAGGTTGAAGAAGGCTGGGAGCATGCGGTCGAGACGGCGCTCGGTAATTATCTTGAAGCAGTCTGCGTCGATGGGCTGGCTAACGCGGAAAGCGTGCTGGGCAGCCTGACCGAAGGTGATGTCTCGCTGTTCGATCTCAGTGCCACGGGCGCAGCAGCAGGTGGTGGGCATAACGGCGTGCCGCTGGCCGACAAGGTTACTGCACCGTGGTCCGTCGGTGCATTCCTGGACGGTATTTACGCAGCCGATTCACTCAGTGCGGCGCTGGCGTTGCGCAGCCGGCTGGATACGCATGAATCCGTCATTACACGGGATGGAATCTGGGTTGGTCGCAGCTGGTTAAGAGTAGCGCGCGACACCGATGGACGGGCCGGTGTGCTCGAGCGCGAGCGCGATATCGCCCGGCTCACGGAGGCAGTACAGGCACAGGCTGCAAAGATCGAGGCACTCGACCAGGCCGTGGCGGAATCGCGCGAAGGACTGCGTGCGGCCGAGTCCGAGCGTGACCAGCTGCAGCAGGAACACAATGCGACCCACCGGGCGGTCAGCGAATTACGCGCCGATCTCGCTTCCGGGCACACCCGGCTGGATCAGCAGCGGAGCCGCAGTGAGCATGTCCAGGTTGAAACACAGGCCTTGCGCGCAGAGAAGGACAAGGAAGCGCAGGAGCGGCCGATGCGCAGGCACGTCTCGAGGAAGCACTTGCCGCGACCGAGCAGCTGAAGATCGAGCGCGAAACCCGTACGCGGCAACAACAGGAACTGGGTGGGGTGCTGGATGCTGCACGTGAGCGTGCCCGGGCTGATCAGCAGCAATCACACGAGATGGCGATTCGCGCCGAATCGATGCGTACTGCACACGCCGCGATCGAACAGGCGCTTACCCGCATGCATGAGCAGAGCCGGCAGTTGCTGACCCGGCGTGATGAGCTGAACAACATCCTGTCGACGGGCGATACGCCGATTGTTGAACTGGATCAGGAGCTGGAAGGTCTGCTGACCAGCCGGCTTGAAGTGGAAGGCGAACTGACGAAGGCGCGCAAACAGGTGGAGGAGACCGAGCACGGTACGCGCGAGCTGGACCAGTCACGCGTGCGCAAGGAGCGTGAGGTCAGCGAGCAGCGCGAGCAGATTACGCAGGACCGTATGGACTGGCAGGAAATAAAGGTACGCAGTGACACCTTGCTGGAACAGATTACGGAGTCGGGTTTCGAGTACAAGCCGTTGCTGGATAATCTCGAGGATGAGGCCTCTGTCGATGTCTGGTCCGAGCGTGCCGAGAAACTCGAACGGCGCATACAGCGCCTGGGTCCGATCAACCTGGCAGCCATCGATGAGTACGAAGAAGAGTCGAAACGCAAGGTCTACCTCGATGCGCAGAATGCCGACCTGACAGAAGCGTTGACCACGCTTGAAAATGCGATCGCCAAGATTGATCGCGAGACCCGTAGCCGTTTCAAGGAAACCTTCGAGAGCGTTAACGAAGGTATGCAGGAAAACTTCCCGGTTCTGTTTGGCGGTGGCCATGCCTACCTGGAGCTGACTGGCGAAGATCTGCTGGATACCGGCGTGACCGTGATGGCCCGCCCGCCAGGCAAACGCAACAGCACCATCCACCTGCTGTCCGGTGGCGAGAAGGCGCTGACGGCAATCGCACTGGTGTTTGCTATATTCAAGCTGAATCCGTCACCGTTCTGTATGCTCGACGAGGTGGACGCGCCACTGGATGATGCCAACGTCAGTCGTTATTGCGACATGGTGCGCAAGATGTCCGAGCATGTGCAGTTTATTTTTATCACGCACAACAAGGTCACCATGGAAATGGCCAGCCAACTGACCGGTGTGACCATGCACGAACCGGGTGTGTCGCGCCTGGTGGCTGTCGACGTGGATGAGGCCGTGCAGCTGGTTGCCGTGTAATGCGGCAGGTGGATTGCTGAATGGAAAACATGCGCTGGATACTGCTACTGATCGGTATATTGCTGATCATTGGCATCTATGTCGCCGGCCGCTTGCAATCACGTGAGCCGAAACCCCGCAAGCGCCGTTTAAAACGCGGTTCGATTCGTCGCAAGGCTGCCCCCGATTTCGCGGTTGACGAGCTGGAATCGATGGAGCCGATGCGATTCGATGAGGATCACTCCACGCGAGCCAGGAATAATCCGGACAGCAGTCCGGCTCCCGGTCCGGCGGAGACAGTGTTCTCACTGTTAGTGACGGCGCCGACCAGTGTGCCGTTTCGCGGTCCGGTACTGCTGGGTGCCCTGGCCATGGCGAAACTCGAATTTGGCGATATGCAGATTTTCCATCGCACCGAGATGGTCGATGGTCGCGAACGGATCCTGTTTTCCCTGGCGAATATTCGCGAGCCCGGTACGTTCGACCTGTCCGCCATGGATGACTTCACCACCGAGGGCCTGGCCCTGTTCATGCAGGTGCCCTGCGGTGTTGACGCCGTTCGGGCATTCGATGCCATGATTGAGTCAGCACGGATACTGGCTGACAACCTCGACGGGCATATCTGCGATGCACGCCGCAGTGCGCTCACGCAGCAGACAATTCATCACATGCGCGAAGAAGTCATTAATTGCCAGCTGCAGCAACGGGTGGCGCAAACGGCATCATGAAAGTGCCGGCGGCCGCACGCGATCGTGCCCGCGCGCTACATGACCAGCTGCACGAACACAACTACCGTTACTACGTCCTCGACGCTCCGCGAATATCCGATGCGGAATATGACCTGCTGCTGCGTGAGCTGCAGGATCTCGAACAGTCCTATCCGGCCCTGACAACGCCGGACTCGCCGACGCAGCGGGTCGGTTCAGAACCCCTCAAGGCCTTTGGTGAAGTGCAGCATGACGTGCGCATGCTGTCGCTGGATAACGCCTTTTCCGAGGACGAGCTGGCCGATTTTGACCGGCGCGTGCGCGAAAGCCTGAACAAGGTGCAGGTCGACTATGCGGCCGAACCGAAACTCGACGGACTGGCAGTGAGCCTGCGCTACGAGGCGGGCGTGCTGGTGCGTGCCGCCACGCGCGGTGATGGCAGTACCGGTGAGGACGTCACGCAAAATGTGCGCACCATTGCATCGGTTCCACTCAAACTGGAGGGTGCCGGTATTCCCGATGTGCTCGAGGTGCGTGGTGAGGTATACCTGTCGCATACCGGTTTTCGGGAACTCAACAGGCAGGCCGGGGAGCAGGGCCAGAAACTGTTCGTCAACCCGCGCAACGCGGCTGCCGGCAGCCTGCGGCAACTGGATCCGGCCATTACCGCGCGGCGCCCACTGGAAATGTACTGCTACGGTATTGGCGCTGTCGAAGGCGGGCGCATGCCGAATACCCATTCCGGAATCCTGCAGCAACTGGGCAAGTGGCGTCTGCGTGTGTATGACGATATTCGTGTGGTGCATGGATACAAGGGCTGCCGGGATTACTACCGGCGCTATGAAAAAATCCGTGATGAGCTGCCGTTCGAGATCGACGGCGTCGTGTTCAAGGTGGACCGGCTCGATCTGCAGGACAAGCTCGGTCATGTCGCACGTGCGCCGCGCTGGGCGATTGCACGCAAATTTCCGGCGCAGGAATGTGAAACAACCATCCTCGAAATCGATGTGCAGGTCGGGCGGACCGGCGCATTGACGCCGGTTGCCCGACTTGAGCCGGTGTTTGTCGGTGGTGTGACAGTTACCAATGCAACGCTGCACAACCAGGACGAGATCGACCGCAAGGATGTTCGCGTGGGTGATACGGTCATCGTGCGGCGTGCCGGCGATGTTATTCCCGAAGTAGTACGCGTGGTGCCGAAAAAGGGCCGGCGTCGCGGTGCTCCCTACAAGCTGCTCGAGCAACATCCCGTTTGCCCGGTGTGTGGTTCACATGTCCACCGGTTCGAAGGCGAGGCGGTGGTGCGGTGTTCGGGCGGACTGTTTTGTGCCGCACAACGCAAGGAAGCAATCAAACACTTTGCCTCACGTCGTGCCATGGATATCGAGGGTCTTGGCGACAAGCTGGTTGAGCAGCTGGTCGACAGGTCGCTGGTCAATGATGTCAGCGACCTGTACGCGCTGCCGGTCGAGGTGCTCGCGGGCCTTGATCGCATGGCGGAGAAGTCGGCAACCAAGCTGGTCGCTGCGCTGGTTGCCAGCAAGCAAACGACGCTGGCGCGTTTTATCTACGCACTGGGTATTCGTGAAGTGGGTGAGACGACGGCACAGATACTTGCGCGGGAGTTTGGTGATCTTGATGCGCTGATGCAGGCAGACGCTGACACGTTGCAGGCTGTCCACGATATCGGGCCGATCGTGGCGCTGCATATCGTGGAATTCTTTGCGGAAGATCACAACCGCCATGTGATAGACCAGCTCCTGAAAGCCGGCATACACTGGCCACAGGTCGAACGGCCGGCATCATCGATACTTACCGGCAAAACATTTGTGCTGACCGGTACGCTGTCCATGCCGCGCAACGAGTTGAAGGCGCAACTGCTGGCGCAGGGGGCAAAGGTGACCGGCAGTGTGTCGAAGAAAACCGACTACGTCGTCGTTGGTGAAAATCCGGGCTCGAAGCATGACAAGGCAGTCGAGCTGGGCGTTGAAGTTCTTGACGAGGCGGCCTGCATCGCGTTGCTGGCGCAGGCCAGGTCCTGACTCTGTGTCAATCTTGCTGGTCGCGCCGGATTATGGCGGTGCTCCTTCGTCTCAACCGACTTTCTTCATGTCGCCGGCCAGTTCGCGTACCAGCGGGTAGAGCTTCTCGGTTTCGTTCTGAATGCGGTCCAGTACCAGCTCGAACATTTCCTCGGTCTCTTTAAGGAAGCGCTCATGGTCGGCAATGGCCAGTGTGTCGGTTTTGCTGCGCGGACACCACTGCCTGGTATAGGCCGGTCATTATTTTCCTGATCTCCTGTGAACCGGACATGAAGTTACGGGCCATTTTCTGGGTGTCGTGATCATCATGGGTGAGTAGTCTGCTGTAGAGGTTCTTGTCGACCAGTTCGATGTGATGTTTGACCCGGTCCATGTAACGGTGAAACAGTTCACAGCATGTTTCGGTGTCACACATGGAGCGTTCCTTGAAAAGGAACAGCAGTACGTTTGAGAGTTCCGTGATGCTGTGATTCTCGTTGTTCAGTTCATCATAGGTGATCATGTTCGCTATCCTTTAAGCTGCCCGGGGAGAGGTTATGGGTAATGGCCTCGACCATATCCTATCTGGATGGCCTCTCGGTTTCAATTTAGCTGGCCGGCCCGGGCCGGGATATGATCAGGATCAAATTGGTATGAGATTCATGTCCGGGCGGTTTGTATTAGAGTCACATACGATCCGGTAATCCATCTTGGCGCTGGCTGCGTATATATCTTTTATGTATGCCTGCACGAAGAAAAAGCCGGTCCTGCTGGCCGTCCCGATTACCTGCTCGTTGCTGGTGACGGGGTTCCTGGTGCAGTTTGCGAGCCAGGTCCACGCCGTTACCACCGCAACACATCATCAGGGCATGGACGCTCCCAGGATCGATGAATATGATATTTTTCGCAATGATCGGCGGGTTGGCACACATATGGTCAAGCGTCTGCGCAGTGACGATCGGCTGGTTGTGGAGATCAGGTCCCGGATCAGGATTACCCTGATTGGATTTGAACTCTACCGGTTCCACTATGATGCGCGCGAAGAATGGGACGAGTCGGGGTTGCTGAGCCTGTCGGTTCAGGTGGATGATGATGGCAAGCCAGCGGCCCTGGAAGGTAAGCGCCAGGACAATAAATTTCAATGGCAATACGGACAAATGCAGGCGTCTTCCAGTATGCCGGTTTACCCCACCAATCACTGGAATGTGGCAGTTCTTGATCACGATGCGGTGTTGAATACACTGACCGGAAAAATCAACAAGGTCGATATAACCAGGGATGTCACTAATTCGTCATTGCAGGATATCGACCTGACATCTGCGACAGCGTTATCGGTACGAAGGGCAATTACAGTTGTCTAGCTGGTATAGCGACGACGGTGACTGGCTTGCCATGCAGTTCATTGCGAAAGACGGTTCAGTAATCGATTATCGATGCAGTAATTGCAAGCAGGTGCAGGTTCGTGAATAGTCAGTGGAAAACTGCATGGATTACCGGTGCCACGCATGGAATAGGGCGTGCCATGGCGGACCAGTTGGCTGCGGGTGGCGTTCAGGTTGCCGTGTCATCACGCAGCCAGGATGACTTGGTAAGCATGCATGAACAACAGCAGCGCATTATGCCTGTCAGGCTGGATGTGACCGACGCATCTGCAGCCGCTGTGGCTGTTAACGAGATTGTCAGGCAACTGGACCTGCCTGAGCTGGTTATTTTAAATGCCGGCATATACGAGCCGCTTGCCGCGGGTTCAGTTACAGCTGAGGGTTATCGCAAGCATATTGAAGTTAATTACATCGGCGTTACCAACTGCCTCGCAGAAATCCTTCCGCGTATGCTTGAGCGTGGCTACGGGCAAATCGCCATTGTCGCTTCGGTGGCCGGTTACAGAGGGTTGCCGCAGGCGGCTGCATATGGTCCGTCCAAGGCTGCATTAATCAACCTCGCCGAGACGCTCAGGCTTGAATTGCAGGGTAGCGGGGTTGATATACGATTAGTTAATCCCGGTTTCGTTGCAACCCGCCTGACCGCCAGGAATGAATTTAAAATGCCGGCAGTCATGTCGCCAGACATGGCAGCGGCAGAGATTATCCGGGGGCTGCAGGGGAAACGCTTTGAAATTGTATTCCCGTGGCGTTTCATTATTTGGCTCAAACTGCTGCGGATCCTGCCGTGGCGTCTTTATTGCCTGGTCGTCAGAAGGGTTACCGGCCTGTGAACCGTGACTGGCTGGAACAGCGTTGTACTGACTGGATCGGTGTCTTCACCGATCTGGGGCAGTCCGGTGCACCTTCAGTCAAGGTGCTTGCAGAAATAGCCGAGCCTGATATTAATTTTCGTGATCCGTTTAATGATATCCACGGATTGCAGCCATTGCATCGCCTGCTGGTGCATACGCGAGAGCAGGTGTCTTCACTGCAGTTCGACGCGCAGGACCGCGCATGGTCGGGTAATACTGTCTATATAAAATGGCAAATGACCGGGCGGATCAGGTTTATTGGTGACTGGCTGGTTGAGGGAGTCAGCGAGGTAGAATTTTCAGATAATGCGAAAGTGCTGAGTCATATCGATCACTGGGATGCTGCAAGCCAGTTTTATGGTCACCTGCCTCTCATTGGCTGGCTGCTGCGGCGGCTGTCTTCTCCGGCCAGGATTTCATGAATGCCAGTGTGACTGTACCAAGTCCAATGCCGAATTTTTCGATCCGGGCACGATTCATCAATACGCCGTCCGGTTGCAGGAACATCCAGTCGTCGAAGGCAACTTTCACATTTCTGTTGCCAACCCTGAGATCGAGTTGATAGTTCCAGCGCAAGGCATTGCCATACGTTTCTCCGCGTGGCCTCACCGATGACATCATCCGCGGTACCGCTGTAGCGGTTGTTGCCGAGCCTGCGTATGGTCCAGATGCGTTCCTGTTGCTCACCGTCCGCGTAGGTAAAGTATTCCTCGAGGACCAGCGTGTCTCCGTTAACAACGCCATGGATATCGACAGTGAATTGCCGCCGTAGCCGGTTGAAACGGTCCTCGAATATACCCCATGCGCGTGTTTTTCCTTCAAAGTATTCGAACAGATCGAGTTGCTGCATGCTGTTTTCAAAGTCCCTGGGATTCATTGTCCCGCACCCCGCGATAAATGCTGACAAGAGCAGCGTTACGATAATTTTTTTCATAATCTTCTGCCTTCAGCTGGATAATCCCGCCGGTCAAGGCGGCTGATAATGGCGACATGTCGTTGCTGGTGTCAGCGGCAGTCCGCTGACCAGATCCTATGGCCGTCAGCTTGAATACGCAGGGAATCAGTGCATAGATCATTGCCAGCATGCGCAGGGAATCTGCCGGCGGTGTGGGTTCTTCAAGCCCCAGTTGACTGACCAGCGGAAGAATTGTGCCGGCTGCAATCGCCAGTGCCAGCTTGCTGGCCATGTTCCAGAGGGCGAACAGGCTGGCAGTACGGTTGCGACGGAAACGTAACCTGTCCCAGTCAGCCACGTCTGCCTGAATTGCCGGTGGCAGTGCCAGGTCAGCACCCAGGCACAGACCTGTTATCAGGCAAACAACGGCGAACAGGGTGGTGTCGCCCGGGCCAAGGAATGCTGCGACGGCGAAAGCCGGGCAGGTAATAGTCATTGCCAGGCTCCAGCTAAGATGCTTGCTGAAGCGACGGCTTATGGTCAGCCACAACGGGATACCAATAACGGCGCTGCCGAAGTACAACGCCAGTAAAAGATTGCGTGACTGGTCACTGGTTTCCAGTACCTGCGAGCAAAACAGCGGAAACAGGATTGCCGGAATCCCGTTGGCCAGGCCATTCAGGAACCAGGCGCCAAGCAAGCGCAGAAACAGGCGGTTGTCGGTGATGCCACGCCAGCCACTTTTTGCCGGTGCGACCGGCTTTGGTAGCGGGACAGTTCGTAATAACAGGGTAAAAGCAGGTATTCCGAGCGCGACCGCAATCCAGCCCAGCAACGACAGACGCTCCGCTTCATTGAAGTGCAAAAAGCCGAGCACTGCCGGTAATGAACCAGACAGCAGGATGCCAAGGATCACAGCAGTTTCACGACCAGAAGTAAGTCGTGTACGGTCATGGTACTTTGATGACAGGCGTGCGCCCCAGGTCAGGTAGGGGACCTGCACCAGCGTCCATCCCAGGTAGAGCAGGGCGCTCCACACGAACAGCCATGCCGGGCCGGCGTCACCCGGCGGTGACAGCAGCATTATCAAGGACGGAGCAGCAATCAGGGCGCCGGCCAGCAGCAGTTTTGGCATGCCCTCCGGACCGTAACGATCGGTGAGTCGGCCGATCAGGGGGTCGGTGATAACGTCCAGGGCACGACTGAAAAACAGTACCAGTCCGGTGATAGCCAGGCCGATGCCAACATCCCAGGCATAAAAAACCGGAATCAGGGTAAAAACAGGAATCGTCGGTATCGCAGTGACCAGGCCTGGCAAACTGTAGGCGAACAATGTTCTGCCAGACAGTTGGCCGTGATCAGCCGGGTTTGCGAAGTCGGAAGATGCCGACATCGATGCTCCCGGCGAGAAATCCGGTTTCACAATAGCTCAGGTAGTAATCCCAGAGCCGTCTGAAATATTCATCAAAGCCCTGTGACTGGATCTCCGGCCAGGCGGCGTTGAAGCGCTGTCGCCAAATGGCCAGTGTGCGCGCATAGTCTTCGCCAAACATGTGCTGATGATCGATGACCAGTCCGGCGCGTGCAGCCTGTTCATGCAGGGTATCGTTCGTCGGTAGCATGCCACCCGGGAAGACATAGCGCTGGATAAAATCGGTATGTCGATGGTAGTGGCGATAGCGTTCGCGATCGATAGTAATGACCTGGATGACAGCCGCAGCGCCGGGTTTGAGGCGCGCGCGGATAGAATCAAAGAAGCACGGCCAGTGTTTTTCACCAACCGCTTCCAGCATTTCTATGGAAACGATCGCATCATAAGTACCCTGTGTGTCGCGATAGTCTGTGAGTTCGGCCTTGCTGTCTGATCCGCATTGCTGCATGCGCTCATTCGTCCATGCGAGCTGTTCATTGCTGAGTGTGATACCTGTGACCCTGCAGTTATTATTCCTGGCAGCATACTCCATAAAACCACCCCATCCACAGCCGACTTCAAGCACATGACTTCCACTGCGCAAACCTGCAAGTTTTGCGATTGTCCGGTACTTCTCTTCCTGCGCGGCTTCCAGGGACATATCCGGTTGCCGGAACAGTGCGGCCGAGTAAGTCATGCCACTATCCAGCCATGACCGGTAGAAATCGTTGCCCAGATCGTAGTGATAGGCGATGTTGCGGCGACTGCCGTGCCGGTTATTGTTACGTGAGCGATGGTAGTACCTGTTGGACAATCGTGTCAGCAGGCTGCCAATCCTGTGTGTGCGCAGTGCAGACTCGTTGCGGTGAAGCAGCCTCATCAGGGCGGACAGATCTGGTGAGTCCCATAGTCCATCGATGTAACACTCTGCAAATGCCATTGCACCACCACTACAAAGATGACTGAATACATCTGCATTGTGGATAACCAGTTCTGCAACCTGGTCGCTGGCCTGGTCTCCGCTGAAGGTCAGCCGGTTGCCGTCAGGGAGTCTGACAGACAGCTGTCCGTGGCTTATCCGTTGCAGTTTTCCGAGCACCAGCCGTTGTGCAGTAGCGCGTCGAGTGACGATCCCCGGCAGGACCCTCAGTGGCAGCGGCTTGGTACGGTTAACCGAGGTGGACGCATTTTCAGTGCTCATTTGTGTTCATTTCCTGTGCGGGCGCTTTGTGTGTTTATCAGGCTGATGTTATCTACGGGCGGTGTTTCGTGTTTGAACACGGGCAGGCCTTTCAGCCATAGTTTCAGGGCTTCCCAGTGAATGCCGGCAACCACTTTCAGTGTCATCAGGGGGAACCTGACTGCCAGCCCCAGCAGCGCTGTATCAGTCAGTGCGCGCTTGCGGCCGGAAAACCAGGCATCCAGAACGGCTTCGTCGTCAACGGTTTCACGTATCAGGAGGCTGAGTGAATTGCCGGGAACGCGTGCGCGGAAGTTATACCGGCAGTTCATTGGCATGAACGGAGAAACGAAGAACGCCTTGTCACAACTGTGTTTCACCATGCCGTTGTCTGCATCGGCTGGAATCAGGTAGCAGTGTTGTTCGCCCCAGGTATTGCCGACCTCGTAAATCAGGGCATGCAGCTTGCCATCCAGCCCGTAGCAGTAATAGACACTAAGCGGGTTGAAGACAAAGCCGAATATTCGTGGGTAACAAAGCAGATATACCGGCCCGTTTGCACCCGCTATACCCGCTTCTGCCAGTGACTGCCTGACCCAGCCGGAGAGATTGTCTCCATTGCCGTTACCATGGTCACTGTCATAAAACGAAAACAGGCCCCGACGATTGTATGAAAACAGGCGTAATGTTTTGTCGAGCGCACTCAATTCATCGAGATTAAGAAACATCGAGAACATACGGTATGTAAGTTTGTGCTGTTTCGGGCGGTGCCGCCGATGCACGACCTTGCCGATATAAAATGCCGATTCAGTCACGCCGCTACCCGGTTGCCCGTGATTGTCGCTGCTGTGGGGTAGCAATGTATGCGGCCATTCATTTCCGGCACTTGCCATGGTCGCTGCAAGCCACCCAATTGCTCGGCAACCGCGAGACCGGCCTGCAGCCCATCTTCATGAAATCCATGTCCGAAGTAGGCACCACAAAACCATGTACGTCTCACTCCCTGTAAATTCCACAGCATGCGTTGTGCCCGGATTGCTTGCCGGTTGAACACGGGATGATCGTACTGGAAGCTCCTGTGAATAGAATTCTCCCTGGGCTGAATGAGGGGGTTGAGTGATACAAACAGGTCTGTATCAGAATTAAGAGTCTGCAAGCGATTCATCCAGTAAGTGACTGATACTTTGTCATTAATATTTGAGCCTTGGCCCATAAAGTTCCAGCTTGCCCAGGCTTTGCGTGTGCGGGGCATCAGGCGATTGTCGCTATGCAGTATGGCAAGGTTACGTTCATAACGAATGGTGCCCAGTAGCTGGCGTTCCGCTTTCTCGCTGTCGGTGAGCATATCCAGCGTCTCGTTTGCATGGGCCGCAATGACCACATGATCAAACCACCGGATATCACCCTGCCGATCCTCGATCATGACCCCGTCTGGTTTGCGCTGAATGGAAGTGACCCCGGTATTGAGCAAAATGCGATCAGTAAACGATGCGGTAAGTTTGTCCACGTATTCACGGCTGCCACCCGTAACAGTGCGCCAGGCAGGCCGGTCTTTCAGTTGCAGCAGGCCATGGTTGTCGCAGAACCGAATGAATGAAAATAGTGGGTAATCGAGCATTTCCTGCGCGGGTGTTGACCAGATTGCTGCACCCATCGGTAGTATATGATCGTAAATAAAACTGTTGCTGTAATTATTATCACGGAGGTAGTCGCCAAGTGTTATACCGGTATCAGTACCCGTCGCATCAGCTGTGGCTTCACGATAGAAACGCCTGAGATCGCGTAGCATCGACCACATGCGTGGTCGCAGCAGATTGCGTGGCTGTGCGAACAGGCCGCCGAGCCCTGTGCCCGAGTATTCGAAACTGCCATCATCAAGCGAGGCCGAGAATGACATGTCGGAACACTCTGTGGCCACATCAAGGTGACTGAACAGTGCTGTCAGGTTGGGGTAATTGCGTTCATTGTAGACAATGAACCCGGTGTCGACAGGTATCCTGTCTGTGCCTTGCTCGATACTCACCGTGTTGCTATGACCACCAATACGGTCATTCTTCTCATAAACCGTAATATCGTGACGCTTTGACAGCAGCCAGGCTGCCGCCATGCCGGAGATGCCGGTTCCAATGACAGCAATTGCCAGCGGTCGTGATGCGGGATTGGCAGTTTTTTGCATTTCAAGGCCCTGTGTTTTCAATCAACTACGCCTGACAGGCCGGTGTGGATCATTTGCTGCGCAGGCCGGATTCCTTGCCGGCCTCAAACTGGCGGGCATTTATTGCCTCCTGACGGGTGACTTTTTGTGATCCGCTTGCCACCCGGTCGCGTAAGGTGTCAGTATCCACAGCATAAATCCAGTCGCATGAACCAGCTATCAGTGGAAAAAATCATAGAAGTCGATGATACGGAGCCCTCCGCAGAGGTACTGTCCGGGTGGCTTGTGGCGGTAGGCAGTCGATCAGGACAGGCAGAGTTTTTCTCGCCTTTTTGAATTCTTCGCGCCGCGAATAAAGACCTATATGCAAAGACTGGGCGCCGACAGTGCGCTCGCTGAAGACCTGATGCAGGAAACCATGGTCAAAATATGGCGGAAGGCGTCTACCTATGATCCGGCGCGCGCAGTTCCATCTGCCTGGATTTTTCGCATTGCACGAAATCTGCGTATCGACAAAATCAGGCGCCAGAAATTTTATGAAGTCGAGTACGACCAGGAGTCGTCCATCCTGCCTGATGAGCGTGACAGTGATCCCATCGGCACCAGCAGGATGGACGCAATGCATGTAACGGCACATATGAAAGCTCTGCCAGCAGACCAGTTGGCCGTCATTCATCTTGCCTATTACGAGGGCCTCAGTCACAGCGAGATCTGTACGCGACTGGAGTTGCCACTCGGGACAGTCAAATCACGTTTACGCCTCGCATTTGGTAAGTTACGCGATGCCATGGGTGCACAATCATGAACAGGTTTCATCACGCTGACGATTCAACCTTGATGACACACGCCGCCGGTGCATTGCCGGAAGGACTTTCGCTCGTACTGACTGCGCATCTGGAGACATGTCAGCGCTGTCGAGAGCGTGTTGCGGATGCCGAGCAGCTTGGCGGCAGCATGCTCAGTGAGTTAATTCCTGACGATGTATCCGTCGACAGCCTTGATCACATCTGGGACCGTATCGACAAGCCCGAGTGCCTGGAGACAGAGAATCCGCCGGTCGTTAACGTTGCGGGGCTGCCGGCGGTCCTCGCGAAATATTTTCCTGACGGTCTCGATAGTATTCACTGGCGCATGGTTGCACCGGGGATACGTCAGTTCATCATCAACCAGGTGTCAAGCGAGCGGGGAACTGTGCGTCTGTTCAGTATCGCACCAGGTACTACAATTCCTCATCATAGCCATGGCGGAACCGAATTAACCCTGGTTTTAAGGGGATCATTTTCTGACGAGATCGGCCGTTTTGGTCCGGGTGATCTCGCTGATCTTGACGACAGCGTCTCGCACCAGCCTGTTGCGGATACCAGTGAACCCTGCATATGTCTGATTGCCACCGACGAGCGGTTGCGTTTTACAGGCATGTTCAGTCGACTGTTGCAGCCTCTGGTAGGTTTGTAGATATGCGCTCCAGCCTGGCAAGTGCCGTTTTTATGTTAGCAAGCTGTGGTGTTTGCGTCTCAGTCACAGGCATGCGCTCTGCTGGAGGGGATCGACGTCAGGATGCTGGCAAGCGATGAACTGGTAAATCTCTGTGACACATATCATGGCAAGGTTCTGCTGATAGTAAATACCGCCAGTAAATGCGCATTCACACCACAGTATGAAGGCCTGGAGGCGCTGTACAAAAAATACAATGAGCGTGGACTGGTTGTGCTCGGATTTCCCAGTGACGACTTTGGTGGGCAGGAGCCTGGTGCCGAGGGCGAAATCAAACGTTTTTGCAGACTGACCTACAGTGTAAATTTTCCTATGTTCGAAAAAACCCATACCCGCAAAGGCAAGGCAGGTGAGCTGTATCAGCGCTTGGGTGAGAAGTCAGGTGAATTCCCGCGTTGGAACTTCCATAAGTACCTGCTCGACCGTGAAGGTAATCTTGTCGGCAGTTACTCGAGTTCTACCGGGCCACAAAGCGACAGGCTCGTGGAAAAAATACAGTCCTTGCTGTAACGCGAGTTCGGTCACATATCCGGTGCTGGCCTGACGGCCAGGTGACGGATTATGCAGGGTGCCGGCAGAGAGACATGTCTCTGCTGTTGCGCTTTGTGCTGCCAGAGAGCAGTGAATTTCCGGTATTTACTCACAATAAGCCCCTGATTTGCGGGACAGGTCGTCTGTGACACGTTATATTAGGTTGAGTTGTCACCAGATGGTCCTGTCAATGCTCAAGCCGCTCAACCTTAATTTGCTGTCCGGACTGGTCATTGCCATCGTTCTGCTGGGTGTAGTCAGTGCGGTGACTGTCTATATGAATGCGCAGACCTACCGCGACCTGGCATTCAATTTCCAGCGGCAACACATGACGCAGCTGATGGAAAGCGAGGTCGCCGAGGTCCTCGATGAACAGGCAGCGTTCGCGCGTCGCATGGGTTTAAACATCCAGAAGGATAGCAATTTCCGGATGGCCTTTGATTCGTCTGATCACGCAGCACTTGTGCAGGTGCTGCAAACGGCCTACCACCGTGCACCGGTTACCTCCGGCCTGATCGATGCAGTCGGTATCTACGTGTTCGATATCAATTTCACATTGCTCGGTTACTCCTTGCGAGAGTCCGGTGCTGCAGAAAACAGCGAACCGGTTTGCGCCGGCCTGGCCGGACGCATGCAGGCACGTACTGGCACGGAGCGACTGAAGCCTCTTAATGAGCTGTGTCTGCATGAAGGGCAGGTGCGTGCGGCGACGATTGTACCGGTTGGCGGACTGGTGCCGACCGGCTTTCTGCAGGTGGTATACGACCCGCTGTCCGGCATTGGCAAGCTTGCTGAACGTCTGAAAATGCCGGTACGAATAAACGATGCCGCTGGCACCCGGGTGTTTAGTTCGCCGGACTGGGAGGACGCCAGTATGGCGAATTTCGTCCAGTCCGGTTACTCGCTCAAAACCGGAACTGATACACCCGTGCTGGAGATCATCGCAGCACGCAATGCCGATGAACTGATAGTGGAAATTGACAGGACCAACGATCGCCTGTTGATAATCGTGGCGCTGGCGTTGTTATTGTCGGTCGGGCTGGCGCTGTTGATAGTCAGGTATTCGGTATTCAAACCATTGCAGAGCCTGAGTTACCAGTTGAAGGCACGCTGGGCCCGCAGCGATGAAACCGAGATGAATAACGGCAAGGGCTCGCCGGTGAGTTTTCATGCACTGGGTGAACTGTATGAAACCTTGCGTGATATGGCGATACGTGACCCGCTGACAGGCACCTACAACCGCGCCTTGCTGGAAGACCGGTTGAGCCAGTTGATTGCCGAGCACCATCGCAAACCCGCCATCGCAGCCGTACTCCTGATTGATATGGTTCGATTCAAATACGTCAACGACATGCTCGGCCACCATACCGGCGACCTGCTGTTGCAGAAAGTGGTTGCGCGTATCGCCGATGTTTTACGCGAGTCGGATACCCTGGCGCGTCTGGGTGGTGATGAGTTCGTTGTCCTGTTGCCGGATACGGATGCAGGGCAGGCGGAACAGGTCGTGCAGAAAATCATCCAGTCAATGCAGCATGAATTCGAGGTGAAGGGGCACAAACTGTCTGCCTCGGTCAGTATCGGTATCGCCTTGATGCCGGAACATGGCGAGGAAGTCGACGAGTTGTTACGCAATGCTGACTATGCCATGTACACGGCCAAGAGCGGCAATATGGGCTACGCAATACACGACCCGGCCACGACTGATCATATTGCCATGACCCGCATGAACCTGGACGGCATGCTCAACGAAGACATTGGTCGTAATGACCTGTTCCTCGTCTATCAGCCCGTTATTGAATTCGCCTCCGGCCGTATTCATTACCTTGAGGCGCTGGTCCGCTGGCGGCAGCCCGACGGCCGGATACTCATGCCGGACAACTTCATCCGTGCCGCGGAGCAGAGCGGGCTTATCAAGCAATTGTCCGAGTGGGTGATCGATGCGGCCTGTCGCGATCTCGCGTCGCTGCAGGTAATCGACCCCGGTCTGCGTTCGGGAATCAATCTTTCCATGCATAACCTGCATGATTTCAAGCTGATGATGCGAATCGAAGATGCGTTGTCGCGTCACAACCTCAGTCCTGATTCCCTGCTGCTTGAAATAACCGAAACCGGCGTCATGCTCGATCCCGATCAGGTCATCGAGATACTTGAGCAACTGGCCGCCATGGGGCTGAAACTGTCAATTGACGATTTCGGCACCGGACATTCATCGCTGGTTCATTTGCGTCGTTTGCCCGTGCATACCCTGAAAGTAGATAAATCCTTCGTTGTTGATATGGACTCGGATGAGGAAAATGCCTCGATCGTGCGTGCCACTATCGATCTTGGTCACAGCCTTGGCCTGACAGTGACGGCGGAAGGCGTCGAAACCCGGACCGTTCATGATTTGCTGAAAGGCATGAAATGCGATTATTACCAGGGATATTACATCGGCAAGCCCATGACGCTGACAGAACTCGAGCGCTGGCTGGGTGACGCCACACCTGCGATTGCATGATGTTTCCCGTTGATTTCCTTGCCAACAGGGCGCTGATTCACAATACTGTTATTTAATCATGACCAGAATAATGACGATAACAGGCGGCAGTGCAGGTGTTGGCAAGACCCACCTGGCAGTCAATCTTTCCCTGGAGCTGGTACGTCGCGGCCGCCAGGTCGGCCTGTATCATGTGCCAGACTGCGACTCGCCGGTCGATTGTTTTATCGATGTTCAGCACATCATCGAGCGTCCACAGCAGGTGGACACCGATCATGATCACCAGCAGGTAATCAGTCGCGGGTACCTCGGTGTTGATATCCTGTCAAGTGACACACCCCTGGCCGACTGGTCGACAATAGATCGGGAAATACTCGCGCAGTATGTGAACGCGATGGATGTCGAGGAGGGTTACGATGACTTTCTGATCGACACATCCGGAATGGGACCGCGCGAACTGCTCGCCTGTTGCCTGGCATCACCGGTTGTCCTGCTCGTGGTAACACCGGAAAAACAATCCCAGGCCGAAGCATTTGCATTATTGCGCATTCTTCAGTTGAACGGGTTCGAGGGTGCGATGCGTCTGCTGGTTAACCGGGTGCCTTATGCGGTGGATGCGCAGGATATTCAGAAGGCATTCAATCACGAAGTCAGCCGGCACCTCGGTATAGAGGCCGGCATGCCCTGGTATATTGTTGAAGATACTGCTGTGCCACGGTCTGAACGTTATCGACAGGCATTCAGTGCGGTATTTCCCGACTCAGATGCGGCGGCCGGAATCGTGGTGATCGCGGATGATTTCGACTCAATCCCGGAGCAGGCCGGGCCACGTGTGCTGGCCGGCTGGTGGGAACGCTTCATCGACCGCGTACAATCTCCGCTCCACTTGCCAGGCAATGTGTTGCTCGAGATGCAGTCACTGACCGACAGTCTGGATACGGCGAAGGGTTTGCATGGAGTTGCAGTGCCGAAAGCGGCAGGCAGCGACAGCCAGCAGGCGGGCTGAAAAATACGGCCGGCGAATACATCCGCCGGCCGTGTACAGATTACTTGATGTCGATTGTTGCTGATTCTTTGATCTGCTCGATATGCTTTTGCAGTTTCTGGTTTGCAAGCATGATCTTCAGGCGTTCCTTGACGTCCTCGTACGGTGGCGGAGTGCCCTCGCGAGAGTCTTCAAGCCGGATAACGTGCCAGCCAAACTGGGTCTGAACCGGCTCTTTCGTATAGCTGCCTTTTTCCAGTGCAGCGGTGACATCAGCAAACGGTTTGACCATCTGGCCGGCACCAAACCAGCCCAGTTCGCCGCCGTTAGGGCCTGACGGACCGGTCGATTTTTCCTTGGCCAGCTCGGCGAAATCACCGCCGCCATCCAGCAGCGCGATAATGTCTTTGGCTTCCTGCTCGCTTTCCACCAGGATGTGACGGGCATTGAATTCCTTGCCCGGTTTGCCGACACCGGTGTCATAGGCATTCCTGAGTTCTTCGTCGCTGGTTTCATTGGCTGTGATGAATGACTTGATGGCAGCGCCGGCAAGTGTGCTGCGATCCAGCTGGTCGAGCGTGGCGCTGATCACCGGGTCAGCCTTGGCGCCGCTGTTGACGGCCTCCTGGCGCATCAGCTCGAGTGCAACCAGTTCGTTCAGGACCGCGGCGTCATCGCTGGTATCCGGTTTGATACCCTTGGCGGCACGTTGCTGCTTGTAGACGTCAAGTACCTGCCGGGTAATCGGTGAACCGTTGACGGTTGCGATGATGTCGCCGGTGACGGCGGACAGGTGTGCTGCCGCTATCGGTGGTATTGAGTGAGGACTGCATCTGGTCACAGCCGGCGAGGGACAACAGGGCTCCGGCCAGTAATACATTACGTAAGTTCATTGCATGTACCTTTGATATATGGGTGGATGGGTTAATTCTCTTCGGGGGTTCTGGCCTGGATACTGAGGGCGTGAATTTCGCTTTGCATCATATCATCCAGGGCATCGTAAACCAGTCTATGACGCTGAATCGGACTTTTGTCGGTAAACGCCGCAGACACGATATTGACGATGTAGTGTCCGCCGCCACCGGCAGCCCCGGCATGGCCGGCATGCTTGGCACTTTCATCAATGATTTCAAGGGCCAATGGTTTGAATGCCTGTTCCAGGCGGGTGCGTATGGTCATGGTGCGATTGTCTGGCATGTCAGGGCAATACCTTCTTGAAGGGTTTAACAACGACGCTGGCATAGACGCCGGCGGCGACGTAAGGGTCCGCGTCGGCCCAGGCCTGTGCCGCATCCAGTGAAGGAAACTCCGCAATTACCAGGCTGCCGCTGAAGCCGGCTTCGCCGGGGTCTTCACTGTCGATGGCGGGGTGCGGACCGGCAAGTACCAGCCGTCCTTCGTCAAGCAGTGCCTGCAAACGCGCCAGGTGTGCCGGGCGCGCCTGCAACCTGTCGGCGAGGCTGTCTTCGCGATCCTGGCTGATGATGGCGTAGAGCATTACGTTTCGTCCTCCGGTGTTTCCATGTAGCGGCCAAGGTAAAACGCCTGTGCGAACACGAATACCAGCGTCATGCCCATCATGCCGAACAGTTTGAAATTCACCCAGGTCGATTCACTGTAATTGAAGGCGACGTACAGATTAACGATGCCGATAAATATAAAGAACAGCACCCACGCCCAGTTAAGTCGTTGCCAGACCGGTGCCGGTACTGAAATGGCATGTCCCATCATGCGCTCAATCAATGTGGTTTTGCTGAACAGGCGGGCACCCATGAAGACGCCGGCGAACAACCAGTTAACCACGGTCGGTTTCCATTTAATGAAAACCGGGTCACGTAATGCGAGTGTCAGTCCGCCGAAGATGACAAGTATGGCGAGTGTAATCAGGTGCATCTTTTCGAAACGGCGGTTCTTGATCCAGAACAGGCCGGTCTGGACAAATGCGGCCCCGATTGCAACCGCCGTCGCGACATAGATGTCGTACATTTTGTACGCAGCAAAGAACAGGATGATTGGAAACAGGTCGAAGAGAAATTTCATTGCATGTCAGCTTGTGTGGTCAGGGAGTCGGGTGATGGTTAGTGTAGCGAGCGGTCGATATTCCACTGGCGATGGTATTTTGCCATGACTGCGCGGACGTGTTCGGGGTAATTCAGCGCATCCATCTGTTGCATGCCTTCGGTGAAGAACTGTCCGGCGTCCTCCGGCTCGCCCGTCCCGCCCGGCTGCGTAGCAGCTGCACAGGCTTCGAGCAGCGCGGCGGCGTCCGTTTTCAGGGTATCCAGTTGTCCGGTCGGTAGTTCCATGCGTGCGTTCTGTCTGGGCGAAACCGCTATGTTACCAGTCTTGGGCAGTCTGTCGCGAACGGGGATACCCTGACAGGGCTGTGCGAATGACACCAACATGACGGCGGCTCCTGTAGAATGGGACGAGATGACGATCCAATACGATTTGCACAGCCATTCACTCGCCTCGGACGGCACCCTGAGTCCCGCCGACCTGGTCCGGGCGGCCGCAGCCGCCGGCGTCGATGTGCTGGCCCTGACCGACCACGATTGCGTGGACGGGCTGGCCGAGGCGCGCGCCATTGCCATTGAGACAGGCCTGCGACTGGTTCCCGGTGTCGAGATTTCCGTGACCTGGCAAGCGCAAACCCTGCACGTGCTCGGTCTGGGTATCGATTCGGACAACCCGGTGTTGCGGCAGGGCCTCGATCAGCTGATGGCCTTTCGCGACTGGCGGGCGGAGGAGATCGGTACACGCCTTGCCCGGGCGGGTATCGGCGGTGCGCTGACGGGTGCCCGCCAGCTGGCCCAGGGCCGTATTGTCAGCCGCACCCACTTTGCCCGCTTCCTGGTCGAGCAGGGTTATGCCAGGAACGTGCGCGAGGTGTTTAAGCGTTACCTGGTGAATAACAAACCGGGTTATGTGAGCGGCGAATGGGCTGGCCTGGAAGATGTGCTGGGGTGGATTCGTGCCGCAGGCGGAGTGGCCGTGCTGGCGCATCCGGCGCGCTATGGCATGAGTGCGAGCAAGCTGCGCCGCTGTATCGGTGCGTTCAGGGAGTGTGGCGGTCAAGGCATGGAGGTCGTGTCGGGCAGTCATACCGCCGACCAGGTGTCGAGTATGGCGAACCTGTGCCGCAACGAGGTGCTGCTGGCATCCTGCGGTTCCGATTACCACGGGCCGGAAAATCCCTGGATACGGCTGGGCCGGTTGCCGCCGCTGCCGGCGGGTTGTACGCCGGTGTGGGAGAGTGAGCAGTGGCGGGTGCATTGATTCACGCTATCTCGCGCAAAGACGTCGAGGCATAATGAGTAAGAATATTTCGCGCAAAGACGCCAAGGCGCAAAGAAAAGATTTGCCACAGAGAACACGGAGAACACAGAGATTAATAAATTAAGAACCAGGGAACTATTGATTAGTTATTAAAACGCCGTCATCGCGTTCCTCGCAATGACGAGACATCATCAGTTGTTTTTCCGGATCGGAATCAATGCCTGAGCTACAGGCTGACTAACTACAAGGGGATTGCAAAATATTTCGCCATTCAAGATGCAATAATAATGTTTTGCTTTGCGCCTTGGCGTCTTTGCGCGAAATATTCTTTTTCTTTGTGTCTTTGCGCGAGCAATAATCTGATTATATGAGCCAGTTCTTTCAAATTCACCCGGTCAACCCGCAGGTACGGCTGATTCGGCATGCCGTGGAGATCATTCGCCAGGACGGATTGATCGTCTACCCGACTGATTCCAGTTATGCGCTCGGTTGTCATGTCGGCGACAAGCGTGGCATGGAGCGTATTCGCCGTATTCGCGGTCTGGATGACAGGCATAATTTCACGCTGGTTTGCCGTGACCTGTCCGAGATATCGACCTATGCAAAAGTCGATAACAGCGCCTATCGCCTGTTGAAGTCACTGACGCCGGGGCCGTTTACGTTCATCCTGCGTGCCACCAATGAGGTGCCGCGGCGTCTGCAGAATCCGAAACGCAAGACCATCGGTATACGTGTGCCGAATCACCCGATAACGCACGCATTGCTTGATGAACTCGGTGAACCGCTGATGAGTTCCACGCTGATTCTGCCGGGTAAAGACATGCCGGAGACGGATGCAAATATCATCCGGGACCGACTCGAGCATGATCTGGACCTGGTGATCGATGGCGACAATTGCGGGATTGAGCCAACCACCGTGGTGGATATGACAGACAGTGTGCCGGTGGTGCTGCGCCAGGGCTGCGGTGTCATCGAGGCAATCGACTGACATGCAAACGTTTGCCGAGACGTTATAATCCGCCGATGTCTGAATTGAGCGTGGTACAACTAATTGCGATCTGGGTCGTCCCGGTATTGCTGGCGATTACGGTGCATGAGACGGCGCATGGCTGGGTCGCGTCCCGGCTGGGTGATAACACCGCACTCATGCTCGGGCGGCTGACGCTGAACCCGTTAAAGCATATTGACCCGTTTGGCACGATCCTGTTGCCCGCCATGATGATCATGTTTGCCGGCATCGCAATCGGTTATGCCAAACCGGTGCCGGTGAACTGGCGCAACCTGAATCATCCAAAACGCGACATGGCCATAGTGGCGGCGGCCGGCCCCTTCGTTAATCTGTTAATGGCGCTGGTCTGGGCGCTACTGATACGGCTGGGTCTGACGCTGGGTGAATCCGGCGTGGCACTGGTGTACATGGGCGTCGCCGGTATATTCATTAACGTCGTGCTGATGGTCATCAATATGCTGCCGTTACCGCCACTGGACGGTGGCCGGGTGGCTACCGGACTGTTGCCGGGGCCGTTGGCATACGGGCTCAGCCGACTCGAACCGTGGGGATTTTTTATCCTGATCGGCTTGCTGGTCACCGGTATACTGGGCGTGCTGTTGTGGCCGCTGCTTGAATTTTTCCTCGGCATGTTCAGTTCACTGTCGGGTATGCAGGGCATCCAGTTCATGCGCGTACTCAACACATTGATGGGTAAATAGGAGATTACGATTGGGTGGTTTACATACACAGGGCCGGGTATTGTCAGGGATGCGTCCCACCGGCCATCTGCATCTCGGCCACTATCATGGCGTTCTGAAAAACTGGGTCAGTCTGCAACAGACATTTGACTGTTTTTTCTTTGTCGCCGACTGGCATGCACTGACTACCCATTACGAGGACTCCGGCATCATCGCCGACAGCATCTGGGATATGGTGATCGACTGGCTGGCGGCCGGCGTCAACCCGGGTTCCGCGCATCTGTTCATACAGTCACAGGTGCCCGAGCATGCCGAACTGCACCTGTTGTTGTCGATGGTCACGCCGCTTGGCTGGCTGGAACGCGTACCCAGCTACAAGGACCAGCAGGAGCGGTTGCGCGAACGTGATCTCGCCACCTACGGATTCCTCGGTTATCCCCTGTTACAGAGCGCGGATATTCTTATTTACGGTGCCGACAAAGTGCCGGTCGGTGAGGACCAGGTAGCACACGTTGAACTTACCCGTGAGATTGCGCGTCGCTTCAACCATATTTACGGACGCGAAGACGGCTACGAAGAAGCTGCCGAGGCCGCCATCAAAAAGATGGGTAAAAAGAACGCAAAGCTCTATCGCCAGTTATTAAAGCGTTACCAGGAGCAGGGTGATCACGAGGCCATTGATGTGGCGCGTGCCTTGCTTGCGGAACAGCAGAACCTGGCGATCAGTGACCAGGAACGCCTGCTTGGATTCCTCGAAGGCGGCGGCCGCATGATCCTGACCGAGCCCGAGGCGCTGTTGACGCCGGCATCGAAAATGCCCGGCCTCGATGGCCAGAAAATGTCCAAGTCCTATAACAATACAATCAGCCTGCGCGAGGCGCCGGAAGCCGTGCAGGAAAAACTGCGTACCATGCCGACAGACCCGGCGCGCGTCCGTCGCACCGACCCGGGAAACCCGGACATCTGCCCGGTCTGGCAGTTGCACCTGGTTTATTCCAATGACGAGGTGCGTGACTGGGTCCGGGACGGCTGCACCTCGGCCGGTATCGGCTGCCTGGATTGCAAGCAACCGATAATCGAGAGTGTGCTGGCCGAGTTGCAGCCGGTACAGGAACGCGCCCGTGAGTTCGAAGCGGACCCGGGCCGGGTGCGTGCCATTGTCAATGAAGGCGCCGAGGCTGCCCGCGCCGTGGCCCGTGCCACGCTCGAGGAAGTGCGCGCGGCCATGGGCCTCATTTACTGACACAGCGGCGGGTCGGTCGAACCTGTATATGTAGTAATTTATGCGACACGCAACACAAAATAGGGTAGTATCCCCTGAACCCTACGCGCCTCACCTGCCAGGTACTCAATGAGCGAAAGCACGAGCCCAGAGACCACGCCGGACGTCCACACCCAGGAAGAACTACCCCTCGCCGTTGTGCAGGGCGAGGCTGTTGCCGAGCTGCCTGCCGATCTCTACATTCCACCCGATGCACTCAAGGTCTTTCTGGAGGCCTTCGAGGGCCCGCTGGACCTGTTGCTGTACCTGATCCGCAAGCAGAACATTGATGTTACCGACATCCCGGTAGCCGATATTACCCGGCAATACATTGAATATATTGGACTAATGCATGATATGCAGCTGGAGCTGGCAGGTGAATACCTGGTCATGTCCGCGACGCTGGCCGAGATCAAGTCGCGCATGTTGCTGCCGCGTCCCGCCGGGGACATAGAAGACGAAGACGATCCGCGTGCCGAGCTGGTGCGACGACTGCAGGAATACGAGCGTTACAAGCAGGCGGCGGAGGATATCGACGAACTGCCGCGCCTCGGTCGCGATGTGTTCCAGGCCGAGGCCGAGGCGCCGGACCAGAAGGTGATCCAGCTGCCACCGGAAGTTGACTTGCAGGATCTGATCGCCGCGTTCCAGGAAGTCATGAAGCGTGCCTCCATGTATGCCCATCACCATGTTCAACTGGAAGCGCTGTCCGTCCGCGAACGCATGTCCATCGTGCTTAGCCGGGTCAGCAGCGACCGGTTTACCCCGTTCACCGATCTCTTCACGGCCGAAGAAGGACGTATGGGTGTCGTGGTGACATTCCTGGCAATACTCGAACTGGTCAAGGAATCCCTGCTGGACCTGACGCAGTCTGAACCCTATGCACCGATCCACGTCAAGGCGGCCACCCGCAGCCAGGATGCGGTGGTGCCCGAATCCGCTGATCAAGTGACGGCCTGAACCTATGGAAACGACACCACTCAAGCTCATTCTGGAAGCTATTCTGCTGGCCGCCGGTCGGCCCCTGACACTGGACCAGTTGCTGGTCATGTTCGAGGACAATGAAAAGCCCGAGCGCGGTGACTTGCGCGAGGCCATCACCGCGCTGCAGGAAGATTACCAGGCGCGCGGCATCGATCTTGTACAGGTCGGCGGCGGCTACCGTATCCAGGTACGTGAAACCATGCAGCCATGGGTTGCACGTCTCTGGGAAGAGAAGCCGGCACGCTACTCACGCGCACTGCTGGAAACACTGTCGCTGATCGCCTATCGTCAGCCGATTACACGCGGTGAAATCGAGAGCGTTCGCGGTGTGGCTGTCAGTACCAATATCATGAAAACCCTGCTGGAGCGCGAGTGGGTACACGTGGTCGGGCATCGTGATGTTCCCGGACGTCCCGCCATGTACGGCACCACCAAGCAGTTCCTGAACTATTTCGGCCTGAAGAACATTGATGGCCTGCCGTCGCTGGCCGAGCTGCGTGACCTGAACGCTATTGGCGAAGAGCTGCAGCTTGACCTGGCCGAGATTCCGGGGCTGGGCATGGAGTCGGCAAATGATGGAACGGCCGATGAGTCTGAGGAAGAGGCGGTTGCCGCGGCCAGTGACGTGGACGACATGTCACCACCGCAGGATGCGGCCGCAGACGAGTCCCCCGCCACGTTACACTAGGCCGATTGACCGGGCAGGGCTGCGAAACCTGGCGGCCACGCCGCAGATGACACGATTTTCCACTGGCATGACGCCCCTGTCAGACCATTACCGGACTTGCACCGCTTGCATTGTGCGAGTAAACCGGACACTTCCCGGGTAAACTTTCACCATCATGGCCGAGCGATTACAAAAAGTCCTGGCGCGTGCCGGTTTCGGTTCGCGTCGCGAGATTGAGACCTGGATACGCGAGGGCCGTATAACGGTCAATGATCGTCCGGCAGAGCTCGGCGTTTCCGTGACGGAGAATGACCGTGTGCGCATCGATGGTCGTGTCGTGTCGTTCAGCACCGACCCTGCGCGGGATATTCGCACGATTATTTATCACAAGCCGGCCGGTGAGCTGACGACGCGCAAGGACGAAGCGGGTCGACCGACGGTGTTTGACAGTCTGCCGCGTTTCCGGAACGCACGCTGGATATCGATTGGTCGACTCGATATGAATACCTCGGGACTGCTGCTGCTGACGACGGACGGCGAACTTGCACACCGCCTGATGCATCCATCCTACGAAATAGAGCGTGAATATGCCGTGCGGATTCTCGGCAAGGTTGACGAGTATGTGCTGAATAACCTGATCGAGGGTGTTCAGCTGGAAGACGGGTTGGCGAAGTTTACGACCATCCGCGAAGCGGGCGGGCAGGGGGCCAATCACTGGTACCACGTCACGGTACACGAGGGGCGCAATCGTGAAGTGCGCCGCCTGTGGGAATCGCAGGGGCTCAAGGTCAGTCGGCTGATCCGGGTAAATTTCGGGCCGATTGCCTTGCCGGCCAACCTGCGGGCGGGTCGTTTCCGGGATCTCGAGCCGGCGGAAACAGCCGCGCTGTATGATGCGGTCGGGCTGCCTGCGCCGAAGACCGTGCAGAAACGCCGTCCGACAACGCGACGCGGTCGTCGCACACGCTAGATGCCTGCCGCTGCGCCGGCAATGACACGCCGCCAGCTGCTGGCAACCTATCAATCCCTGCTGTTGTCCTTCGGGGCACAGCACTGGTGGCCGGCCGATTCGCCCTTTGAGGTTATGGTCGGCGCCATACTCACGCAAAATACCGCATGGACGAATGTTGAACGCGCCATCGCCAACCTCGTTGAGCGAGACAAGCTGGATGCGACCAGCATTGTTCGTGCGCGCAACGATCACCTTGCCGGCTGGTTGCGTCCCTCGGGTTATTTCAATATAAAAGCGACCCGCCTGAAGAATTTCTGTCGCTGGTACCTGGAGCAGGGCGGGTTTCCGGCACTGTCGCGCCTGCCGACACAGGCATTGCGCAGGGCGCTGCTGTCGGTTAACGGTGTCGGGCATGAAACGGCAGACGACATGCTGTTGTACGCGTTTGAACGCCCGGTGTTCGTCATCGATGCCTACACCCGCCGGTTGTTCTCACGGCTCGGTTTTGTGACGGGAAATGAAAACTATGATGAACTGCGCCTGGCGATCGAGGCGCAGCTGGACCCTGATGTGGCGCTGTTCAACGAATATCATGCGCTGATCGTCAGGCATGCCAGGGGAAATTGCCGTGTAAAGCCGCGCTGCATGGAATGCGTATTGAATCACACGTGTCCGGTCGCAGACGGCGCCGGCAAGGCGTGAGCAGGCCGAAATCTGCTAAAATGTGCGCAGGCAAGCAGGTGGAGAGCGGGGGCAGGTAGAATGACTAATTCCGATGTATTGGCAGGTAACCAACCTTGTATGTCGCTGTGCCGTGCGCATCATGCAATGAGTGCATGGGTATTAATGCTGCTCACGGTTGCCATGCTGCTGACTGGCTGCGAGGGAAAATCACCATCAGGCAATAACACTGCTGCGCCTGCAGCATCACCGCACGCACCGGCATCGAAGGAAACTGCTACGGAACCCCCGGCGCTTGAATCGGGCATGGTAAACCCGGGTTACGAGGAAAAACCCGCCTGGTTTGCTAATTCCTTCCTGGCTATCCGCGACGACGTGAGCGAGGCAGCTGCTGCCGGCAAACGCGTGATCCTGTATTTTTATCAGGATGGTTGTCCCTATTGCAAGAAACTGCTGGATACGAATTTTGCCCTGGCAGACACGGTCACGCGCACACGTGAAAAGTTCGAAGTGATCGCCATTAATATGTGGGGCGACCGGGAAGTGACCGGTTTTAATGGCGAGGCCACGACCGAAAAGGATTTCGCCAGGTCGCTGCGGGTGATGTTTACGCCGACCCTGCTGTTCCTCAATGAGCAAAGTGATGTCGTGTTGCGACTAAACGGCTATTACCCGCCACACAAGTTCAACGCGGCACTCGATTTCGCTGCACAGCACAACGGTGATAGCCCGCGTTTTCTTGAGTACCTGGCCACGCTGTCACCACCTGCGGCCAGCGGTGTGCTGCATCGGGACGCGTCATTCCTGGCGCCGGGTACCGGTCTCAATACGCTTGCCGGTGACCGCCCGCTGCTGGTGATGTTCGAACAACATGACTGTGCGCCCTGCGACGAATTGCACCTCGACATACTTAAACGCGCGGAAAGCCGGGAGCAGTTGGCGCGCTTCGACATCCTGGTGCTCGATATGTGGTCGAATGACAGGCTCGTGCTGGCTAACGGCACGGAAACGACGCCGGCGCAGTGGGCACGCGAACTCGACGTCAAGTATGCCCCTTCGCTGGTGTTCTTTGATACGGGAAACCGTGAGGTGTTCCGCACGGATGGCTACCTGAAGGCTTTTCATATCCAGTCGGCAATGGATTATGTTGCCTCGGGCGCCTATCTCGAACAGCCTGAATTCCAGCGGTTCATTGCTGCGCGTGCGGCTGCGCTCGAGGCGCGGGGAATTCATGTCGACTTGATGAACTAAGGAACCACTGATTAAATCGTCACTTCGTTCCTCGCAATGACGGAATTTTGTGCTCGCAATGAGGGCGTTTTTATCATTAATCAGCGGCCCCCTGAATTATTTGATATTGGAGAAGACCATGAAAACAGTATTTATCGCACTGGCCGCCCTGTTACTGGCAGGGTGTTCATCGCAACGGATTATTGTCGACCGGCAGGGTGTCGACATGTCAATGTACGATCGGGACCTGGCCGAGTGTCGACGCTACGCCGAAGAGGTTCCCACGGGCGAGGAGGTCGCGAAGGGCGTGGTTGGTGGTGCTGTTATTGGCGGGGTGATCGGTGCCATTGTCGGTGACAGTCGCACGGCCAGTCGGGTGGCCGGTGCCGGTGCCGTGACCGGTGGCGTTCGCGGTGGCGGCAAGGCGGATAACGAGAAGGACCGGGTGGTCAAGAACTGCCTGCGTAACCGTGGCTACAGCGTGCTGAACTAGCAGCATTGGCGGCAATGATAACGCGGCGGTGTCCGCAGGCAGCGCAGCGGCATCCGCTATCGACTAGCTGTCGAGTAGCTCCCGGCAGCTTAATTGTTGCCCGGTAAGTCCGGCGCTTTCTGTACTGCAAAGATACAGAAACGGGTTAACCACATCGGCCGGCATATTGAGTGCGGAACTGTTGGTGCCGGGATAGGCAATGCGATACATCGAGGTCAGCACGGGCCCTGTATCCAGGCTGTTAACCCGAATGGATGTATTGGACTCCAGTTCATCGGCGAGAATCTGCATGAGGTTTTCCAGTCCGGCCTTGGCGACCGCGTAGGCGCCCCAGTAGGCCTTGCCGTTGCGGCCGGTTTCGTCTGACACGAACAGCACCGAGGCATTATCGCTCGCATTGAGCAGGCCAAGACAGGCGGTGGTCAGCAGGTAGGGCGCATGCAGGTTCACCTGCATGGATTCCAGCCACATTTCATTATCGTAGTTGGCGAACGGTACCAGTGCGCCGAGCCAGGCCGCATTGTGCACCAGGCCATCGAGCCGGCCGAATTCCTGTTCGAGTGTTTTTGCCAGTTGCGTGTAGTCATCCGGCGTCGCGCCCTGCAGGTCCATCGGGTAGAGAGCGGGTTCGGTGTATCCTCTGGCTACGATTTCATCGTAGGCCAGTTCCAGTCCTTTAACATCCTTGTCAAGCATGACAACGGTCGCACCGTGTGAGGCCAGGGCGTCCGAGACGGCGCGGCCAATGCCGTTGGCTGCGCCGGTCAGCAGGATAATTCTTTCGGACAGCAGGTTTGCTGCCGGTTGCCAGTCGGCAAGTGAGGTATGTTCGGGCATATCAGTGTGTCGTGTCTTTGTCTTCGCGTGATTCAACCTGTCGTGCCATGTGCTCGACCTGCTCGAGTTTGGGCGGTTCCTTCTTCGCGCTGATACCCAGCTCGGTGAACTTGCGTGCGCCGGGCAACACGCGCGAATCGTATGAGGAAACGGCCTTGTTGTAGGCGCTGACACTGTTGTCCAGGCTGCGGCCCAGCTTGGCGAGGTGTTCGGCAAAGGTGGTCAGCCGGGTAAACATTTCCTGGCCGATTTCACGGATGGTGTCGGCATTTTCCGCCAGCACTTCCTGCCGCCAGCCGTAGGCGATAGCACGTAACAGGGCGACCAGGCTGGTAGGCGTGGCGAGGATGACATTTTGCGCGAGTGCATCCTCGATCAGGCTATGGTCGATTTCCAGTGCCGCACTGAGAAACTGGTCGCCGGGAATGAACAGCACCACGAACTCGGGGCTGTACTTGAGTTGTTCCCAGTAGGCCTTGGCGGACAGTTCCTTGATGCGAGCGCGAACATTGCGTGCATGGCGAGTCAGGTGTTTCTTGCGTTCGTCGTCACTGCTGCACTCAACCGCAGACAGGTAGGCATCCAGCGGGGTCTTGGCATCGACCACGATCTCGCGGCGCTCGGGCATGCGAATAACCATGTCAGGCCGCCGGTTACCTGACTCCGTCATGACGGTGTCCTGTTCGGTGAAGTCGCAGTGTTCGACCATGCCGGCGAGTTCCACCAGCCGTTTCAGGGTCAACTCGCCCCACTGTCCGCGGACTTCCGGCCGGCGCAGTGCCTGGACCAGGTTGCGTGTTTCATTCTGCAGCAGGCGATGCGACTCGGCCATGGTTTCCAGGTGCCGGGTGAGTGCACCATGTGCCTGCATGCGTTCGTTTTCCATCTTGCGAACCTGGCTTTCGGTCTTGTCCAGTGCCTCGCGGATCGGTTTGACCAGGTTCTCGACGGCCTTTTCCCGTTTCTCGAGTTCGCCCTCGGCCTTGATGTGGAATTGTTCGAGGTTTTCCTTCGCCAGACGCAGGAACTGTGAATTGTTGCTCTGCAATGCCTCGGATGCCAGGGCGTTGAAGCTGTCCTTGAGCTGGTTGTTCAGCTGTTGCATGGACTGGTACTGCGCGTCTGTTGCCTTGCGCTCCAGTTCCAGGCTGATTTCCAGCTTTGCATTCTCATTGCGCAGGCGTGAAAACCGTCCCGAGAAAATCAGGAACGCCACCAGCGCGCCAAACACGGCTGCGCTGGCCAGTGCCGGTATCAGTATAAAAAGCAGTTCAGCGGGCATGATGCGCCATCATAGCACCAACCATGGTGCGGTATCAGCGGTTGTCCAGCCAGGTTAACAGTGCGTCCGGTGTGCTGATGGCGGCGTCAGCCTGCCATGTGTCGGTGTCGTCATCTGCCGGTATGTAACCGAACAGCGCGACAAGCGTATGCATGCCGGCATTATTCCCGGCCTCGATGTCGCGCCGGGCATCGCCGATGTACACGCATTGTGCCGGCGCGAACCGGCCTGTTCGCAGGCGTGCAGCATCGGTGCCGGGTGCGGTTTGCGTTCACTGAGGGTATCACCGCTGACGACACAGGCGGCTCGCTCGTACAGGCCAAGGTCGCGCAGCAGCGGGTCGGTCAACCAGCCGGGTTTGTTTGTCACGATACCCCAGTTGATGCCGCGCTCTTCAAGGCGTTCGAGTACATGGGTGATGCCGGGGAAGGGACGGGTCTTGCGTGAAATATTTTCCCGGTATGTGTCCAGCAGCTGTTTGCGCAAACCGTCGAATGCCGGGTCGCCGGGTGCCAGGCCGAAGCCAAGCTCGATCAGGGCAATTCCGCCATGCGATACAACCGGTCGAATGTTCTCATAGGGCAGGGATTGGCGCCCGTTCTGTTCGAGCACCCTGTTCAGTGCGTCGGCCAGGTCGGGCGCGGTGTCCAGCAGTGTGCCGTCAAGATCAAACAATACGGTGCGGATGGTGTCCGCACCCGGGTGACTGCGCGAGCTGCTCATCCGGTTTTGCGGAAACAGGCCAGGTAATTGACCGAGACGTCCTTGCCGAGGCGGTATTCCTGCGTCAGCGGGTTGTAGGTCATGCCGGTCAGGTCAACCAGTTGCAGTCCGGCTGCACGCGCCCAGGCTTCCATTTCGGAGGGGCGGATGAATTTCTGGTAGTCATGCGTGCCTTTCGGCAACAGGTTCAGCAGGTATTCAGCACCGACCACGGCAAACAGCCAGGCCTTGGGGTTACGGTTGATGGTGGAAAGAAATACGCAGCCATCGTCAGTGATCAGCTGTGCACAGGCTGCAATCGTTGTCGCGGGGTCGGGGACATGCTCGAGCATTTCCAGGCAGGTGACGATGTCATAGCGACCGGCCTGCTCGCTGGCGACATGCTCGGCGGTCGTCTGCCGGTAATCGATATCGAGCCCGGATTCGTGCTGATGCAGTCGTGCCACACTCAAGGGTGTCTTGCCCATATCGATGCCGGTCACGATTGCACCACGTTGCGCCATACCCTCGGTCAGCAGACCGCCGCCGCAGCCGACGTCGATAACCTGCTTGCCCGCCAGCGGTGCAAGCCGGTCAATGTAATCGAGGCGCAGCGGGTTGATATCGTGTAATGGCTTGAACTCGCTGTTCGGGTCCCACCAGCGACCGGCCAGCCGTTCAAATTTTTCGATTTCGTCCGGATCGACGTTATGCAGTGTTTCAGTCATCGTTGACTTCCGATTGTGTTCTGCCAGTTTCGTGCACGCATGAGAATATCATCGCCATCAAGCGTGGTCAGCCGACGATCTTTAAGGAGGTGTTGTCCGGCCACCCAGACATCGGTGACCTGTTCACGACCGCCGGCATAGACCAGTTGCGAAACCGGTTCATACAGCGGCAGGGTCTCGAGGGTGTCGAGGCGTACCGCCGTCATGTCGGCCCACTTGCCTTTTACCAGTGAGCCGGTTTCATCGGCCAGGCCGAGCGCGCGTGCGCCGTTCAGCGTCGCCATCTGCAATACCGCGTAGGCCGGCAGGGCGCTGGCGTCACCGCTGACGGCCTTGCCGAGCAGGGCGGCGCTGCGCATTTCGCCGAGCATGTCGAGGTCGTTGTTGCTGGCAGCACCATCCGTGCCGAGGGCGAGGTTGATGCCCGCCGCTGCGAGTGCTGCCGCCGGGCAGAATCCGCTGGCCAGTTTCATGTTGGATTCGGGGCAGTACACGACATGGCCGCCGGCTGCCGCGTAGTCATCGATTTCCTGCGCGGTTAGCTGGGTCATGTGTACGGCGACCATGTCGGGTGCGACCATCTCGAGCGATTGCAGGCGACTGAGCGGGCGTACCCCGGTTGTTTCCACCGCCTTGTCCACTTCGTCCGCGGTTTCATGCACGTGCATGTGGATGCCAATATCCAGTTCGTTTGCCAGCATGCGTATGTGCTGCAACGGTTCATCGGATACCGTGTAGGGCGCGTGCGGCGCGAACAGGGTGCTGATCAACGGGTCGGTGCGGTAACGGTCATGCACGTCGATGCCCTTGGATATGTATTCCTGTGCGTCAGCGGCCCACACAGTGGGAAAGTCGAGCACGATCAGGCCCACGCAGGCGCGCATGCCACAGGCGGCGGCAGCCCGCGCG
This sequence comes from uncultured Halobacteria archaeon, assembly GCA_963847565.1. Lineage (GTDB taxonomy): Bacteria > Pseudomonadota > Gammaproteobacteria > UBA9214 > UBA9214 > UBA9214. The sequence goes on from CAWKAE010000004.1 coordinate 115,469, forward strand.
GTGACGTCCGGGAAGAAATACATGTCATTGAAGCAGGTGGTACCGGAGCGCAGCATCTCGGCCATGGCCAGCTGCGTGCCATCGTAAACAAATTCTTCATTGACCCAGCGCGTTTCGGCCGGCCAGATGTGTTCGTTCAGCCACTCGAGCAGGGGCAGATCGTCGGCGAGACCGCGCAGCAAGGTCATTGCCGCGTGCGTATGCGCATTGATCAGGCCCGGGATCAGCAGGTGGCCGTCAAGCTCATGCTCGATAGTCGGCCGTGTACTGCTCGCGCGCCTTGTCGGTCGGCAGGATGTCGAGGATCCTGCCTTCAAGCACGACGAGGCTGTGATGCGAGAGCACCGTGCCGGCCGGTTCCACCGGTGCGATCCAGCGGCAGTGAAGTAGGCTGTCTGCTGCAGTCATGGGCATGCAGTATAGCGAAATACGCGCGTCAGGGGTCAGTCCCTTCTTCCCGTCATTGCGAACGTAGCGAGCAATGACGGGATTATCAGGGGATGCCAGGGATGCGCCCTCAGGCGGCGTTATGCATGTGCACATCGCGTTGCGGATAGGGGATGCTGATACCGTTTTCGTCGAACGACAGCTTGATGCGTTCCATGAGGTCTGAACGAACCGCCCAGTAGTCTGCGGTTTTTACCCAGGGCCGCACGTTGAAATTCACACTGCTGTCTGCAAGTTCCACCATGGCGACGGCGGGCGCCGGGTCCTGCAGGATGCGCTCGTCGGCGGCAAACGCGGCATTGACCAGTTCTTTCGCCTTGCGGATATCGTCGTCGTAGCCGATGCCGAACACCATGTCGATTCGACGCGTGGGGCGGGCGGAGACATTGATGATGGGTCCGCCGTAGATATGGCTGTTCGGGATAATGATCTCGCGGTTATCGCCGGTCTTCATGATGGTGCTGAAGATGCGGACCTCCTCGATGACGCCGGCCTGGCCGGCTGCCTCGATGAAGTCACCGACCTTGAACGGACGGAAGATGATCAGCATGACGCCGGATGAGAAATTGGACAGCGAATCTTTCAGTGCCAGGCCAACGGCCAGGCCGGCGGCGCCGAACACGGCGATCAATGACGTGGTCTGCACACCGAGCTGGTCAAGTGCGGCAATAACCACGACCACCAGTAACGACACGTAAAGAATGTTGCCGAGGAATGCGGTCAGCATGCCATCCACCTTTGCCCGTTTCATCATGCGTTTCGTGAAGCGTGCGACCATCTTTGCGATCAGTCGGCCAACGATAAAGATCGCCACTGCAACAGTGATCTTGATGCCCCAGGGAATCAGGTAGGTATCGATCATTTCGGGTTTCAGGTATTGCTCAATGTTCATCATTTCCTCCTGGCAATAAAAAACCCACCGCCGTTACCGGCAGTGGGTTTCTGTTTACATCGATCAGATGTTATCTGACTTGCTGGGTAACACCGATATTTACAACAACCCGGCGGTTCTTGGCGCGACCGGCCTTGGTTGAGTTATCGGCAACCGGGCTGGATTCACCCATGCCGGATACTGACATTATGTTGCGATCCACACCTTTGGAAGCCAGGTAGTCACGTACCGTTGTAGCACGGCGTACGGACAACTGCTGGTTGTAGGCTTCGGCGCCAACACTGTCGGTGTGACCAACGATCTTGACATCAGTGACACGTGCCGTGCCGCCAATCTTGCTGGCAACATCGTCGAGCTGCTGCTTGCCTTCCGGCTTCAGGCTGTCCTTGTTAAAGTCGAACAGTGCACCGGCTGCCAGTGATACCTTCTCGTAAACGGGCTCTGCAGGCGGAGCCGGCGGAGGTGGTGGCGGAGCCTTCTTGGCTTCGACCTTCGGTGCTGCACCGCAATCAACGGTCTGGTCTTCAGCCGTCCATGAGCCGGTGCGGACACAGTTGCCGCTGCTGTCAGTAATGTACTGGCCGCCGCTGGCGGCATTGCCAACGTAGCTATCATTAGCCTTGCCGGCTTCGTGGGCCAGTGCTGTGCCGGAAAGCAGGATGCCTGCCGCAATGGAAGTCATGACTCCACCGATTCGCAAGTTATTCTTCATTTGTACCACTCCTGTGGGATGTATGTAGGGTAGAAAGCTGTACTCTCTGAAGCGTATTCTAGTCGCATATGATGTGCAAGCTAGCCTTCTGTGGCAGGTTTTTCCGGAATTAATCAGTACAATAGCCCGGTTTACAGCAGTTGACGAAAATTACGGGAGTCATGCCAGTGGCGGAACCATCTTTCCAGGCAATCGAATGGGCGGAAGACCGTCTGCGCCTGCTCGACCAGCGCCTGCTGCCGGGTGAGACCCGGTATCTCGATTACACCGAAGCAGCGCCTGTTGCCGAGGCCATTCGGGACCTGGTGGTGCGCGGTGCCCCGGCGATCGGCATCACCGCGGCCTACGCGGTGGTACTGTCGGCCCGCCAGCATGTCAGCCAGGATGATGCCGGCTGGCAGGCACGGGTCGCAGCGGATATCGATGTGCTGGCGGCTGCGCGGCCCACGGCGGTCAACCTGGTCTGGGCGCTGGAGCGGATGCGTACCTGTATGCAGGGCTTGTCGGACAACCCGGTGCCGGCATTGCTGGCAGAGGCCCGGCGTATTCATGCCGAGGATGCTGCAGCCAATCACCGCATGGGTGAGCATGGCGCAAACCTTATAAATACAGGTGATTCGGTGCTCACGCACTGTAATGCCGGCGCACTGGCAACCGGCGGATACGGTACTGCGCTGGGCGTCATTCGCAGTGCCTGGTCGGCGGGCAAATTGCGTGATGTGTATGCCGGTGAAACACGCCCGTGGCTGCAGGGTGCGCGCCTGACCGCCTGGGAGTTGCTGGCAGACGACATTCCGACCACGCTGATTACCGACAGCGCGGCATCATTCCTGATGCAGTCGGGCAAGGTGCAATGGGTGATTACCGGGGCCGACCGGGTGACCGCCAACGGTGATGTGATCAACAAGATCGGTACCAGCCAGCTGGCCGTCAGTGCACGCCACTATGGTGTCAAAATGATGGTGGCGGCGCCGCTGTCCACGCTCGACCTGGCCGTGCCGGAGGGTCGCGACGTGGCCATCGAATGTCGCGCGGACGAGGAGATTCTCACTCTCGGCGGACAATCCGTGGCCGCCGAGGGTGCTGCGGCCTGGAACCCGGTTTTTGATGTCACCCCGGCCGCCCTGGTCGATTACCTGGTCACCGAGGCAGGCGTGGTGGTGGCGCCGGACCGTGAAAAGCTGCGGGCGCTGGTAGCAGGCGCTCCGCCTGATTGTACGGCGGCCTGAATCGAGTGAATCTGTCGTAGACGGCCTCAGTGCCACCAGAAATCGATATGTCCCGGGTGTAGTGGGGGAGTCGACTGTGCTAAAATGCGCGGTCTTTATTGCCGTGGATGCCGTCAGAAGGAAATTACGGCATCGGTGTGAATTAGCAGGGAGTCGATTTAACCCGTCCATATGAACGATTTCGCGAAAGAAGTCCTGCCGGTCAATCTCGAAGACGAGATGAAACAGTCCTATCTCGATTACGCCATGAGCGTAATCGTCGGGCGTGCCCTGCCGGATGTTCGTGATGGCCTGAAGCCGGTTCATCGGCGTGCGCTGTACGCGATGAGCGTACTGGGTAACGACTGGAACAAGCCCTACAAAAAGTCTGCCCGTATTGTTGGTGACGTAATCGGTAAGTACCACCCGCACGGCGACACCGCGGTGTACGACACCATCGTGCGCATGGCGCAGCCGTTTTCGCTGCGTTACATGCTGGTAGACGGGCAGGGTAACTTCGGTTCGGTCGACGGTGATTCACCTGCAGCCATGCGTTACACCGAAGTGCGCATGTCGAAGATTGCGCATGAACTGATCGCCGATCTCGACAAGGAAACCGTCGATTTCACTGCAAACTACGACGAAACGGAACATGAGCCGTCGGTGTTCCCGACGCGCGTGCCGAACCTGCTGGTTAACGGTTCCGCCGGCATTGCCGTTGGTATGGCGACCAACATACCGCCACATAACCTCGGTGAAATCATTAACGCCTGCCTGGCGCTGATCGAAAATCCTGACATCGAAATTGCCGGCCTGATGGAGCATGTGCCGGGCCCGGATTTCCCCACGGCCGGCATTATCAATGGCGTGCGCGGTATCCACGAGGCCTATCGTACCGGTCGCGGTCGAATTCATATCCGTGCGCGCAGTCATATAGAGGACTACGGCAAGGGCAAGCAGCGCCTTGTTGTTACCGAGTTGCCGTACCAGGTGAACAAGGCGCGCTTGCTGGAGAAGATCGCCGAACTGGTCAAGGACAAGAAGATCGAGGGTATCTCCGGTTTGCGCGACGAGTCCGACAAGGACGGCATGCGCATGGTCGTGGACCTGAAGCGTGGCGAGGTTGCCGAGGTTGTCCTTAACAACCTGTACCAGCATACCCAGCTGCAGAACGTATTCGGTATCAACATGGTGGCGCTGGTCGACGGGCGACCGCAACTGTTGAACCTCAAACAGTGCCTCGAAGCGTTTGTTCGCCACCGCCGCGATGTAGTGACACGTCGCACGGTGTTCGATCTGCGCAAGGCCCGTCAGCGTGCCCATATATTGGAAGGCCTGGCGGTCGCACTGTCCAATATCGACGAAGTCATCCGCCTGATCAAGGCCTCGTCAAACCGTACCGAGGCGAAGCTGGCCCTGATGGAGCGCAGCTGGGAACCGGGCATGGTCTCCGGCATGCTGGAACGCGCGGGTGCCACGGCCTCGCGTCCGGACGACCTGGAAGACGGTTTCGGGTTGATCGATGACGGTTACCGCCTGTCGGACCGGCAGACCCTGGCCATCCTCGAGTTACGCCTGCATCAGCTGACCGGCCTCGAGCAGGACAAGATCGTCAACGAGTACAAGGAATTGCTCGAGGTGATCGATGCATTGCTGGCGATCCTGGAAAGCCCGGACCGCCTGATGGAAGTGATTCGCGAGGAACTGACCGACTTGCGTGACCAGTTTGCTGACGAGCGCCGTACCGAGATCATGACAGACCACCTCGACCTGGCGATCGAGGACCTGATCAGCGAGGAAGACGTGGTGGTTACGTTGTCGCATGCCGGTTATGCCAAATCCCAGCCATTGACCGACTATCGCGCACAGCGCCGCGGCGGGCGTGGCAAGACAGCAGCCGGTGTGCGTGAAGAAGATTTTATCGACAAGCTGTTTATTGCCAGCACGCACGACACCATTCTGTGTTTCTCGAGTCGTGGCAAGGCGTACTGGATGAAGGTCTACGAGCTGCCGCAGGCCGGACGCACGGCGCGTGGCAAGCCAATCGTGAACCTGCTGCCGCTTGAAAACGGCGAGCGTATAAACGCCATCCTGCCGATACGTGAATTTGACGAAAAACAATTTGTCTTCATGGCAACGGCCAACGGTACGGTGAAGAAAACACCACTGTCCGGTTTCTCGCGCCCGCGCGCGAACGGCATTATTGCCATTGACCTGCGCGAGAACGATTACCTGATCGACGTGGCCATTACTGATGGCAGTCAGGACATCATGCTGTTCAGTGACGCGGGCAAGGTAATTCGTTTCACTGAGGCGGATGTGCGGCAGATGGGACGAACGGCCTGCGGGGTGCGGGGCATCAAGCTGCCGAAAGGGAATCGCGTCATTTCCCTGATTATTGCCAGTGACAGCCCGGTGCTGACGGCGACTGAAAACGGTTACGGCAAGCGCACCCTGGCCGCGGATTACCCGGTCTACGGGCGTGGCGGGCAGGGTGTTATCGCCATCCAGGTGACGGAACGCAACGGTGCAGTGGTCGGTGCCGTGCCGGCCGATGACAACGATGAAGTGATGCTGATCAGCAGCGGCGGTACGCTGGTCAGGACGCGGGTGAACGAGATATCCGTCATGGGTCGTAACACCCAGGGCGTAAACCTGATTTCGTTGTCCAAAGATGAAGTGCTGGTTGGTATCGAACGTATCCTTGAAGAACAGGATGAGGATCAGGATGAAGCCGAACAGGATGAGGCGGAATAGCAAGCACGCATATGTCCCAGATCTTTAATTTCAGTGCCGGCCCGGCCATGTTGCCGCAGGCCGTTTTGCAGCAGGCTCGCGATGAGCTGATCGACTGGCACGGTGCCGGCATGTCGGTGATGGAGATGAGTCACCGCAGCAAGGAATTCATGTCGATCGCGACACAGGCAGAAGCCGATTTGCGCAGTCTGCTGGATATCCCCGATAACTATCACGTCCTGTTTCTGCAGGGTGGCGCGACCAGCCAGTTTGCCATGGTGCCGCACAATCTGCTGCGTGGAAAAACACAGGCAGATTACGTCAACACCGGTGCCTGGTCGAAGAAGGCGATTGCAGAAGGGCGACGCTATTGCGATGTCAATGTCGCCGCCAGCTCTGACGAGACCAGTTATACATCCATACCCGATGCTGCGGACTGGCAGCTGGATGCGGATGCCGCTTACGTGCACTACACGCCAAACGAGACCATCGGTGGCGTAGAGTTTCACGCCATTCCGGATGTCGGTGATGTGCCGCTGGTTGCTGATATGTCGTCGACGATCCTGTCACGTCCACTCGATGTGTCACGTTTCGGTGTGATTTATGCCGGTGCGCAGAAGAATATCGGACCGGCCGGGCTGACCGTCGTGATTGTGCGTAATGATCTGGTTGGAGACACGCTGGATTACACGCCGTCCATGTTCGATTACAAGGCGCATGCAGATAACGGCTCGATGCTGAATACTCCGCCGACCTTTGCCTGGTATCTCGCCGGGCTGGTGTTTAAATGGATCGGTGGGCAGGGCGGGTTAACGACCATGGCTGAAATCAACGAACGCAAGGCACGGCGATTGTACGATGCAGTCGACAGGTCCGGGTTCTACAACAGTCCGGTTGATCCGGCCTGCAGGTCGTGGATGAACATACCCTTTACACTGGCCGATGCTGCCCTGGATGGTGATTTCCTGGAGCTGGCAAAAGCGGCGGGCCTGCTGAACCTCAAGGGGCACCGCTCCGTGGGTGGCATGCGCGCGAGCATCTACAATGCCATGCCCGAAGCGGGTGTGGATGCGCTGATTGATTTTATGAAAGAGTTTGAACGAACACACGCCTGACAGGTGCGTGTAATGGTTTGGGGACAATGCTTAAAATACTGACGCTGAACAATATATCGCCGATCGGGCTTGATCACTTCCCGCGCGACACTTACGAAGTCGGTTCGGAAATCACGCTGCCGGATGCCATCCTGCTGCGCTCGCACAACATGCATGACATGGATGTGCCGGCTTCAGTCAAGGCCATCGGTCGTGCCGGCGCGGGTGTTAACAATATTCCGGTCGAGCGCATGAGCAAGGCCGGTATTTCCGTGTTCAATGCGCCCGGTGCCAATGCCAATGCAGTCAAGGAACTGGTTATTGCCGGGATGCTGATTGCCTCACGTAACCTGTGCCAGGCATGGGAGTTTGCGCGTAGTCTTGAAGGTGAAGACAGCGTCATTCACAAGGCGGTTGAGGCCGGCAAGAAACAGTTTGTCGGTTTCGAGCTGCCGGGTAAAACACTGGGTGTCGTCGGCCTGGGTGCGATCGGCGTACAGGTTGCGAACGGTGCGCTGGCACAGGGTATGAATGTAATCGGTTTTGATCCGGATATTACGGTCAAGCGGGCATGGGAGATGTCTTCGCAGGTACGCCAGGCGGCCAGCATCGAGGAATTACTGGCAAACGTGGATTACGTTACGTTCCACGTGCCGCTGGTCGATGCCACGCGTGACATGATTAACGCGGAACGTTTGCAACGTGTGCGTGAGAATCTCGTTATCCTGAATTTCTCGCGTGATGGTGTGGTGAATGATGCAGCCGTTGTCGATGCCATCAACGACGGGCGTGTGTATGCCTACGTATGCGACTTCCCGAGCAATCTGCTCAAGGATCACCCGCGCGTTGTGACCCTGCCGCACCTTGGCGCCTCTACACAACAGGCAGAGGAAAACTGTGCGGTGATGGTGGCGGAAGAGGTGCGCGATTACCTGGAAAACGGAAATGTTCGCAATTCCGTCAATTTCCCGGAAATGTTTATGGCCCGCAACGGTGGCTTCCGTGTGTGCATCGTGAATGAAAACGTGCCGAATATGCTGGGCCAGATATCGACCTGCATGGCGGATGCCGGTCTGAATATTCTTGATATGCTCAACAAGTCGCGCGGCGAAATTGCCTATACGCTGGTTGATGTCGACTCGGCCCTGTCCGCGGAGTGCCTGGAACAAATTGCCGCGATCGACGGCGTCCTGAATGTCCGCAGCCTGTAGGCTGAAAATAAGGCAGACCCCACTGCTTGTCGCATAAATCCCTCCCCCTCAGGGGGAGGGTTGGGAGAGGGGATCATTAATAAGTAACAGTTTGTTATTATATCCCTCTCCCTGGCCCTCTCCCGAAGGGAGAGGGAGCTTTTTATAATGTGGCATTCGGCCTTCATGGCGATCCAGGAGTTGAACGTGTGGGAAAGGGGGCTGGCCCCTTTTTTCTTTTTACCACTGCTTCGAGATCATGCCGATAACTGGTTGAAAATAATGTCTACTGATGACAAGTTGTCCGACCTGCGTGGGCGCATCGATGCGCTGGATGAACAGATCCAGGCACTTATAAACGAGCGTGCGTCCTGCGCGCAGGCGGTTGCCAACGTCAAACTGGCGGCCGGCGAAGATACACACTTTTATCGTCCCGAACGGGAAGTCGCCATTCTGCGCCGTGTCAGTGAGCGCAATAGCGGGCCAATGCCCAATGAGGAAATGGCGCGCCTGTTCCGTGAAATCATGTCGGCCTGCCTGGCACTCGAGAAACCGCTCACCATTGCCTACCTGGGTCCGGAAGGAACGTTTACCCAGTCCGCAGCCCTCAAGCAGTTCGGTCATTCGGTTGAAACCGTTCCGCTGGACGGGATTGACGACGTGTTCCGGGAAGTCGAGGCCGGTGCCGCTGACTACGGCGTGGTACCGATTGAGAACTCCACCGAAGGCGTGGTACGACACACGCTCGACCTGTTCCAGAATTCGCCGCTGCACGTATGCGGAGAAGTGCAGCTGCGCGTTCACCATCACCTGTTATCACGCGACAGCGATACGCCGATAACGAAGGTCATGGCGCATCAGCAGGCATTGGCACAATGTCGTGCATGGCTGGAGGCTCATCTGCCCGATGCCACGCATGATGCCGTGGCCAGTAACGCCGATGCGGCAAGGCGCGTCAGTAACGAAAGCGGCTCGGCTGCGATTGCCAGCGAGACGGCTGCTGAAATCTACGGTCTCAAGATCCGTAACCGCAATATAGAAGACGAGCCGGACAATACCACGCGCTTCCTGGTCATCGGCAAGCAGGCGGCGTTACCCAGCGGCGATGACCTGACGTCGTTGCTGGTGTCGTTACGCAACAAGTCGGGCACGCTGCACCAGATGCTCCAGCATATCGCACGTCACGGTGTCAGCATGACGCGTATTGAATCACGTCCGTCCCGACAGGGTATCTGGGAATACCTGTTCTATATCGACGTGGAAGGGCATCGTGAAGATGCGCCGGTTGCTGCGGCTCTTGCCGATCTTGAAAAGGATTCGATTGCGGTCAAGGTGCTTGGCTCTTATCCGAGAGCGGTTATTTAATTACCTGTATTCTGTCCCGCGCAAATACGCCAGGAGATAACAACACCCTGTAGCAGTGCAGCAATGCGCGTATAGCCACGTCTGAATTATTCGCGCACGTTGCCCGCTACTACAGCACATATCAGGTTCTGCAGATGCCGTCAGCCAATAACCAATACCTCCAGCTCGTCGCGCCCGGTGTGCGCGCCCTGCAACCCTACCAACCCGGCAAACCCGTCGAGGAACTGGAGCGCGAGCTCGGTATTTGCAATGCCATCAAGCTGGCCTCCAACGAAAACCCGTTTGGCCCGAGCCCGCAAGCACTGGTCGCGGCAAACGCGGCCATCAGCGGGATTGCGCGTTACCCGGACGGCAGCAACTGGCAGCTGGCGGCAGCACTTGCTCGACTGCACCGGGTTGATCCCGGCTGCATTACCCTGGGTAACGGGTCAAACGATGTGCTTGATCTGGTTGCACGGGTCTTCCTGACGCCGGCCCATGAGGCGGTTTTCTCCCGGCACGCGTTTGCCGTTTACCCGATCGTGGTCCAGGCTGTGGGTGCGCGTGCCCGGGTTGCACCGGCGCATGATGGCAGTCGCGGTCCGGCCTATGGTCATGATCTCGACGCCATGCGCGCATGTGTCGGGCCGGACACACGCGTGGTGTTTATCGCCAACCCGAACAACCCGACCGGTGGCTGGCTGGATGCCGCTGCACTGGAAGCATTCATTGCTGACCTGCCGGCGCATGTCATGGTGGTCGTGGACGAGGCCTACAGTGAATATGTCGAGGAGGCCACTTACCCGGATACCACGCAGTGGCTCGAGCGCTTCGCCAACCTGATTGTGACGCGGACATTCTCGAAGGCCTACGGCCTGGCCGGTTTGCGTATTGGTTACGCCGTGTCTCATCCGCAGGTCGCGGATTTGTTAAACCGGGTGCGCCAGCCGTTCAATGTAAACCTGGTGGCACAGGCGGCGGCGCTGGCGGCACTCGATGACCATGCGCATATCGTCGAAACCGTGCAACGCAATCGCGAGGGCATGCACCAGTTGCTGGACGGCTTCAGCGCCCTGCGGCTGACGTGGATTGAATCGGTCGGTAATTTCGTGGCAGTCGATACCGGGCGCGCCGGGTCGGACGTGTATGCAGCCCTGTTGCGTGAAGGCGTGATCGTGCGGCCGGTGGCGAACTATGAAATGCCGAATCACTTGCGTATAACAGTAGGTAACCGGGAAGAAAACACGCGCTTTCTCGAAGCACTGGAAAAAGTTCTCTCATGATTAAACGGCTCTGCATCATTGGCGTAGGTCTCATTGGCGGTTCGCTGGCACGTGCACTGCGTGAGGCCTGCGCCTGCGGGGAAATTGTTGGCGCCGGCCGTAACCCCGATCACTTGCAGCAGGCGGTCGATCTCGGCGTGATCGATCGCTATGAAACGGATATTGCCGCCGCCGTGCAGGGTGCCGACATGGTGTTCGTGTCGGTTCCGCTCGGTGCCATGGCAGCCGTATTCAGTGCCATGAAAGATACCCTGGCGACAGATGTCGTGCTGACAGACGGTGGCAGCGCGAAGGCCAGTGTCATTGCTGCTGCTGAGCAGGCGTTCGGCCAGGTTCCGGACTTTTTTGTGCCGGGTCACCCGATTGCGGGCATTGAGCAGAGCGGTGTCGCGGCAGCCATTACGGACCTGTACCGGGAACGTCGTGTGATCCTGACGCCGCTTGCACATACCGACAGCGGGGCCGTTACGCGTGTCCGCCGAATGTGGGAAGCTGCCGGCGCAGTCGTGACCGAGATGGATCCGGCCCATCACGACGAGGTGCTCGCAGCCACCAGTCACCTGCCGCATGTACTGGCCTTTGCGCTGGTCGAGAGTCTTGCGCGCTTGCAGGACAAACGAGAGATTTTTGAATACGCGGCCGGCGGTTTCCGCGACTTTACCCGGATTGCCTCGAGTGATCCGGTCATGTGGCGTGATATCTGCCTGGCCAATGGTGATGCCATACTCAATATGATTGAGCGTTATTCGGCTGATCTGCAGACGCTGGCGGACGCGGTCAGGCACCATGACAGCGATCGGCTGCTCGAGATATTCACAACGGCAAAGCAGGCGCGTGACACCTTTGTCGATTCATCGACGACGGAGAAGACCTGATGTCTGACTTGCACTTCAGGGTGAAGCCTGGCGGTAGCCTGACGGGTGCGATGCGTGTGCCGGGGGATAAATCGATTTCGCATCGGTCAATCATGCTGGGATCGCTCGCCACTGGCGTGACGCGTGTCAATGGTTTCCTGGAAGGGGAAGATAGCCTGGCAACGCTCGCCGCGTTCCGTGCCATGGGCGTTACCATTGAAGGCCCGGTCAACGGCGCGGTAGAAATTACCGGTGTCGGCCTGCACGGTCTGCGTGCACCTGAAGGGCCGCTCAATCTCGGTAATTCAGGGACGTCCATGCGGCTGATGTCGGGCCTGCTCGCCGGCCAGTCGTTCGATACCACCCTGACCGGTGATGCATCGTTATCTGGTCGACCCATGAAGCGTGTAGTCACGCCGTTATCAGCGATGGGCGCACATATCGATACCACGCTGAACGGTACGGCACCGCTGCTTATTCACGGTGGCAGCGCCTTGCATGGCATTGAATACGACATGCCGGTCGCCAGTGCGCAGGTCAAGTCCAGCCTGTTGCTGGCAGGGCTTTATGCCGACGGCACGACCTGCGTCAGCGAGCCTGCGCCGACCCGTGACCATACTGAACGCATGCTCACCGGTATGGGTTACCCGGTGCAACGCGAAGACAGCCGTGTGTGCATCGAAGGCGGACACACATTGACCGCGATCGACATCGATATCCCTGCGGATATTTCATCGGCGGCCTTTTACCTGGTTGGCGCGAGTATTGCGCCCGGTTCTGACCTGACGTTACAGCATGTCGGCATGAACCCGACTCGCACCGGAGTGATCGATATCCTGCGCATGATGGGTGCGAATATCGATGTCAGCAATGAGCGCGATGTCGGTGGCGAGCCGGTGGCAGATTTGCGGGTGAAATACGCCAGCCTGGTCGGTGTCGAAATTCCCGCGGCACTGGTGCCGCTGGCGATTGATGAGTTCCCGGCGATCTTTGTGGCTGCCGCCTGCGCGGAAGGAGAAACTGTGCTGACCGGTGCAGAGGAACTGCGGGTCAAGGAGAGTGATCGCATCCAGGTGATGGCCGATGGTCTGAGTACACTGGGTGTGGCCGCAGAAGCAACACCGGATGGCATGATTATCAAAGGCGGTGCCATCGACGGCGGTAGCATCGACAGCCATGGCGATCATCGTATTGCCATGTCGTTTGCCATGGCGGCACTGCGCGCGCATGGCGAGATCGAGATTCGCGACTGCGCGAATGTAAACACGTCCTTCCCGGATTTCGTGGCAATCGCGTCGCAGGCCGGTCTGTCGATTACAGCGAGTAACCCGGATGCAACAGCGTAAAAGTCGTGGTGGCAAATACGCGCGTCCCGCAACCGGCCACGCCGCAACAAGGTTACCTGTTGCCGGCTCGATGAACTGATGCAGGTTCCCGTAATAACCATTGATGGACCCAGCGGTTCCGGCAAGGGCGCAATCAGTCGCGCGCTGGCATCCCACCTTGGCTGGAATTATCTCGACAGTGGCAGTTTATATCGACTGCTGGCATTAGCCGCGTTGCACGAAGGCATTGCGCTGGATGATGCCGGGGCGCTGGTTGACCTGGCCGGCCAGCTGGGGGGGCGCTGTTCCATGCCCGCCACCGAGACGGCGGCCATTATCCTGGACGGCACGGAGGTCAGTGCCGAGTTGCGTACCGAGGCCGCCGGCAATGCTGCCTCGCAGCTCGCCGTCCTGCCGGCGGTCCGCCGGGCGCTGCTGGACTGGCAGCGGGACTGCCGCCAGCCACCGGGACTGGTCGCGGATGGTCGGGATATGGGCACGGTGGTTTTCCCGGACGCCGATCTGAAGCTGTTTCTGACGGCCCGCCCCGAGGTGCGTGCGGAGAGAAGGTATAACCAATTGAAATATATGGGGAAAGAAGCGAATCTCGCTGACCTGGTCGAAGAGGTGAAGGCCCGTGATGAACGTGACTCTACCCGGCAGACGGCACCGCTGAAACCCGCCAAAGATGCCCACCTGCTGGATAACAGCGACGCGCTGGAAGCGGCAACGCTGGCAGAGGTTTTGGATCTGGTCCGGGAAAGGTTCTAAATTCCGTTTACAATTAAGCAGATACACGTATAATATTTTTCCGTTCAGGCCGCTTTACGCAACCGCGGCCTGTTTTCTTTTAACCTGACCCGTCGTGCCGCCAGGCATAACGGCTGAAAAATACGGACCGCCCAGCGGTACCAGGATGATAATTCCCATGAGCGAAAGTTTTGCTGAAATGTTTGAGGAGAGTCTCGCCCGTCAGGAGATGAACCGGGGTGCAGTAGTAATCGGAACTGTTGTTGATATTCAATCAGATACTGTAATTGTGCATGCAGGGTTGAAATCAGAAGGTGTTATTCCGATAGAAGAATTCAAGAATGCTTCGGGTGAACTCGAAGTAGCAGTCGGTGACGAGGTAGAAGTCACGCTGGAAGCCGTTGAAGACGGTTTCGGAGAAACCAAACTCTCACGCGAAAAAGCAAAACGTGATCAGGTGTGGCGTCGTCTTGAAACAGCCTTTGAAAATGAAGATATCGTCAAGGGCATGATCAGCGGCAAGGTGAAGGGTGGCTTCACTGTCGACATCGAGGATATTCGTGCATTCCTGCCCGGCTCACTGGTTGATGTGCGCCCGGTACGCGATCCGGTATTCCTGGAAGGTAAAGAGCTCGAGTTCAAGGTCATCAAGCTGGACAAGCGCCGCAACAATGTTGTCGTTTCGCGCCGCGCGGTTGTGGAAACAGAGTTCAGTGCGGAGCGTGAAGAACTGCTCGCAAACCTGGAAGAGGGCATGACGGTCAAGGGTATCGTCAAGAACCTCACCGACTACGGTGTGTTCGTTGACCTGGGTGGTATCGATGGCCTGCTGCATATCACTGATATGGCCTGGAAGCGTGTCAAGCACCCGTCCGAGATCGTGGAAGTCGGTATGAAATCGATGTCAAGATTCTCAAGTTCGATCGTGAACGCAACCGCGTATCGCTGGGCATGAAACAGCTTGGTCAGGATCCGTGGGCCGATCTGGCACGTCGTTATCCGGCCAACTCCCGCCTGTTCGGCAAGGTCACAAATATTGCTGACTACGGCTGCTTCGTCGAGATCGAGGAAGGTGTCGAGGGCCTGGTGCACGTGTCCGAGATGGACTGGACCAACAAGAACGTCAATCCTTCCAAGGTTGTCCACATCGGACAGGAAATGGAAGTGATGGTGCTGGATATCGACGAGGAACGCCGTCGTATATCACTGGGTATCAAGCAGTGCTTCCCGAATCCATGGGATGAATTCAGTGCGACCCATAACAAGGGCGACATGGTCAAGGGCACCATCAAGTCGATTACCGACTTCGGTATTTTCATCGGACTTTCGGGTGAAATCGACGGCCTGGTGCATCTCTCCGATATCTCCTGGCATGAGCCGGGTGAGGACGCAGTCCGCAGTTTCACCAAGGGTGACGAGATAGAGGCCGTTGTGCTGTCGGTCGACCCCGAGCGCGAACGTATTTCGCTGGGCGTCAAACAGCTTGAGAAGGATCCGTTTGCAAACTTTGTTGCAGCGCATAGCAAGGGCAGTATCGTTAAGGGTAGTGTAAAGGAAGTGGACGCCAAGGCTGCGATCATTGATCTTGGCGACGGTGTTGACGGAACCCTGCGCGCATCCGAACTGTCTATCGATCGCATCGAAGATGCCCGCACTATCCTGTCGGTAGGCGAGGAGATCGAGGCCAAGTTCATGGGTGTTGATCGCAAGAGTCGCAATATCATGTTGTCCATCAAGGCGAAGGATTCGGAAGACGAAGCAACGATGATGCAGGACTACGGTTCCAGTTCATCCGAAGCGACGACCAGCCTCGGTGATGTGCTCAAGCAGCATCTGGGTAAGGACGACTGACAACGGGTTCGGGGGAACGTGCAAACGTTCGGGTTTATAGGGTATGGAAATTCAAATCCGGGTAGGTGGATAAAATGACAAAGTCTGAACTGATAGAGATTCTTGCTGCAAAAAACGGGCATTTGAATTACAAGGATGTCGAGTTGGCCGTCAAGAGTCTCCTTGAGCAAATGAGCTGGTCACTTGCCACCGGGCAACGTATCGAAATCAGGGGGTTTGGCAGTTTCTCCCTGCATTACCGGCCACCGCGTATCGGGCGGAACCCGAAAACCGGTGAGTCGGTTGCGTTGGCTGCAAAGCATGTCCCTCATTTCAAGCCGGGCAAGGAGCTCAGGGAACGCGTTAATGCCGGTATGGCCCGTGAAAAGGAGCTGTAGGCAGGTTCAAACGGCAGATTCTGTTTCGAGTAAATCCACTGTGTTCGGAGCAAGTTTTTCCGGGCAGTCTGTGCGCAGACCGCATGTAATCATCAAGGCCCGGCAGGATCAGTCCTGCCGGGCCTTTTTTTCATGCAACTGCCCGTGACCGGCTGACCCATGCAGGACCTGCTGTGGTTATTGTTACCGCTTGCCGCGGCTGCCGGCTGGCTGTCGGCGCGTAGCAGCAAGGGTAAGGCCGGGCGCTGCGCCGACTCGATTCTCGGCCCTGAGTACATCAAGGGCCTCAACTACCTTCTCAACGAACAGCAGGACAAGGCGATTGATGTGTTTATCCGTATGCTGGAGGTCAACAGCGATACGGTAGAGACCCACCTTGCGCTCGGCAACCTGTTTCGCAAGCGTGGCGAGGTCGACCGCGCAATACGTATCCACCAGAACCTGGCGGCGCGCCCCGGTCTGCAGGACGAGCAGCGCATGGATGCCTTGCTGGAGCTCGGTCAGGACTATATGAAGGCTGGCCTGTTTGATCGCGCTGAAGGCCTGTTTCGCGAACTGAATGACAGTAACGTTCACCTCTCAAGCGTGCTGCCGTTGCTGCTCGATATCTATCAGCAGGAGAAAGACTGGCAGAACGCGATCAGCATTGCCGAGCAGATGGGTTTCGTCGGTGAACAGTCAGCCAGGACCGTCATCGCACAGTTTTGTTGCGAGCTGGCTGAAAATGCCCGTGCGACCGAAGATATTGATGCGGCGCTCGGTTACCTGAAAGAAGCGGAGAAGTACCATCCACATTGTGCGCGTGCAAGACTGATCCGTGCGTCCATCGCCAGGCAGCAGGGCGACTGTGTGACGGCGTTGAAGGCCTATGTGCAGGTGGTGGAGATGGATATTGATTTGCTGCCGGTCGTGCTGGATGAAATGCATGCCTGTCATGCGGAGCTGGGCACTTTGCCGGCAATGATCAGCTTCCTGCGCAACACGATTCCGAAATATGCCGGCATTTCACCGGTACTGAAACTGGCGGATATCGTCGGTGAAGAGCAGGGCGACGAGGTGGCCGCAACGTTCATTGCCGGTGAGCTTGGCCTGCGGCCATCGGTGCGCGGTCTGTCCAGGTTTATCGACTTCAGTCTCGCTGGCAGTGATGGCGCGGCGCGCGAGAACTTGATGATTCTTAAAAACATGACCGACCAGTTGCTGGAAAACAAGCCTGTCTATGCCTGCGCGAATTGCGGTTTTAGCGGGAAAACCCTGCACTGGAATTGTCCGGGTTGCCGGCAATGGAATACCATCAAGCCAATACACGGCGTTGAAGCGGATTAGTGCGGTGACTACCGGCCTGATAATGTAGGTGTTGCGCGTCGGCGCGACTGGAAAAACATATATGAACATGAATACTGGTGACTCCCGGATTATCGTTGCGCTTGATTATCCGGATGAAAAAAATGCACTCGCCCTGGTTGACCGACTGGAGCCGGGCAGTTGTCGACTGAAGGTTGGCAAGGAGCTGTTTACGCGCGCGGGTCCTGCGCTGGTGCGGTCATTGGGAAGCCGTGGCTTCGATGTGTTTCTCGACCTGAAGTTTCATGACATTCCGAATACTGTCGCCAGTGCCTGCCATGCGGCGGCGGATCTCGGTGTGTGGATGCTGAATGTGCATGCACTGGGCGGCACTCGCATGCTGACTGCGGCACGCGAAGGTATCGAGCGCTCCGGGCATGCATCGTTGCTGATTGCGGTAACTATCCTGACCAGCATGGATGAGCATGATCTGACTGCGGTTGGCCTGGCCGGGACACCGGAAGACAATGTGCGGCGCCTGGCCTTGCTGGCGGAGTCATGCGGATTGGATGGTGTGGTGTGCTCGTCACGTGAAACGACGATGTTGCGCGGGCAGGTGAGTGACAATTTTGTGCTGGTTACACCCGGGATACGGCCGTCCGGTAGTGCCCCTGATGATCAGCGCCGCATCATGACACCGGTCGAGGCGGTAAGTAGCGGTGCCAGTTACCTGGTTATCGGACGCCCGGTGACCCAGGCTGACGACCCGGTAGGTGTATTGCGTACCATTAATTCGGAACTCGCTGCTGTCTCCGCGCCGTCCTGAGCGGCATTGTGTTAACGGCTCGTTAACACATGACAGGAGACAGGAAATGCAGAAGATTCACGCGTTGATTTTTATGGTACTGGTTGCTCTCTCGGCATCGGTGAGTGCTGCGCCGGTTGATATCAATACGGCCAATGCTGCCATGCTCGCGACGGCCATCGACGGGGTTGGCGAGAAGAAAGCGGCCACCATCGTGCAATATCGCGAAACCTATGGACCGTTTGCCAGTGTCGATGACCTGGCAAAGATCAAGGGCATCGGCGCCGTGACGGTTGAGCGGAATCGCCCCAAGCTGATGGTTGCGCCGGCACCCCGGCAGCCTGGTAAGCAGTAATAGATTAATATAAACAATAAGATATAAGACAAATCCGTCACTTTGCGCCCGGCCCTGGCCGGCTGCGGGTGACGGATATTTCAGTGCGGGTAAGCGGTTGCTTGCCGGAGCGGCTGAAAAGTGTGCGCAATATTCACGTCATGAGTGCTGATTATCATTTAATATTGTCGCTCTGTAGTCGATTACAGGGAATATTCTCTTTGTCGCGGTAACCAGCAGGAATTGCGTTAATGTCATTATATCCAGTCATATTATCCGGCGGCTCAGGTTCACGCCTCTGGCCATTGTCACGCGAACACTTTCCGAAGCCGCTGTTACCACTGGTGTCCAGTCAGACACTCCTGCAGGACACTGCCTGTCGGCTCGATGAGATTGACGATCTGGCTGACGCCGTTTACGTTTGCAACGAAGAGCACCGTTTCCTGCTGGCGGAGCAGGTCGCGCAACTCGGCAAGCGGCCGGCGACAATCATTCTCGAACCGGAAGGGCGCAATACAGCGCCGGCGCTGACATTGGCCACGCTGTTCCTGCTGCAGAAAGATCCGCACGCCATGATGATTGTTATGCCGGCGGATCATGTTATCAAGGATGCCGCCAGTTTCGTTGAGGCCGTTCAGCAGGGCCGGGCAAGTGCCGAGGCCGGCAAGCTGGTGACTTTCGGTATCGTGCCGGATACTGCCGAGACGGGTTACGGCTATATTCAGCGCGACAGCGGCGATACGGTAAATGGCGTTTACCGTGTCGGGCAGTTCGTCGAGAAGCCTGATCTGGAAACGGCCGAGCAGTATCTTGCTGCCGGTGACTATTTATGGAACAGCGGTATCTTCCTGATGCGGGCCGACAAGTGGTTGCAGGAAATGACTGCCAACCGTCCGGATATCGTGGCAGCCTGCCAGGCGGCAATGGATGCCGGCAAACAGGACAGTGATTTTTTCCGTATTGACCAGGACAGTTTTCGCGCATGTCCGTCCGACTCCATTGATTACGCTGTTATGGAGAAGACCGCTGATGCCGTCGTGATCCCCGTCAGCGCCGGCTGGTCGGATGTCGGTGCATGGACGGCACTCTGGAATATATGTCCGCGCGATGAGTCGGGTAATGTCATACAGGGCGACGTAATTACACATGATACGAGCAACGCTTTCCTGCTTGCGCAGCACCGTTGTCTTGCCACTGTCGGCCTCGACAATATAATTGTCATTGAAACGGCCGATGCAGTGCTGGTAGCCAGCAAGGACAAGGCACAGGATGTTAAGGAAATCGTCAGTCACCTCAAGAAAGAACAGCGTGAAGAGTGCAAGGTGCATCGCGAGGTATTTCGTCCGTGGGGTTCCTACGAGGGGATCGATGCCGGCCATCGTTTTCAGGTAAAACGCCTGTCGGTCAAGCCGGGTGCGCAGCTGTCATTGCAGAAGCATCATCACCGCGCAGAACACTGGGTGGTTGTGAAGGGCACTGCGCTGGTAACGTGCGGTGACCAGGTTTTCCACCTGCACGAAAATGAATCAACCTATATCCCCATGGGTGAGAAGCACCGGCTGGAAAACCCCGGCGAGATCCCGCTGGAGATTATCGAAATACAGTCTGGCAGTTACCTCGGCGAAGATGACATCGTGCGCTACGAGGATATTTATGACCGGGTTCAGGAAAGCTGAGGGCAGGGAACGAACATGGAAAGCAAAGTCAGAAAAGCAGTCTTCCCGGTAGCGGGTCTTGGCACACGATTCCTGCCGGCAACCAAGGCGAATCCCAAGGAGATGTTGACGGTTGTCGACAAGCCGTTGATTCAGTATGCCGCGGAAGAGGCGGTGAACGCCGGGATCAAGGAACTCATTTTCGTTACCAGCAGCAGCAAGCGCGCAATCGAGGATCACTTCGACAAGAATTATGAACTGGAAGCCGAGCTGGAACGCAAGGGCAAAACGGATTTACTGAAGATCGTTCGTGAAGTGGTGCCGGATGACGTTTCATGTATTTACGTGCGCCAGCCGGAAGCACTGGGTCTCGGGCATGCCGTGCTGTGCGCAGCACCCATCGTTGGCAATGAACCGTTTGCTGTTATTCTGGCCGACGACCTGATCTACGCGGCGCAGACCTGCGTGCTGGGTCAGATGGTATCCGTGTTCAATGACCGCGAGTGCAGTATTCTGGGTGTGGAAGAAGTGCCCCACGATGAGACCGACAAGTACGGTATTGTTGACCCGGAGACATCGGATGGCCGCATCACCAAGGTAAAGTCGATTGTCGAAAAACCCAAGCCGGCCGAGGCACGCTCCAATCTGGCAGTTGTCGGACGCTACATTCTGACATCACGGATATTCCACCACCTTGTCGATATCCCGCGTGGCGCAGGCGGGGAAATTCAGCTGACGGATGCCATTGCCGCGCTGTTGAAGGAAGAGTCGGTGCTGGGTTACCGCTTTGAAGGTAAACGTTACGACTGCGGCAGCAAGCTGGGCTACCTGCAGGCCACCGTCGAATATGCGCTGCTGCATCCGGATTTGCGTGAGCCATTCACGGAATACCTGGTGTCGGAATTTGGAAAGAATTCTGCGCGTCATCCAACGACTGATTCGGCACTAGCACTGAATACAGCGAAGAAATATAGAATGAAGACTGATTGGCTCAGTACGACTGCGCAATAGGCAAAAAGGCGACGGGACCATTAAGTCCCGTCGCCTTTTTTATTCAGCATCAATCACTGCGAGTACAGCGAAGAAACTACCCCGGTGATTATTTAACCACGTGCAAATGTGGCTTCTTTTGCTCCCTGTTCAATATTCGCGTGACCAGCCGTTTCTGAATATTCATCTGTCGCGTCAATGTTTCGTGTCTGCGTGCATGCGTTATTGCCACTGCATTTTCTCGCGCTTTCTCGAATTTGGCTATGCCAGGAATGACAGTTGGATCGTGTCGGGTTTTGTCGAGTGTGTTGGGGTCATCCGCCATCTTCTTTTTCCGGGATATGTCAGTTTCTTTATCTGATCCTAGCACCAGCCGGGCCATGAATAACAGGGTCCAGGTAGCTTTTTGCTAAAACAGTAAGGTAAAACATGGGCAGACACCGGTTTTGGCCAGTATTGACGTTAACCTGGATATGATAATTGTCCCGGTTTTGTTGTGGCCTGTACGGGTTTCTCGCTACCTGATCCACGGTTGCTCCGAAACGCGGTAGCGTTTAAATGCGTTCACGTCTGCGCAACCAACGCTGCTATCTGCCTCACGGTCCCATCGACTTCGAACCGGTCGCGGACGGATGCGATCAGAGAAGCGCGAAGCAATCCCGCCTGACCAGACAACGCCGTTACGACGGCATTTCGAGCGCTGTGCCTGTGCAACTTTATATCGTGTAGGGGTGTGGGCGTTATCCGTGAATATTTCGCGTGATTCAGTATTAACCGAATCGCTGGCATAAGCACCGGTACCGGCTACACTGATAATTGCAGAGCAGACCAGCGTGGTAAGCAGGGTAAGGTCTTTCTTTCTGTTCATGACTTCCTCCGCCAGTTTATTATTTCAGCCTTATTGTTTCATGTGCGGCTGATTATCTCACGGTTAGCGTGTAATAATTGCCGCATACATTATCAGGTAGTAGCCGCTGAACAGGTCGTTGGTATTCGAATGTCGGGCGCCTGGTACAATTATTGTTACTATTTGGCTTTAAAGTGAGCTGGCCCCGTGAATTGCCAGATGCACGCCAGCTCACTACAGGCAGGCTGGTTAATCTTGAGTGACGGAGACTGCAGTCCATGAATAATGTCGTTTCGATTGGTGCGCGGCTATCCATCCTGTTCTGTGGAATCGTGCTGGTCGCCTGTAGCGAGCATGCCCGTGGCGTGCCCGCATCGAATGTTGTCGCGGTGGAATGTCACGACCCACGTCCGGAAATGTGTACGCAGGAGTACCGGCCCGTCTGCGCAACCCGTGATAATGGCGTCCGGTGTGTCACCACACCCTGCGACTCCACGGAGAACGCAACTTACCCGAACGGCTGTGCAGCCTGTGCTGATCCGGACGTTTACTATTTCCGCCCAGGTGCATGTGCGCGTGTTGATGGTGCTGTCAAATGAGCCGGATGACGCGCTGTCACCGGCTGCTTCCCACGCTTTGCATGCTGGCCATATCCAGCCAGTCATCCGGGCAACCAGTAACATCATTCCACGTGGGCATGTCGGCCGCCGGGGGTCCGGCACAGGTCCTCCCCGATGGCTGGCAGCCACTGACGTTCAAGGGTATTGAGCGACATACCCGCTATGAACTGGAGGCCGCCGGAGAGGGCGTCGTCGTCAAGGCAGTGAGCCAGCAGTCTGCTTCCGGTCTGGTGCGGCCGCTTTCGATCTCGCCACGGGAATACCCGGTCATCGAGTGGCGCTGGAAGATCGAAAATATTCTGCAGAAAGGTGATGTCACCCGCAAGTCCGGGGATGACTACCCGGCAAGAATCTACATTACATTTTCGTTTGACCCGGAGAAGGCAAATTACCTGGAGCGCATGCGCTATCGGGCTGCACGCTTGATCTATGGACCGGATGTGCCATACCGGGCCATCACTTATATCTGGGGAAGTAATAGTGAGGTTGGTGAGCGGGTCGCAAATGCCTACACCGACCGGGTCGTGATGTACGTGGTCGAAAGCGGTGACGAAAAATTACAGCGGTGGGTTACAGAACGGCGGAATGTGTACGACGATTACCGGCAGGCGTTCGGCGAAGAGCCTTACAGGATAACCGGTGTAGCTGTCATGACGGACACCGACAACACGCAGGAATCCGCAACTGCCTGGTACGGCGATATCATTTTCCCTGGTCAGACCGCAGACCCGGATTAGGTCCGGTTATAAGAAGGGCCGGATACATAATAGAATCGCAAATGTATCCGGCCCCATCATGGCGGGTTTTTCACTTTAAATTTACCACGGAGATGGATGCTTCCCATCTCCGTGGTAACAACGATCAGGAACCCTGCTCAACCATGTAATCCACGGCTGCGCGCAGTTCGTCCTCGCTGCAACTCATGCAGGCACCTTTCGGTGGCATGGCATTGAGTCCGTTCTTTACTGATGAGTACATGGCATCGTTACCCTTGGCAATGCGCGGTGCCCATGCATCTTTATCACCCAGTTTTGGTGCGCCAGCAACACCGGCGGCATGACAGGCCTGGCAGGATGCCTTGTAAATACTTTGCCCGTCGGCAGCGGCTGTCTGTGTCGCTGCTGTTGCGGCGGGTGCGGCTGCTTCAACAGGTGGTGGTGTTGCCGGTTCCGCCATTTGCGGGGCGGGTGCTTGTGTCGGCATAACTTCCTGTTGCGCTGTAGTTTCCTTTTCCGAGCAACCAGCGCCCAGCAAAATTGCGACAGCCAGCATGGGAAGCAGTGCTTTTTCAATTAATCCCCTGCGTTGGGTTGTATTAGTAGACATGCGTTCTTCTCCGTGATTAAGAAAATGGGTATTCAGTTTAGCGCTGTTTGCGAAACCGCTCAGGTGAAGAAGCGCCTGAGCGGACACTCTTACGGCTCCACGCGCCGCATTATCGCATCCGGCGAAAGCTCATGGAATTGATTTAAAACAAGCAAAACCGGCTGGTTTCACCATGCAGGGTAATTTCCCAATAAAAAGGGGCCAGATAAATGTATCCGGCCCCGGGTATATTACCGGGATTTATTCGTCGGGTGTCAGTAAATCGCTGGCGGAGCGGGGAATGGTCCAGTGAGTCGCAGGCTTTGAATGGCCCCACTGTCTGCTGGCGGGCGGGATCGTCCATGCGCCCCGTCTCGGCGGGGCGTTCCATTGTTTGTTTATCGGCGGGATTGACCAGTGCCCGGGGTCTCGACTCACGGCGTTTTCTTGCTTGATGTAGCGGGCTGGTTCGTCTTCCGCGAACGCTGCCGGCGTCAGGGCGAGCAGGGCAGGTAACAGGCAGGCGGCGATGATGCTGTGTTGTTGTAATATTTTCATGTGTCTACCATCAATGACTACAAGTCATACATGCCTGGTGCAGGCAATCGACCGGGTGCATTTTTTCTAACTTTACGCCAGATGGTAAGCGGTTGATATTGTCCTAAAGTAGGACAGGCAGGAAGACAACAAATAAAAAAGGGCTGGATACATTTAAGTTAAATGTATCCAGCCCTTTTAATTTGTTGAGTCGTTATCTGACTTCAGGCGATCAGTTCTTCCAGCTTTTGATATTGAAAATCAGTGAAGCCGTCACGGTTGTTTTCCAGCCAGTAGAGCAGTTCGGCCCAGGTTACACGGTCTCTCTGCGCGTCCCGCTCAATCAACTCATGGATACCCAGTCCTTGTCCTGCGGCGCTGACGTAGTGCTGGGTGTCGCGAATGCGTGCTATGACGGGGATATCAAGTTTGTTGATAAAGCGTTCCAGCTTTTCAACGGCCCTGGTGCGGATGCGTGTGCGGTTTGTGACAATGGCCAGGCCGGTGTTGTGCGCGCGTGCCTTGCCGATCAGCAACAAGTCCCGAATGAAGTCGGCTGTTGAATGGATGTCGATCGAGGAAGGTAACACCGGGATGAGTATGATATCGGCTTCAGCGACACGGTCTTCGATATCCACCAGGCCGCAACCGGCTGGCGTGTCGGTAATAATAAATCGGGTGTCGTGCGGAACCTTCATCTGCCAGACACGCGTGGTACCCGCAGGAGGTGGTTCGAATGCGGCTACGCCGTGAATCGGTGGTCGGTTGGACGGACGGTCTTTCAGCCAGCGTGTGCTGGAGGCTTGCTTGTCATAGTCGAACAGTGCTGTCGTGTAGCCATGGGAGGCACAATAGCTGGCCAGATTGGTTGCAATCGTGGTCTTACCGCAGCCACCTTTGGCATTCATGACGCTGATTTTCAGCACGTTGGGGTGATCCTTCCTGCACCGGGTATTTTTGTTGGGACTGGATATGATTCTAGCAGGACTGCGGACTACATTCAGCAAGCCGGCTTGCTTGTATCCTGCTGTGGCAAGGAACGCCTGCAAGCAGGCCTGGTGACAAAAAATCCGTCCCGGACGGCTGATTCCAGGTTATGTTCTTGCTGCAGAATGTTGCAGAACTAAATGAAAATAATGGAAAATTACATGGATCTGCAGCCTGCTGCCAGACCCGCAATAAAAGTGG
Source organism: uncultured Halobacteria archaeon (assembly GCA_963847565.1). Classification (GTDB taxonomy): domain Bacteria; phylum Pseudomonadota; class Gammaproteobacteria; order UBA9214; family UBA9214; genus UBA9214. Next base: position 141,097 of record CAWKAE010000004.1, read on the forward strand.
CCGGATACGTTTTATAACCATAAATGTATCCAGCCACTTCTTTGTTATCGTTGTTGAGCAAGTTGGAGAGGTCGCGTTAATGCTGGTCGTAGCGGATACTATCCGCATACCCAGGTCGTTGTTGGCCTGACATATTAAACGTCAGAAAAACGACCAGCAGGGCAGACCATGACCACCGAACAGGACCTCATCGACCAGTTAACCGCGACGGGGGACTACAAGGTGATTCGCCGCCTTAAGCCCGTTGACCGCTACCACGACGACACCGGCGCCGAAAAGCACATCGGCATCTACCTCGACACCGAGGCCACCGGCCTGTATCCGGACACGGACAAAATCATTGAACTGGCCCTGGTACCCTTTGAGTACGATAGTGACGGGCGCATCTATCGCATCCTGCCGGCCTACAATTCGCTGCAGGACCCCGGTGTTCCGATCTCGGCGTTTATCACCCGCATTACGGGCATTACCGATGAGATGGTGGCGGGGCAGGCCATTGACCTGGACGAGGTCGCCCGTTTTCTTGCCAATGCATCGCTGGTTATTGCCCACAACGCCCGCTTCGATCGCCCCTTTGTCGAGTTGCTACATCCGGGATTTGCGGCGATCAACTGGGCCTGCTCTATCGCGGACGTCAACTGGAACGAAGAAGGGTTCGAGGGGGTAAAGCTCGAGTACCTGGGCTACAAGTATGGCTTCTTCTACGAGGGGCACCGGGCCACGGTCGACTGCCAGGCCGGCATCGAACTGTTGAGCCAGCAGTTGCCTGGCGGTGAGCGGGTGATGAAACGCCTGCTGGAAAATGCCGGTCGAACGGATGTGCGACTTTGGGCGGACCGTGCGCCGTTCTCGAAAAAGGATCTGCTCAAGCAACGGGGCTATCGCTGGTCGCCGGGCGGAGAGGGGGTGCGCAAGGCCTGGTACAAGGATTTACCTGAGAGCCAGGTTGATGCGGAGATGCTGTACCTCAACCAGGAAGTCTATCCGAAAGCAGTGGGTGTGTTGCCGATGGATCGCTTTGACGCGAAGCTGCGGTATTCCAGACGAGTGTAATTAACACCGATATACGCAGGGATAGTCTTCCCAATTATCCCGGGAATTCAATAAAAGTTTATCTGCGCAAGGACGCAGAGGCCGCCGCATCACAACTTCTCGAGTTCCTGCAAGGTCTTCATACCTTTTGCGTACTGAGCTTTTACAATATCGAGTTCCTTGTTAAGTCGTTTCTGTTTGTGCCCGTCTTTTTGCAGCAGCAGCTCCTTTTCCAGATCGGCTTGCTTATCCTTGAGTTTTATCAGCAGCGCTTCCAGATCGTCATGGTGTTTGCGCTGCTTGCGCTCTTTCATGTCGAGAAACCCGGCAAGTTTATTCAGCAGTTTCTTTCTTTTCATCGAGATTTCTCCACAAGATAGTTAGTTGTTTGTGTTCTTTGTGCCTGCCTGTGCCCCAATCTGTGTAAGCTCGCTTTTATCCAGCACAACATCGTTGGCCGCCTGGGTATGATCATGCTCATCCGCCACGAATATGGTCTGCGCAGCCTGGATCAGGTTCATGGCGATATCATGTGCATACACGCTATCGTTGATCAACGAGGACCCCATGGAAGGGGTGATGGCACGAGTGCCGATCAGTTCGGTCATAGTCTGGTTGATTTGCCTCTGCTCCTCATCGACCATCAGCTTCAGTGCGTCCAGTGACAACATATCCATCACACCACCTCCAGTGGCGCGCATCTCCTCAAGGTCGCGGATAATTTGCCCGACCTGTACACGGATCCGGTTGTAGACATTGCGCATTTCCAGGTTCTCGGAACCCACAAAATAGACCAGATTCTTCTGTAGCAGACCGGTATCCTTGACCGCCTCCACCAGACAAGTGCTGGCTTCCCTGAACCACTGCAGTTCGGCCGCCTGCTCTTCCCGGCGGGAAAACGCCGTATCGCTGATGAAGGCTACGATAGCGCTGTAGATACCCTTGATGTGTCTTTCATACATCGCATCAATGTCAAACATATGAATTTGTTGCTGCGCCGCAACCGTCTGCTCCAGGTCAACAGTAGACAGTACATCGGTATTTTTCATCCCGAGTGCGTCGATGATTATACGCAGCGAAGCCTCATACACCCGCAGGGTTTCCATGCGGACCGCTTCCACTGCTGTGCCCGGAAACTCCGCTGATGATCCGGACAGGTATTTCGGCTGGTCTACTTCAGGTTTCTTCTCCGGGATGTATTTCTCCAGGGTGACAACCATGGTATTCATCAGCGGCAGCATAACGATGATACCAATCAGGTTGAACACCGAGTGGAACACAGCCAGTTTGAGCGTGTAGTCGTCGTTCGCTATTCCCACTACTCCCGATATGCCTTCCACCAGAGCAACCAGTTGATAAATGAAGGCGATGGCGATAATGCCGGTCACTACGTTAAAGATGAGGTGAGCTGCGGCCAGTCGTTTGCCGCCTTCGTTGGCACTCATAGAGCCAAGAATCGCGGTAATGGTCGTGCCGACATTGGCGCCAATGGACAACGCCAGTGCGTTCTCATAGGTAATCTGGCCGGCTGCAAGTGCGGTAATCGTCAATACCAGGGTGGCGTGACTGGACTGCATCACCACGGTGGCGAAGATGCCAATGGCCGTATACAACAGCAGCCCTGGATACCCGGCAACCGCGTACTCGGCCAGGTTGATAGTCTCCTTGAAAGTCTCAAAACCCTCTTTCATGTAGTGGATGCCGAGAAACAGAAATCCCATTCCCGCCAGGATGTAGCCGACGCCCTTGAGCGATTTGGAGGACTGAAAAATCAGGATCACGCCGAATGCCAGTAGCGGCATCGCATAGGCAGCGATATCGACCTTGAGACCGAAGCCGGCGATCAGCCAGGCACCCGTCGTAGTACCCAGGTTGGCACCAAATATGATGCCGATACCGGCGGCGAGGGTAATGAGCCCCGCGCTGAGAAATGAAATTGCAATTACTGAAACCAGAGAACTGGATTGCATCAGTGTGGTGCTCACAATACCAAACAACACACTCTTTCCGGTGGACGACGTGGTACGCCGAAGCATCCGCTCCAGGCTCCCGCCAGTGAAGGCGCGGAAGCCTTCCTCCAGTGACAGCATGCCAAACAGAAAAATCGCGACGCCAGCGGCAATCATCTTGACGTTGGGGCTCAACCAGAAACCGTAGGCGAGTACCAGTAGAATGGTCGGAAGAAATATTTTTCTCAGCACGTACTTTCTCCTCCCTTGATGCTGGTTTTCGAATTACGCCAGCGGTCTGTTCTATGCTTGCATGATTGTATTACTCTAAGCCAAATTAGCCGCTCACTCCTGATATCCAGACTCATGTTGTGACTAAAAAGTCACATATCGCTTGAAGATCTCCCGATACCGGACTTAGTCTGGTTCCTTGATTGGAGGCGGAGGCTTTGGTGGGAGGACCGGGAGTTGTTTCTCGATGTCTGACCCCATTGATTGTGGGATAACAATTGTTTGTACCGCATCACCGTCAAGTTGGCTTAAAACACTTTCGTCATTCATCTCCAGCTTGATGACCACTGGCGCTTCGGTGTCATTGAAGACGACCGCTACGATTGAGCCGTCTGTATTGCGAAAGGCAGTCGCATGAACATCAGCCGGTAAATCGGCTGCAAGACCGATGCGTAGCGCGCCGGGTCGTACGTATTTACTGAAATGGCCGAGGAGATAATAAATCGGGGTATAAATAACAGTCTTCTGATATGGGTCGACGAGGACGGAGGCGCTGTTGAAATTGTTATAGGGATTAGGACCTCCTGTCGTACTGAGCACGACGCACCAGTCAATGTATCCGATTGCACCGTTATTGAGGTCCGTGATGATATCTGTCGCGTATTGAGAGAAAGGCGTGAAGCGTCCCCCGGTCCAGTCGCGGTTCGTTGGGTCCCAGTATTGGCCGATCGGGGCATGTGGATGGATATCGATACTCGATTCCGTGTGCAGTAACTTCTTTTTCGGGTAACGGCTCGCAAGCGCTGCGATAGCATCTCCGCGGTAGTCTGCTTTTCCAGTGTAGTTTATTGCATACCAGTGGAAAGCTGTCCCATAGACGTATTGGGCGGCTGCCGGATCATCGAGTACAGTCGTCGCGAACTCGATGAGGTCGAATTTGTTGTGATCAAAGATGAAGAGCTTGAGCCCATGCTCGAGATTCGAGGTATCGATGAGTCCTGCTTTGACCAGTTCCGGCCCGAGGTAGTCGGCGATGAATTCTCTCTGTTCATCAGCGGTCCATTTGCAGGTGTCCCAGCTGGCGTTGTCTGCGTGCCCCGGCTCGTTTTGTGGAGTAAGCCCCCAGGTAGCGACGCCTGCCTCGGAATAAGCGATGACATACTTGACGAGGTAACGTGCCCAGGCGTCCCAGTAGATCTTGCGACCTTTATCATCCGTGTCTTTTTTCAGATAACCGCCGGTCATCTCCTTATGTTCGCCATCTTTCATCCACGAAGGTGGACTCCATGGCGAGGCGATGATAGAAAATTCGGCACCCGGCACGCGCTGTGCCGCCAGGATCATCGGCAGCAAATCAAAGGATGGATCATCAAGCTTGATCCCTTTTACCTGGGCGTTTTCCACGCCCGAAAATCCCTGTTTATCCTCTTCAATAGAGAAAGACTTTAACTCCAGATCATGATCACGCACGTAGCTGTAGTGACGTAGTGAATAATCGGAGGAATTGATATGCGTGCGTGCAAGGCTGAAGCCAAGGCCTGTCTCCGGGTTAAACAGGCGATCCAGGACCTCATCACGTTTGGCTATTGGCAAGGTGGCAAGGTTCCATGCAGAGGACTCCGTAAAGGATGCGCCAAAACCTTCAATCGTCTGAAAAGTAACCGCGTCATTGATTTCAATACGGATCGATGCGTCTGCATCCCTGGCGAGTTGTTCCTTTGGAACCAGTCGATCACCGCCCTTTGATGTCTGGACAATAATGGGTGCGGCGCCAAGCGCTGTGCTCATGACAGGACAGAGCAAACAAAGGAAAATACGGGATAGGTTCATGTTATTAATTATGCGTAAGTAAGCAGATATTTGCGAGGGAGAGCGTAAAGGTAATCCGAAGAAACAGGGTTCAGATTCCGGTTTCCGTTGATATTTTGAGGTAACCAGGATCTGACCCCTGTTTTTAGACATGGGAAAACACATGTGTTGGCCGTTTTTCGTTTGGATTGATATAGTTCAAAGTCGGTATGAAGACATTGAACCAGGTTCTTGAAGCATTCGCTCACATGGCAATACTTTGGGAACAGTCATGCAAAAGCGAGGCAAGATAATAGTGAACACTAAAGTCAACACGGCACTGAAACGACTTGATTCAATTCTCCCGTTGATCTCGGGACTGGAATCCCTGAACAGTGATGACGCCGCTCTATACTGCAAGCTGATCAACAGCTATGTACAGCAGGGCCGTACACTCACGCGGGAGGAGGTCGGCGAACTCGTCGGTAACGCGGAGCAGGCGCTTAACAACATTGTGGGTAGCAAGCTGATCGTGCTCGACGCTGACGGTAATCCGGCCGGCGCGTATCCGTTCACCTCGGAAGAACGTGAGCACAAGGTTCATGTCAACGGCGTGACGGTTCACTGCATGTGCGCGCTGGATGCGCTGGCAGTCAGTCCGATGTTCAATATGCCGACCATGATCGATTCACAGTGCCGCTTAACCGGTGAAAAAATCCACCTCGAGCAGAATGGCACAAAATTCAGCGGTGGTACGCTGGATGTGTGGTTTGGCATCAACTGGGGTGCCGCGGCATCGGACACCGTCTGCGCCGAGTCGCTTTGCATGGAAATGATATTCCTCGCCAACGAGTCAGTAGCCCGTGAATGGGTGGCTGAATCGCCCGAGACGCGCGAGATCTTCGACCTGCCATCGGCCGTCGACTTTTCCGCAGGTTTTTTCGTGCCTCTCGCCAGGAATTGCCGGCTGGCCGCATAAGACGGCGCCTGCCTGGAGGGCAGGCTGAGAAAAAGGGGTCGGGTGTATATACACGGAATAATGTATCCGACCCCATTATTCCCTAATTGACACTATACTTTACAGGTGACTAAACCGATCCCGCTACCCATGGATATCGTATCAGTACAAAGGAGATAAGAATGAAACTTGTATACGATGTTATAGAAGATGCTTACGACGATACAACGCAAATCAGGACCATGACAGAACAGGCGCAAATGCCGTCGGGGGAATGGCTGGTCAGAACCACATTATATACACCGCACAATATCAGCATGGATGTCACACACATTCGAGGAAAAAAGAACAGGAAACACCTGTTCAAGACATTGCGCTAAAGGTCACTGTACGGTCATTGGACCAAGGGTGATGTTTGGCTGGAAGTACGCATTCAGGCTGAGTATCTCTCATTAGAAATGCTGCTAAATTTCTTACTCCCAGATCAAAGAGAGAAGGTATAAAGAGAATGACCAGCAAATCGTTACAGGCGTTGTTATTTGTCTGCGCAGGAGTCATCGCGCTTCTTTTATTAAAGCTGATGTTCGATATGAGCAGATCGATGAGCGAGATGACCGGACATGTGGGCGACATTTCACAGGATGTAAGTGGAATGCAGAATAGTATGAATACTATGAATGAGTCCATGCTGCGCATGGAGAAGAGTATCCATGGCCTGGGGCAGGCTTTCAGTCAGGGAAGCAAGCAGTTCCAGCAAATGAACCCGGCAGGAATGATGCAGCAGGTTTTACCAGACAGAGAACAGCGTACTCGTTGAGCATCCTTCTGTCCTGGCCGCTTTCTGATTGCGCTAAACGTCTGGTATTGGCTGCGGGTTCAATCGGTCATTTCGTTGCTTCTAATATAAACAACTGCTTAACGGCGAGAAACGACCCAACTCGGACCTACAGCAAGCGCGATAATAATTAGAAATTTAATATTTTCTATAAGACTGATAACGACCCTAAACGGGCCTTTGTGGTTACAACTCTCGTAATCTAGATTCTCAATCTGTAAGTGATATGTATGGGGGGTAATTGTAGTGTTCATGTAACTTACCCCTCTCTATTTGCTTGCACAGAAATCCTGATCGGCGAGTGTTACATAAATAAAACTGTATGTATGGGAGGAGTTTCATGAAAACAAGAACAATCTTGGAAGCTGCGTGTGCCTGTGTTTTATCCTTTTCTATTCACACACTATCTTACGCCGCCATCGTGACAGACCAGATTAGTGATGGAAGCAGTGGTGGAGGTTTGGACACCCCAGTTGTCCAGACATTTACCCCGTCACAAAATAATATAGCCGGGGTTGATGCTGCTTTTTCCTCCCTTGGCGGTGGACCGGCTACTGGAAATATAACGCTCACTTTATGGGCAGACCCACTTAGATTTGGGGTTCCACTTATTCAACAAACCTTAACAGGCGTGGCTAGAAATGCCCCTATTGAATTCCGATGGAGTCCCTTCGCGATAATCCCGAATGACACTTATTATCTTGAATTTACAAATACCGGAACTCTGGGGATGGCAGTCCTAATTAATAATCCATATGCTGGCGGAGCCGTCATAGAAGGCGGTGGCAACCTGTTTAACGGGGCTGCTGATCTCGTTTTTAAAACATACTATGACGATCAGTTTGCCGTTCCTGTCCCGCCAGCTCTCTGGCTCTTCGGTTCCGGCCTTCTGGGACTGGTTGGCATGGCAAGACGCAAGAAAGCAGAATCAGAATTCATGCTTGATGACGGCCCTTCGGGGCCGTTCTCATTTTCCGGGAATGTCTTATTCTGGCCGTCATCGGACGTTCAGGGAATCTGGAGAAACAGGAATCAGATCCCGGTTTTCGTTAATAATAGAGGTAACCAGGATCTGGCTCCTGTTTTTCTTGCCATCCTGGCGCCAAGAGGGCTGGCGATATGCTTAACGCAGTTTACGTACCTTAAACCTGCGTCCCTTTATGTTACCTTCTGACAGGATCTTCAATGCCTGTTTGGCAGCAGGGCGTTCCACGGCGA
>CAWKAE010000005.1:0-82270 GCA_963847565.1 uncultured Halobacteria archaeon
AAAATCAGCAAGATGAAGGTGATTTGGACAAGCAGGCAGAGGGAAAAGGTGCTAATCTGGACATAGAAAAAACTGATCAGGGCTCTGATTCACAGGACGCGGACGATGCCGGTGGAGGAGCAGAAGATAAAGATCAGCAGGCAGAGGGTGCTGCAGATGACCGGTCAGCCGGTCCGGGCGGCCCGCCCGAGGAGATTTCAGAGGCAGAGGCAGCAGCCAGTCAGGCCGTTGATCGTTTCGACCAGATGGAAGCCGGACAGGGACTACCGGAACAGGGAATGCAACCGGCCGGCGTGCCGGACAAGGACGGTATCCCGGGAACCGGTGTATCCATTATGGTAATGGAACAGTGGCTTGAACAGATCGAGGGTGATCCGGCTGCCCTGTTACTCAACCAGTTCAGGATAGAAGAACAACAGGAGTTGCAGCGCAGTGGCCGCCAACTGCTGGAAACGCGGCCATGGTAAGGCCGGGGTCAATACCCGGTTTGACCAGCAGCCTGCAGGTGTATCCGGAAAGACAAGGAGCAATCGTTTGAGTCGATTCAACACTTCACGCCTGTGCATCATTTGCATCTCTGGCAAGCGTCATATCCACGCCGGCCCAGGCCTTCGGTTTTTCCACTGGTAACAGCAAGCAATCTCCCAAAGACAATCGCGTCACAACCAATCGCCCCTGGGGAAATATCGAGGGCAGCAGGCCTGCACAGCAGTATCAAGCACCCCCGCCGCCACCGAATAATTACTATCCGGGTTCTGCCCCCGGCTCAGGCTGGTATACAGCACGTCCCGCTGCAGGCAGCACAACGGCCAGCGACCCGGTCGTTGAGGTTGATATAGCAGGGTCGGTATTTTATGAGCAGCAAAATATAGTCTACACGGTGCGTGTGGTCAGCGACGGCAACCTCAAGTCACTGACACCCGAGTTACCGCGTATTGAGGGCGCCGTCCTGGAACAAGTGAATGGCCCGGTTGCCACTACACGCAGGAGCAGCAACAAGCGGCAAATCGTCAACACGTACCTCTACAGGTTAATGCCGCTACGGTCCGGCGAGATCATTATCCCGGCGATCAGCTTTGCCGGCACACACGCAGACAGCAGTCCATTAAACAGGGGGTCGGGCATCCCGGGGGCAACACCCGCCAGCAGCTTTAACATTGCAGCCGATGCACCCCGGACATTACAGGTCCGGCCGGCCGATCCCGCCATCACTCCCTGGCTGCCGCTGCACGATCTGAAGCTGTACACAGATCTACAACAGAAGAAACCGGTCAAGGCCGGTGAACCCGTCACCCTGATAGTGGAACTGAAAGCAGAAGGTGCACTGGGCAATCAACTTCCGTCACTGGCACGACAACTCGAGAGCAAGCACTACAGGATCTACCGGGATACCACCTCTACCACAAACGGCCTGTCTGCAAATGGCAGATACCTGACCGGAACCCGTAAGGAAACCTACACTATTATTCCGCTTGTGGGTGGCTGGATACGCCTCCCCGAGGTGACGCTGGCATGGTGGGATGTCGATTCAGATTCTGCCAGGCATGCCGGAACACCATTCAGTCGTGGCGACACAGCAGCAAGCGGAGGACTGAAAGCCGGGCAAGCCCCTGATGAGCACTCTGTGTCCCCGGCTTATTTCTGGGCTCCGATGATTATTGCACTGTCCCTGATTGCCGGCTTCTGGCTGGGCGCCTGGCCCCGCACCCGCTCGTTACTGGTATCCGCCACTGCCTGGTTGTCAGTACGCGGACAACACGCCCTGCAACACGCCCAAAACATCGGCACCACACTGGCCCCGGCGAGTCATCTGCGGCGCTTGCAAATGGGCCTTGCCCTGCTGATGCCAACGTCAATCAAACTCTGGATGTGCACCCGCTGTCTGCACGCTGAGGACGACCCGCAAGCCTGGTGCACACAGTTCAAGAGTCGTGCTTGTCAGCACCTCGACATAAGCACTCATTCGCCGCTCTCTGTTGTTACCGAGAAGATTATCGCGGCCAGTCCACAGGCAGAACCTGGCAGGCTACGCGCACTGGCTAATTCACTGGACGGCGCCATCTACGGCGGCAATTCACTGGATTTCCGGGCCTGGAAGCAGGAACTCGTACAACAACTGCACCCTCGCCTGCTGTTTTGGCGTAAATCGAAAACCCGGCACACGAAGAACACTCTCCCTGCGCTGAATCCGCATATAGCCTAACGACTTTTCATGTTCCGGAATCCGACACACAAACGTGTGGTGCTCGATCGTGTGGTTACAGGAAATACCATACCAGGCAACCACTATGGAAATCGTGCGCCTTGTTGCCAATCGTTACCATTAAGTGCGCCATGAAAACAAACAAAGGGTTACGATTAATCGTAACCCTTTTTTACTGGTGCCGGAGAGATCAACTATGTGTAGCTATCTGTCCCTATGCATAGGCTCAAAATCGAACTGTTCTGCTCTTATCTTTTCTTTTTCGCATTCGCCACAAACCGTAGCCTGACAACAAAATCAGCAACAGCCACAAATCCCCTGCCTTCTGAGGGTCTGTTTTGGAGGACCCAAGACTGCATGAGCTACTTCCAGTGCGTGAGGTTGTTAATACCCAGTTAACAATTTCATCAAATGTCCGATCAGAAATACCTGCGAGCAGGCTCGGATCTATTGTGCCTTGGGCATCAAATAGAGCTGCATTAGCAACGGCACCCGCAATGGTATTCCCCATGCCGTTAATGTCGCCCAGTCCGGCAAAGAAAATGAGTTGCCGTGTTGAGCTGCCTGGAACTGTAATGTCGAAAGTCGAACCAATGCCATCGTCGGTATTGCATAGAAAAACAGTATTTACTGATGAAGAAGGCTGGACAGCTGCACCCGGCCCCCAGAGTACCGTGGTATTTACCGGATCCGTAGCCGCGCTGCTCTCAGAGGTAACAACCCAACGATCTGCTACGTCAAATACAGCATCTCCAGAAGATGTTGATTCAATCACAGTATTGCCATTGGACCCCGGGTTAACTGCCACATCAATTGACGTGTTGATCGGGATCACCCCGGGGTTCTGGAGAATCACACGAATCCTTCCTCCTTGAACAACATCAGAGAAGAGATATTCCACTGTTACATTCAACCCAGACAGGGCAACCGGGCCAGCGGTTACAGTGTTGCCAGTGAGGTCAACGGGGTCTGGAGCATCGAATATGACGTCATCTACCCAGATTGAGTAGGCGTTATCATAAGCATCAGTTGTACCGTCAGCACTTGTAGCATCCTGGATGGTTAGCCCGGCGGTGTTATCGCAGGTTCCGGAAAACGCAAAGCCTGAGTCAGTGCCGCCCGTGTTCGTCAGAAACCAGTTCGTACTGCCTAATCCAGGCGTCACGCCAAAAGGAAGAGAACTTGGTGCAGCAACAACGTTTGATATACAGGTGATCGATAGTATCAAGTAAGTGCAAAATATATTTCTTCTATTCATTTAATCTGCTCCGCCTTATTGTTCGGGCATGTTCACGCGTATTCGCGCATGAGTATGAATCTTTAGTATGGAGTGATGAATTAAAAGTAATCGGCAGTAATTTTGCCATCCAGCATCGCAAACAATCTTAATATAGAAACCCAACCAATTACAGATACTAAATGTAAGTCTGCACATTGAATGAAGGGTGTCAGAGCACATTTTCTCCTAATATTAGAGTTAATTGTGCTCTGACACCCTTTATTTAGTGATTGTTGGAAGCTATATTAGGAGAAACTGGGATCTGACCCCTGTTTTGATCGCAGACTGTCCCGGTTTCCCTCGGTCGGATCGCTGACAGTGTCGCCTCGGGTGCAGGGAACAACTGCGCCGCGTAAACCTGCATCCTGCTTCCATGAGTCGAACGAACGCCTTGTCAGCGTATGGTTCGTACGCATCGTTATCGGGCAGGGTTTCTCGTCCTGCCTGCCTGTCAGTTACTAGAGCGACAGGCGGAGCGCGACCCGTCGTGTATGTATGGAATACGGATAGTGAGGGTCTGCCGGGCTGCCGAAAAGTTCCGGCGGATTGACCGCCAGACTCATGTCCCCCTTCAGCAGAAAGTCGGCGACGGCAGTCGCGAGCCTTTTCACGTTCTTTTTGTGGGCTTCTGCGACAGGCTTGCCCTGGGTCGGTGCGATAATCACATTACCCATTTCAAGGAAGGGCTTGATGCCTTCCGGATACTCACCGGTTTTCAGGTTCGATTGCGGCAGGGTAAATGCCGCACCACGGATGCGGCCGTCCCTGAGTGCCGACAGCAGGGCTTCCTCCTGTATGACCGCGTCCCGCGCCGTGTTAACGATATAGGGCTTCCTGCGGGACTGGAAGACCTGGTCATTGAGAAAGACCTCCTCTTCGCCACTGGTATGTATGCTGATGATATCGGCGCGCTCCACGACTTCCTCGATCTGGCAGTATTCGATGGCGGGGCGCACCAGGAGATCCGGGAGGTGGAACTCCTCGTAGACCGCTCGCGGATTATTGTCAAAGCCCAGCACCCGTGCGCAGTGGGGCAAGGTCATCAGGGCAAGGGCCTGGGCCACGCGCCCGCAGCCAATCAGCCCGACGGTTTTGTCCGCCAGCTCGAAACCGCTGTACCCCTGTGGCGGCGGTGCGGCGGGATCCTGGATAATTGTCGCCTTTTTGCCCTTGTGCTGCTGGAACGCATCGCTCAGGAGAAACACCATCAGGCGCCTGGCCAGGTTCGCCGCCTCGAAGGTATTGCCGTACTCGGTGATTTTAACGACGATACCGCAGGCCGTGGCCTCCATGAGGTTCACGTTGTGCGGTGAGTCGCCAACCACGCCAATGATTTTGAGAGACAGTGGCGCCGTCTCCATCACCTCCAGGGGAATGCGCACCCTTTCCCGCACTATCAGCGCATCGTAAGGGTTGGCCTGAAGCAGCCTGATCAAGTTACCCGTGGTCAGCCGGACCACGTCGGTCTTGATACCGGCGTCATTGAGCATCGGCCGGGCATGATGTTCGAATTTTTCGTCCAGTAGTACGCGATACTTGCTCATTGTGCTATCTCCGCGGCTGCAGGTTCGGCGATCTGCGCTACCTGCCGCGTGGGCGAGAAACTAATACTGATCGCCGGCAAACAGTGTTCGATGATTCTGGTCCCGTGGGATAGGAATATTCATTATGCAGGCGATCACCTTCACCGCGCCACATATCCAGCGCAGGTCTTGCCGTGGATTTTGAATGTTCGCCCGGGTCAGCACGCCCGGCGTTCCATCGCGCTGCTCGGGCAAGCATGCGGCAAAATAGCCGATCTCGCTGCCTGGCTGCCGTTCAGGATCGCGCCTGAATGGCAGGATGGGACTGCACCCACTTCCAGCGAAGCACCGGCAGCACAATAGACAGCAGACTAATTGGTGCCGGAGAGAGGAATTGAACCCCCGACCTTCTCATTACGAGTGAGCTGCTCTACCGACTGAGCTACTCCGGCTGATTGCAGCGGTGCATTGTAAGGGTGTTGCGGCTGATTTTACAGTACGGACTAATTGACAGCGGACTTGCTGTGTATGCGAATGATCACATCCACCCCGGCGGCCGTTGTACCTTCCGGCAGGGGCGGCAAATCACTGAGTACCAGGTCAGCGGCGTCGATATCGGTCAACTCGCCGGTGTCGACATTATAGAAGTGATGGTGGTGCGTGGTATTCGGATCATAGAAGACGCGGGTCGGGTCGACGATCACTTCGTTGATCAATCCATTGCGCGCAAACAGGCCCAGCGTGTTGTACACCGTGGCCTTGGAGACATGGTCACGCCCGCCATTGACTTCCCGCATCACGTGCTCGGCAGAGACATGACACGGGTTCTCGAACAGCGCGCGCGCAATCAGCAGCCGCTGCTGGGTAGGCAGTATGCCGTGCGACTTGAGCAGGCCGGGCAAATCTTCTGGTGTGCTAAGCATTTGAATTTATATATATTATCTTCAAGAATTTAAGCATTATAAACCTGTCGATTGCGCACGTCCATGCACTCGCCTGTTAGCTGCCGCAGGCAGCCGGCCGATAGGCGGTGGCTCGCGTGAAGCTGTCCCGGCCAAGCACGATATCCGCCAGTAGCCGGGCGGAGGCAGGCGCCATGCCGACCCCGTTGCGGAAATGCCCGGCGTTGACAAACAGGCCATTACAACCGGGTACTGCACCAATCAGCGGTATACCGCTGTTCGAACCCGGCCTGAGGCCGGACCAGTGGCCGACAACCGGGCAACCGGCCAGCCCGGGAACCAGCGCAAGCGCCCGCCCGGTGAGCATGCCTTTTGCGTCCGCCGTGATGTGTTTGTCGAAACCGGTGTGCTCCAGCGTACTGCCGGCCAACACCAGCCCGTCCCGCCGTGGAATCAGGTAATAACCGTCATGCACAACGATATGCCTGAGCAGGCCGGGTGATGCCTCGAACATGATCATCTGCCCCAGCACCGGCTCGACGCATGGTGCAGGGATATGGTTTTCGAGCAGCTGGCTACTCCATGCACCGCCAGCCATGACAACGCGCTCACTCGCGAAACCGCCCGCCGCTGTCGTGACACCTCGCACCGATCCGGCCTGTGTCTCGAGCCCCGTGACCTGCGTTTGCTCGTACACCCTGACACCCTGCCCGGCCAGCGAGCGGGCCAGTGCACGCCCCAGCCGTGGATTACGTATTTGCGCCACATCGGGAAGCAGCAGCGACGTACCGGTAGCGGCATTAATCGACGGCTCGGCGTCCTGCACCTGCCCGCTATCGAGCACATCCAGCAAGCAGGGAAATTTTTCACGCCACACATCAATCGCTGCATGCGGCATGTAATCTGCAAGCAGCAGGCCCGACTGTGTCCACTGTGGATTGATGCCGGTCTCATCCAGCAGGTCGGCGGCCAGTTGCTGGTAACGCGGCTGGCTCCAGCGCACCAGTTCGGTGACCGCATCGGGATACTCCCATGGCACCAGCGGTGAAATGATACCGCCACCGGCCCAGGACGATTCGCGACACAGATCGCCCTGCTCCAGCAGGATGACCGACAGTCCCTCCAGTGCGAGCAGGCGCGCGCTCAGCATGCCGATAAGCCCGCCGCCCACGACGATGCAGTCGGCACTATCGATTGTTTTACTCATGGCATTGGGTATTACGAGGTTAGCTTCGGTTCAGCGCTGCTCGCGCCTCAGTTCGGCCGGCAGCGAAAAGGTTACCGGCTCTTTCCTGCCCATGGACTCATCCACCGATGTCTGCACCCCAGGTACGCAACAGTTCGACCACGCCGCGCACGATATCATCGGGCGCTGACGCACCCGCCGTGACACCAATGGCTGATTTTCCATCCAGCCACTGACGATCGATCTGACCGGCCTCGTCAATCAGGTAGGCCGGCACGCCGCTGTTCTCGGCCAGCTCGCGCAGCCGGTTGGAGTTCGAACTGTTCGGCGAACCAACCACCAGGATTACGTCGCAGCGGGTTGCGAGTTCCTTGACCGCGTCCTGCCGGTTTTGCGTGGCGTAGCAAATGTCGTCCCGTCGCGGACCGTGGATGGAAGGAAAGCGCTGCCGGAGCGCATCGATCACGCGCTCCGTATCATCTACGGACAATGTTGTTTGCGTGACGAACGCAACATCGTCCGGATTATTCATCTCCAGTTCGCAACATCCTCCGGTGTCTCGACCAGGTACATTCGGCCACCCTTCGATGCGTCATACTGACCCATGGTGCCCTCGACTTCCGGGTGCCCCTTGTGGCCGATAAGAATACATTCACGACCGGCCTCGGCATGGCGGCTCACTTCCAGGTGCACCTTGGTGACCAGCGGACAGGTTGCATCGAATACCCGCAAGCCGCGTTGCCGACCCTCGGCATGCACGGCGAGCGCAACCCCGTGTGCACTGTAAATAACCGTACCGCCATCCGGCACTTCATCCAGCTCGTCAACAAAGATCGTACCGCGCGCGCGCAAGCCTTCGACGACGTGACGGTTATGTACGACTTCATGACGCACGTAGATCGGCGCGCCGAACAGGTCCAGCGCACGCTCGACGATTTCGATCGCCCGATCGACACCGGCACAGAAGCCACGCGGATTAGCCAGCAGGATTTTCATATCATTCGTCATTCCCGCGCAGGCGGGAATCCAGTCTTGATCAAGTAACAGCTAGTAAATCAATTAGCCAGGCATTATTCAGCAGCTTTATTCTACTTTGAGCTTGCCGCTGGCTCACTCCTTATTATCGCCCTACTGCCAGCCATTTGAGTGCAGTTGCCGATTTACCGCTGGATTCCCGCCTGCGCGGGAATGACGGTGTTGCCGGGAGTGCCAGGGAAGCCGGCAAACCCACATGAACAGCGGCAATCGCCGGGTTACGGCTTGACAGGCTACTCTTCCGTTTCGGCAGGAATGACATCCAGAATCTCGACATCATAAATAATGGTGCGGCCGGCCAGCGGGTGATTGAAATCCACTTTCACGGTCTGCTCATCAAGCTCCAGGATAGCACCGGCCAGTTCTTCACCGGCTGCCGTCTCGAAGCCGATGATCACACCCGGCTCCAGCGTCAGGTCTGCCGCAAAGGTGTCTCTTGCCAGGGTATGTACGCGGCCTGGATCGTACTGCCCGAAAGCCTGGCCCGGATCCAGCGTCAGGCGCTGTTTATCGCCACGTGCAAGACCATAAAGCGCCAGTTCGAGTCCGTGATCGAGAACACCCTCGCCCATGGTAAACACCAGCGGTTCACCATCAAACGTGCTTTCCGCTACCGTACCGTCTTCCAGTGCCAGCGACAGGTGCAGCGTCACGGTGGCGCGCTCCGTGATGGGAAAGTTAATCCCGGCTTCACTCATGTGGATTACCCGCTGGCGGCCTTTCTCTGGCCGAGAAAGGCGTCGAGTATCAGCAGACCGGCGCCAACGGTTATGGCCGAGTCGGCGATATTGAACGTTGGCCAGTGCCAGTCACCGTAATAGACATCCAGAAAGTCGATAACATGCCCGTACACCAGGCGGTCGACCAGGTTGCCGATTGCACCGCCAAGAATCAGCGCCAGTGCCAGCGCAGTACGATTTTCACCGGGACCAAGACGCCGCAACCAGGCAAACAGAACAACACTGACACCCAGCGTTAACACGACAAAGAACCAGCGCTGCCAACCGGATGCATCACCGAGAAAACTGAACGCGGCGCCGGGGTTGTAGGCAAGCGTCAGCGCAAACATCGGTACTATGTCGACCGGCTGGTACATGACCAGCATACTGTCTGCCAGTAGCTTGGTTGCCTGGTCCAGCAACAACACGACCGCGGTCACCCACAGCCACTTCACAACTGCCACTCCGGAACGTTACTCTCAGGCATAGCGACGCGTTTCACCCGCACCATCGATATTCTCGACGCAGCGGCTGCATATTTCCGGATGCTCGGCAACGGAACCCACGTCTTCACGATGGTGCCAGCAACGGATGCACTTGGCATGCGCGGACGGCGACACCCGAATACTGATTTCCATATCCGTCAGGTTGGCTGCGACCGCATCATCCGGGCAATCCTTTATATCGTGTATACGCACATAGGATGTGATCAGCACAAAACGTAATTCATCTTCCAGCGCATTCAGCAGGACTTGCGTCTCTTCATCGGCATACAGGTCGACTTCCGCATCCAGCGGCGAGCCGATATCGCCCGCCTCCCTGAGTTTCTCCAGCTGCTTGCTGACGGCTTCACGTACCGCAATGATATGGTCCCAGAAGTTGGCGCCCATGCGCTGCAGAATCTCGCTTTCGCTGAAGAATGCCGGCGGCAACTCATACCAGGTTTCGAGAAACACCGAGTCACTGCGCTCGCCGGGCATCGCCTGCCAGATTTCCTCGGCCGTGAAACTGAGTATCGGTGCCAGCCAGCGCACCAGTGATTCGACCACATGGTACATGGCGGTCTGCGCTGAACGGCGCGGCACGCTGTCTGCCTGCGTGGTGTACTGCCGGTCCTTGATGATATCCAGGTAGAAACTGCCCATATCCACGGCGCAGAAGTTGTGCACCAGCTGGTAGATACGGTGGAACTCGTAACTGTCGTAGGCGGCCTGCACGTCTGCCTGCAGTTGCCGTGTGCGCTCGACCGTCCAGCGATCCAGGCACAGCATCTTCTCCGGGTCCAGCATGTCCGTTGCCGGATCGAAGCCGTGCAGGTTAGCCAGCAGGAAACGCGACGTATTGCGCAAGCGTCGATAGGCGTCTGCGGTGCGCTTCAGGATTTCATCCGACACGTTCATTTCACCGCGATAATCCGTCGCCGCCACCCACAGCCTGAGGATGTCTGCACCCAGCGACTTCATGATCTTCTGTGGCGCGACCACGTTACCGCGCGACTTGGACATTTTCTGTCCCTTGGCATCGACGGTGAACCCGTGTGTCAGCACACTCCTGTACGGCGCTTCACCGCGGATGGCGATGGCACTCAACAGCGAGGACTGGAACCAGCCGCGATGCTGGTCCGATCCCTCGAGGTAAAGATCGGCGGGCAGACCGAGTTCATCCCGACGTTCCAGCACGGCGGCATGTGTCACGCCGGAATCGAACCAGACATCCAGCGTATCCGTCACCTTGTCGTAGTCAGCCGCCGCATCGCCCAGCAGTTCGGCCGGATCAAGACCGAACCAGGCATCGATACCGCCGGCCTCGACACGCTCTGCGACTGCCTCGATCAGGCGCGCGGTTTCCGGATGCAACTCGCCGGTTTCCTTGTGGATGAACAGTGCAATCGGCACACCCCAGGTGCGCTGCCGCGACACACACCAGTCGGGACGATTCTCGATCATGCCCTTGATGCGCGCCTCGCCCCAGTCCGGCATCCACTCGACATCGCCAATTGCCGCTATGGCGGCATCACGCAGCCCGTTCTGCTTCATGCTGATGAACCATTGCGGTGTGGCACGGAAAATAATCGGCGTCTTGTGTCGCCAGCAGTGCGGATAGCTGTGACGCAGCATTTCCTCGCGCACCAGCGCACCCTTGCTTTTCAGTATTTCGATGACATGATCGTTGGCGGCAAACACGTGCTCGCCGGCAAACAGGTCTGTATCCGGCAGGAAACAACCGTTGCTACCGACCGGGTTATAGACATCCAGCCCGTAACGACTGCCGACGACGTAATCGTCCTGGCCATGTCCCGGCGCGGTATGTACGGCACCGGTACCGGCCTCGGTGGTGACGTGATCACCGAGGATGATCGGCACTTCACGGTCATAGAACGGATGACCGAGACTGATACCCTCCAGGTCACTGCCCTTGCAATAGGCAACGACCTGGTAGTGCTCGGCGCCGTAGCGCAACATGACATCCTTGAGCAGCGCCTCGGCAACCACCAGCCGTTCCGGCCCATGCCCGATGTCGCACTGCACCACGGCATATTCCAGTTCCGGATGCAGTGACACGGCCAGGTTGGCCGGCAGGGTCCAGGGTGTCGTGGTCCAGATGACGACCGACACCGGGCCGCTGCCGTCGTGACCCTCGACATGATGGCAACATGACAGCAGGCCTTCTTCGTTCAGCACACGAAAACGCACATCAATCGCCGGCGAGCGCTTGTCTTCGTACTCGACCTCGGCCTCGGCCAGTGCGGACTGACAGTCGGTACACCAGTGCACCGGCTTGAAACCCTTGTGCAGATGCCCGTTATCGATAATCCGGCCAAGCGAACGAATGATGTCGGCCTCGAAGCGGTAGTCCATGGTGAGGTAAGGATTGTCCCAGTCACCGAACACGCCGAGGCGGATAAAGTCCTTGCGTTGTCCATCGACCTGCTTGCCGGCATATTCGCGGCATGCCTTTCTGAACGTCGGCACATCAACCTTGACGCCGGCCTTGCCGACTTTCTTTTCGACATTCAGCTCGATCGGCAGACCATGACAGTCCCAGCCGGGCACGTAGGGTGCATCAAAACCCGACAGCGTCTTGCTCTTGACGATAATGTCCTTGAGGACCTTGTTGACCGCATGCCCGATATGGATTTCGCCATTGGCATACGGCGGACCGTCATGCAGGGTAAACAGCGGCCGCCCGGAACCGGCCGCACGCATACGTGCGTACAGGTCCGTTTCCAGCCAGCGTTCAAGCATCGCCGGCTCACGGTTCGGCAGGTTGCCCTTCATCGGGAAAGCCGTCTTCGGCAGGTTAAGCGTATCTTTATAGTCAGTCATCGGGTCTTTTTCGAGGGCGCGTAAGGCGTCAATTTATAACGCAATCGGTTGCTGAATCCCACTATTCTTTGGTTATGGGCCCATACAGGAAAGTCCGGGGTCGGGATTATTCCATGACAGCCGCGAATACAGCACGCGCCTCCCGGGCATCGAGGCGTATCTGTGCCTGCAGCGCATCGAACGAGTCAAAACGCTGCTCTTCACGCAGTTTCCGGACAAATTCGACTTCCACGTGGCGACCGTAAATATCCTCGTCAAAATCAAACAGGTGGACTTCCAGCTGCAATCGAGTCCCGTCCACCGTCGGGCGGCGGCCGATATTGGCCACGCCACGGTGCATACCGGTGTCATCCCAGCACATTTCCACGGCATAGACACCGGTCAGCGGTGCACAGCGGCGAAACAGTTTGATATTGGCTGTTGGAAAACCGATGGTACGGCCACGCTTGTCACCATGCGCAACCCGGCCACTCAGGGTATACGGCCGCCCCAGCAACTGTGCCGCCTGCGCCAGTTCCCCGTTCGTCAACAACCGCCTGACCCGGGTACTGCTGACCCGCTCGCCGCCGATGTCGACGGTATCCATCGCCGCGACGGTAAACCCGTGTTGCCGGCCGGCCTGTTGCAGTAACTGGAAGTTACCCGCACGGTCCTTGCCGAACCTGAAATCATCACCGACCAGCAGGTACTTGATACCAAGCCCGTCAACCAGCACCTGGCGGATAAAATCAGCGGCCGGCAACTCGGCCAGTCGCGCACCGAAGCGCAGACACAGCACCCGCTCCACACCGCAGTCCGACAGCGCCTGTAACTTTTCCCGCAAGCGCGTCAGTCGTGGCGGTGCTTCATCCGGGCGAAAATATTCACGCGGCAGCGGCTCAAACGTCACCAGCGTGGCCGGCAAGCCCTGCTGTGCAGCAGCCTGTTGCAGCGTGCGGATCACCGCCTGGTGACCGCCGTGCACGCCGTCGAAACTGCCGATGGTCGCGGCACAGTGCCGGTGATGTGGCTGCAGGTTATAGAGACCCCGTATCAATTCCATGTCAGAGTCGCCCCTGGCGCCACGTTTCAAGCAGGCGCAAGCCACTCAGGCGCAGCACGATAAAATACGCGGCAACCCCGGCCAGCACCCACAGCAACAGCTGTGCAATGCGCTGGCCCGCACCCCATGCAAGCCAGTCAGTGAGGCCGGGCACGGCCAGGGCAAGCAAGACTGCCAGTACAGTACCGGCCAGCACGGCCTGCGCCAGCAGTCGCAACCAGCCGGACGCCGGCCGGTAGATGTTCTTGCGCACCAGTGCGCGGTACAGCAAACCCGCGTTCACCCATGCCGCCAGCGAGGTCGCCAGCGCCAGACCGGCATGCGGGCCCTCGACGCCCAACTTCACCATGGGTACGACGAACGCGAGATTCAGGACCATGTTCGTGATCAGCGCGATGATGGCGATACGTACCGGCGTGCGCGGATCCTTGCGTGAATAAAAGGCCGGCGCCAGCACTTTCACAAACATAAAGGCCGGCAGGCCCAATGCATAGGCCATCAGGCTGAGCCCGGCCATGGAGACATCGTGTGCAACAAAATCGCCGTAGTTGAACAGCGTCGCCAGCATCGGCTTCGCCAACATGAACAGGCCAACCGCGGAAGGAATCCCGATCAGCAGCACCAGCCGCAGCGACCAGTCGAGGGTGTGCGAGAACTCGTCTTCGGATCCGTTCGCATGACTGCGTGACAGGCTGGGCAGGATGACCGTCGACAAGGCAATGACAAACACGCCGAGCGGAAACTCCACCAGGCGATCGGCGTAATACAACCAGCTGACACTGCCAACCACCAGGAATGAAGCGATCAGTGTATCGAACAGCAGGTTTATCTGCGCAACCGATGAGCCGAGTATTCCGGGCAACATCAGTTTCATGATACGACGCACACCGGCATCACGCGCCCCCCACCGCGGCCACGCGAGCAAGCCAAGTCGCTTCAGCGACGGCAGCAGGAACAGCACTTGCACCACACCGGCAACGAAGACGCCGCCCGCCAGTGCCATTTCCGGCTGAGCCAGCGTCGGCGCAACCAGTATTGCGGCGCCGATCAGGGCAACGTTCAGCCAGACCGGTACAAACGACGCGGCGGCAAAACGTCCGTAAGTATTCAGAATGCCGGCGGCGAACGCCACCAGCGACACGAACAACAGATAGGGAAACGTGAAACGCAGCAGATCGGAGGCCAGCACGAACTGTTCTTCACCGTGCGCCAGCAGGAACCCGGGTGCGAAAATCGTGATCACGACCGGACTGGCCAGCACGCAGATGATGGTAATGACAGACAGGATGCCGAGCAGGGTACCGGCTACCCGACCGGCCAGCGCCCGAACTTCCTCGTGGGTGCGCTGCTCGCGGTACTCGGCTATGACCGGCACGAAGGCCTGCGAGAACGCACCCTCGGCGAACAACCGGCGCATGAAATTCGGAATCTTGAATGCGACGAAAAACGCATCCATGCCGGCATCGGCGCCAAACAGGCGTGCCAGCACGATGTCGCGCACCAATCCCAGCAGCCGCGACACCAGCGTCATACTGCTTACAATTGCTGTACTTTTCAGTAATTTACGAATCATTCAGGTTGATGTCTGCCCGGCTCGCGCGTCGCTACGCTGACGCTCACAATAATGTGCGTGAAGTATACTTGAGAAACAATCACTTACCACCCACAATCTATCCCGGTCCACGCGCCGCGCACAGCACCCGGCCAGTGGCTTCCAGGCCGACGACTGGCGCCATCCTGTCTGGCGTGAACATTGACAAATACCCGTGAAATCCGCATAGTACGCCGTCTTTCAGAAACCGGATCCAGGAGCAGTTCCTTGGCAAACACAGCACAGGCCATCAAGCGCGCACGACAGGCAGAAAAAAGCCGTCAGCTAAACACCAGCCAGCGCTCAAACATGCGCACGCAAATCAAGAAAGTCCTCACAGCGATCGAGAGCGGCGACAAGGACGCAGCCACCGCCGCCTTCAAGGCAGCCGTGCCCGTCATCGACAGCGCCGCTGGCAAGCGCCTGATTCATGCCAACAAGGCAGCCCGTCACAAACGTCGCCTGAACCAGCATATTCGCGCGCTGTAAACACACGCAGTATTCAATAAAAAAGCCGGTCAGATGACCGGCTTTTTTTTCGTCCGTCACGCGTGCGTGAGTACCAGGTTATCGCGGTGAATCAGCTCGGGCTCGTCGATATAACCAAGCAGTTCCTCGATCCGGTTGCTGGGCTGGCCGGCGATACGGACCGAATCCGTTGTATTGTAATTAACCAGTCCGCGCGCAATCTCCTTGCCATCCGGATCGACACAGGCAACCAGGTCGCCGCGATCAAAATGACCTTCGACGGACACGACGCCGACCGGCAACAGGCTGCTGCCGGACGTGTGCAATACGCGGCTGGCGCCTGCATCCAGCTGCAGGCGTCCGCGCACCTGCAGTTGGCCGGCGAGCCATTGCTTGCGTGCAGCCAGCGGCTCACTCGTCGGGTACAGGCGTGTACCCAGCGCGTCGTCAGCGGCGATGCGTTGCAGAATATTGTCATCCCTGCCCGGCACAATCATGGTCAGCGCACCGGAACGTGCCGCACGCCGCGCCGCGCGCACTTTCGTCAGCATGCCACCGCGCCCGAGCGCACCACCGGTGGCCGCAGCCATTGTCTCCAGCGTCAGATCATCGGCCTGCGCCTCAGTGATCAGCGCGGCGGCCGGGTTGCTGCGGGGATCGCTGTCGAACATGCCCTGCTGGTCCGTCAGGAAAATCAGCAGGTCTGCCTCGACCAGGTTGGCAACGAGTGCCGCGAGGGTATCGTTGTCGCCAAAGCGGATTTCTTCCGTGGTCACCGTGTCGTTTTCATTGACCACCGGGATCACACCGAGACCCAGCAGGGTCCGCAAGGTACTGCGCGCATTCAGGTAGCGCTGGCGGTCCGCCAGGTCCTCGCGCGTCAGCAGTACCTGCGCCGTGTGCAGACCGTACGTTTTAAAGCGTGACTCGTACGCCTGGATCAGCCCCATCTGGCCAACGGCAGCAGCGGCCTGCAGGTCGTGCAGTGCGTGCGGGCGGCGGGTCCAGCCGAGCCGCGTCATACCCTCGGCAACCGCGCCGGATGAAACCAGCAGCACTTCGTGGCCGGCGGCACGCAGGGCAGCCATCTGCTCGACCCAGCTGTCGATTGCGTCGCTGGCGAGCCCCTGCCCGTCATTGGTCAGCAGGGAACTGCCGATCTTGATGATCCAGCGGCGGCATTCGCTGCATTTGATTTTACTTTGCATCAATGCAATCTCTTTTACTCCCTCCCCCTGAGGGGGAGGGTTGGGGAGAGGGGATCAGATAGTGTGACTGGCTGATACTGAATCCCCTCTCCCTGGCCCTCTCCCGGAGCACCCAAAGAACGGGCATAAAGGAGAGGGAACGTTTATTTTGCATGGCGTGAAAGCCACCGGCATGGGAAAACAGCTTCGATAATGTAGCGTTTATCCTGACTGTGCAAGCATGCAGCCTCGATCAGGCGAGCGGTTCCGGCACACTGTCGTCACCGTCCGCATCGGCAGCACGCGTCTTTTCCACGTGTTGCATCACGGCCTGCACCAGCGCATCGGTACCTTTACCGGCAAGCGCGGATATCTCGAACACCGGCCCCTGCCAGTCCAGCTTGTTGATAATTGCCTCCCGCCGCGCGGCGCATTCTTCTGGCAGCACCAGGTCCATCTTGTTCAGCACCAGCCAGCGCTCGCGTGTTGCCAGGTCATCACTGAATGCCCGCAGTTCGGCCACGATGGTCGCCACATCGTCCGGCGAATCGCCAAGCGGCCCCATGTCAACGAGATGCAGCAGCAGTCGCGTACGTGACAGGTGCTTGAGAAACTGTATACCGAGGCCGGCGCCTTGTGCCGCGCCCTCGATCAGGCCGGGCACATCTGCCATGACAAAACTGCGGTGCCCGTTTGCTGCCACGACGCCGAGATTCGGGTGCAGGGTAGTAAACGGGTAATCGGCTACCTTGGGTCGCGCGGACGACACCTTGCTGATGAGGGTCGACTTGCCGGCGTTGGGCATACCCAGCAGTCCGACGTCGGCCAGCAGTTTCAATTCCAGCCGCAGCCGGCGTTTCTCGCCTGGCGTGCCGGGCTTCGACTGACGCGGCGCGCGGTTGGTGGAACTCTTGAAACGCGCATTACCGATACCGTGGAAACCACCCCGCGCCACCAGCATTCGCTGGCCATCCCGTACCAGGTCGCCAAGCAACTCATCGGTCTCGTCTTCATGTACGACTGTGCCAACCGGCACCTTGACGATCAGGTCCTCGCCGGAGTGACCGGTCTTGTTACGCCCCATCCCGGCCTTGCCACGCGGCGCGACGAATTTGCGCGTATGCCTGAAATCTACCAGCGTGTTGATGCTGCTATCGGCCTCGAGAAATACACTACCGCCATCGCCGCCATCGCCGCCGTCCGGGCCACCCATGGCGATGTATTTCTCGCGCCGGAAACTGACGCAGCCGTTCCCGCCGTCACCGGCGTGGACATCTATCAGTGCCTCGTCAATAAATTTCATCTGCCCGTTCCGGGTTCATTGCGCCATAAGCAAAAAAGCCCCGCCGATGGCGGGGCTTTGCATGATCATGCGGCTACGCCTCAAGCAGAGACGATATCCACGTATTTGCGTTTCTTCGGGCCACGCTGGATAAACCGTACAACACCATCCGACTTTCGCAAACAGCGTGTGGTCCCGCCCGCAACCGACATTGGCACCGGGATGGAAATGAGTACCGCGCTGCCTGACCAGGATATTGCCGGCAAGCACTGTTTCGCCGCCATAGCGTTTGACGCCAAGACGTTTGGATTCTGAATCGCGACCGTTACGGGTACTGCCGCCTGCTTTCTTATGTGCCATTGTGGTGTCCTCTTACTACCGGGCGCTAGCCGGTGATACCGGTAATTTCGACTTCAGTGTAGTTCTGGCGGTGACCCATGCGCTTCATGTGGTGCTTGCGCCGACGGAACTTGATGATATGGATCTTGTCGCCGCGACCGTGCGCCTTGACCGTTGCCGTCACCTTGCCGCCATCGACCAGCGGTGTGCCGATCTTCACCTGCTCGCCCTCACCGACCATCAGCACCTGGTCGAACTCGACAGCGTCGCCTGCGTTGGCATCAATCGTCTCGATCCGCAGGGTATCACCCTGGGAGACACGATACTGTTTTCCGCCTGTCTTGATTACCGCATACATACTCAGAAACTCCGCGCAAATCGACATCATTGTCGAAAAAGGCCGCTAATCATAATGATTGCGCCCGTTCAGGTCAATCAGCCAGCCACAGTTTGAAGCGGGAGCCGCGAGCGATTTCCCTTGTGGCGCCGGGCGTTTAAGACCGTTAAACTTGATTGTCTGACTTGGAACGTTTCACAGGCACAGGACAGCCCCTCGCAAGACGATCGAAAATATGCTTAAAATAGTTAATAATCAAGATGTTAATAAAATCGACGCGATCAGGGAGCTGCTCCAGGCAGACCTGGAGGCCGTCAATACCCTGATTCGCAGCAGTCTGCACAGTGATGTCGCCCTGATTAACCAGCTGTCGCACTACATTATCAATAGTGGCGGCAAGCGCCTGCGACCCATGCTGGTCCTGCTGTCAGCCAATGCCTGCCACTACACCGGCGACCAGCACATCAACCTGGCCGCGGTGATCGAATTCATCCACACGGCCACCCTGCTGCACGACGATGTCGTCGATGCCTCCCAGCTGCGTCGGGGCAACATGACCGCCAATGCGGTCTGGGGTAATGAGGCCAGCGTCCTGGTCGGTGATTTTCTCTACTCGCGCGCCTTTGAAATGATGGTGAATGCCAATGACATGCGCATTATGGAAATCATGTCGCACACCACCAATACCATTGCCGAGGGCGAAGTATTGCAACTGCTGAATTGCCATGATGCGGATACCACTGAATCGCGCTACATGGACGTTGTCAGACGCAAGACCGCCCGCCTGTTCGAGGCGGCCGCACAAATCGGCGCCGTACTGGGCGAACAACCGGAAGCCATCGAATCCGCACTGTCCGGTTATGGCCTGCACCTCGGCATCTGCTTTCAGCTGATCGACGACGTGCTGGATTACAGCGCATCGCCCGAAGATACCGGCAAAAACGTCGGCGACGACCTGGCCGAAGGCAAACCGACCCTGCCGCTGATCCATGCCATACATCGCGGCACGCCATCCCAGGCCAGACTGATCCGGCGCGCCATCGAAAATGGCGGACATGACAATATGCAGGATGTGTGCGCAATTATTGAATCAACCGGGGGCATCCCCTACACTGCGCAAGCGGCACGGCGTGAGGCCGATCTGGCCATCGCAGCACTGGATCCCTTGCCGGATTCAGCCTACAGGGACGCCTTGTACAACCTGGCAGAATTTTCGGTCAACCGCACTTATTAGCGGGCAGTAGCGCAGCCTGGTAGCGCACTTCGTTCGGGACGAAGGGGTCGGAGGTTCAAATCCTCTCTGCCCGACCATTTTCCAGGTCATGGGGACACACCGGCAATCCAATATGAAAAATAAAATTCTGGGTTTGTTCTTGTTGCTTGCCCTGCCAATGCAGGGCCTTTGCAGCGAGCTGCCGGAAGGCGGTAACGCGGCGCCACTGGATGACGACTTTCCACTGTTTGACGAAGCCGACATCATTACGGTGTACGACCCGCTTGAACCCATCAACCGGGGTATCTTCTGGTTCAACGACAAGGTTTACTTCCTGGCACTGAAACCGGTTGCCAGGGGCTGGCGATATGCGCCTGAACCGCTCCGTATTTCGATCAAAAACTTTTTTCAGAACCTGCAGTCACCCGTGCGCATCATCAACGCCGGACTGCAGGGAAAATTTTCTGCAGCCGGTACTGAACTGACCCGTTTCGTCACCAACACGACGCTGGGTATCGGCGGGCTGTTCGACCCCGCGAAGGAACATTTTGACCAGCAACCGCAGAATGAAGACACCGGGCAGACGCTGGGGCATTACGGCGTGGGGCATGGCCCTTACCTGGTGCTGCCCTTTCTTGGTCCGTCCAGCCTGCGTGACGGTATCGGACGGGTTGGTGACACCTACCTGGACCTGACCTGGTACCTCTGGGGTGCCGACAAGAGTGAGCACAATTACGATTATGTCGGTGCGCGTGTCGCGGATACGATCAATAACGTTGCGCTGGACAAGGACACCTACGAGGGCGTCAAGCGCGATGCCCTCGATCCATACCTGTTCATGCGCGATGCCTACGCGCAGTACCGTCGCAATCTGACCAGGAAGTAACCGGCAGGCGGGCAAATCGACGCCGCAACATTCAGTCACCATGTTCGGCGCGCTTGGCCTGCTCCCAGTAGCGGTTCAGGGTATCAAGACCGGTCGCCGACATCGCAACACCTGACCGGGCACAGCTTGCCTCCACCTTCTCAAACCGCCTGACAAATTTCCTGTTGCCGTGGCGCAATGCGGATTCCGGGTCGATACCGGCGTGGCGCACCAGGTTAACCACGGCAAACAACAGGTCGCCACACTCGTCCAGCAAAGCCTCGCGGTCGATAACACCCTGCATTTCTTCACGCACCTCGTCCAGTTCTTCGCTGACCTTGGCAAACACGCCACGGCTGTCAGGCCAGTCAAAACCGGCGCTTGCCGCTTTCCGCTGCAGCTTGTCCGCCCGCGTCAAGGCCGGCAGTCCAGTGACGACACCATCCAGGATGCTGCGGCTCTCACCCTTCTCCCGCTGCTTGTGCTTTTCCCACTCGCGCGTCTGTTCCTCCGCGTCTGCGACAACCGCGTCCGCGAACACGTGCGGATGACGCCGGGTCATCTTGTCGCAAATAGATGTAACAACATCTTCAAACCCGAACCAGCCCGCCTCGCTGGCCAGTTGCGAATGAAAAACCACCTGGAACAGCAAATCACCAAGTTCTTCCCGCAACGCGTCCTGGTCATTCGATTCGATTGCGTCGACCACCTCATACGCTTCTTCAAGCGTATACGGCGCAATACTCTGGAAATCCTGCTGCAAGTCCCACGGGCAGCCGCCTTGCGGGGCGCGCAGGCGCGCCATGATGCCCAGCAGCGAATCGATTGATGCTGGCTTGTCCTGCGTTGATGACATCACAAGGCTCCTGGATTGTTATGTGTACGAATTTGCATCACCGGTAAAACCATACGGCAGACATAAAAAAACACCGGCATTTTGCCGGTGTTTTTTTATGTGCGTTTAACCTCGATCCTACCAGCTGCGGGCGGGCCCAACGTCAACATGGATAAAACCGGAACCTGGATAATAACCCACGCCACCGGCCTTCAGATCGAGCGCCGCAAGTTGCAGCTGCTTCAGGTCACAGCCCGGCAGACGTACATCGATTGCCATGCCGCGCATGTGGTAACTGCGTTTTGCCACACCTGAACTCTTGCTGCGTAATGCCTGGTTGGTTGCCGGCGAACGGTAGCCCGAGATAACTTCGTAGGCCTTGCTGCTATCCGTTTTGGACTGCAACAGAAACAGCAGGTCCAGCAACTGCGTATCCATCGAATAAATCTCGTCGGTGCGATGATCACGCAACACGCTGTCGATCGTGGCGAGACCATCGTCAACATAATCGCCATCGGCCCAGTAAACGGTGGAAGCCGCTTCACCGGTGTGGGTATTTTGAAAACGGAGAATGCGTTCGTGTGGTGAGTTGGCTGATGCGATGACCGGTGAGGCCAGCATGCTTGCTGTAACCGCCGCACCCAGTCGGAGGAAATCCCGGCGCCCCAAATCGTTTGAGCGGGATGACCGGCGATCCGAATCTTTTGACTTCATACCACTGAGCTCCTGAGATCAAGGATAACTAGCTGTATTCAAAAGATATTATTATCGCCAGTAAAATTAGCGTGTGATTATACACTAACTAATAAGCGAGTAAATACCTGCGTATAGATCACTATCGTCCGACACAGCATTTTCTTGAATCGATACACGCCATGCCACGACAGAATGCAGGCTGTGGAGTCAGCAAAAAAGGCTGTTAAGGGAATATCGAACGACTGGTAGTGTCAGTGCGACTGACCACTCATGGCAGCAATAACTGCATCTTCATACTGGATGCGATCAGCAATACACTCACCCAGATTGGACAGATCCATCGCCAGAAACTCGACACTGTTATCCAGGGACATCGCTTCGTACTTGTCATTGAAACGCAGAATGGTGTCCGTCGTTTCCACAATCTTTGGATACAACTCGTCGGCAATCGTCAGGACCGATGTGCGCCGCTCCTTGTTATCTGCCAGGTAACGGTATAACTGGAAGTGGGCACTCGCGGTATAGTCGATCAGCGCTTCGCAGAATTTACGCAGCGCCTTCTCCATGGAGGGCTCCGGGTGAAACGGCTGGCGGTCCGCCAGTTCGGCCAGTAGCGAGAGTGTGGCTGTGCGTGCACCGACCAGCGCATCCAGCTTTTCTCGCGATTTGTGTCTGCGATCAGCACCACCCGGAAATTGCGAGCCCATTCAATTCTCCTGAATTTATTGATTTTTATAGTAAATTTAGTAACTTTCCCCGTGTTATCCGGACGCGGGGCGTTGTGCGGCCCCCATTGTAGCAATACGCTGCCGGTCTGTCTCACGTCAGTCGCCCTTGTGGCACCCACAAGCCAATGTATTCAATTGGAAATCTTCCAAACTGCCAGCATCCTGCCCGGCCAACCCTGCAAAACTGCCCGCAACGGGCGCAACCTACCCGACCCGGCATATCCCCATAAGGATAGAGGTATAATATCTTATTGTTATTAATGGTAATATTGCGTTATACACAAAATACGGTTGACCTATAATTCTTGACTAAAAGACTCAACCATTACTATCATTGTGTCCTATAGTAACGCGACCCACAGATCTCATCGACGGGTTGCACGGAGTGCGCACCGGTAAGGATACGGACCGGGGGTACACGAACTGAAACATGCGACACCGTATCCACTGAGGTTAACCATGAAGTTATCTACCAAAGGCCGTCACGCAGTAACCGCCATGATGGAACTGGCATTACAGCACAAACAGGGGCCGGTGACGCTTGCGGATATTTCTGCACAGCAATCCATTTCGATTTCCTACCTGGAGCAATTATTTGCGCGCCTGCGCCAGCATGGACTGGTCACCGGCATGCGCGGCCCCGGCGGCGGCTACTGCCTGGCACGCCCGGCAGGTGAAATCACGATTGCCAATATTCTTGCCACGGTGGACGACGTTAGCCGCCGTGAAGAACAACCGCACACACAGAATGAAATCCCTGCAGGCGGACAGATGTGGATGCGCCTGAGTAACCGCATCTACGACTACCTGGACAGCATCACACTGGAAGAAGCCGTTGCTTCGTTCAGTGACGAGGCGAAGGAATCCAAGTTCGGTTCCGGCTTCGCGCAAACTGCCGCATAACTGCTAATTATCAGAAATATTTTTTGGAGAAACGGAAATGGCGTACAGCGAAAAAGTTCTGGATCACTATGAAAACCCGCGCAATGTCGGCACTTTCGAAAAGGACGACACGCAGGTTGGTACCGGCATGGTCGGTGCACCGGCATGCGGTGACGTGATGCGTCTGCAGATCAAGGTGGGTGACGACGGCATTATTAAAGACGCCAAGTTCAAGACTTATGGCTGTGGCTCTGCCATTGCTTCCAGTTCCCTGCTGACCGAATGGGTCAAGGGCAAGTCGCTGGATGAAGCACGCGCCATCAAGAATACCGACATTGCAGAAGAACTCGCGCTGCCACCGGTGAAAATCCACTGTTCCGTACTGGCAGAGGACGCCATCAAGGCAGCTATCGAGGATTATCAGACCAAGCGCTGATCATCACATCCGGCCACTACATCGAAAACGGGGCCCACGGGTCCCGTTTTTTATTGACTCGCCCGCCCGGAAAACGCTGCTGCCGTAATCGGTTAATATTCAACATGTCATGAAAGATGCCAGCACACACCAGGCACCGCTTACACGCCTGTTCCCCTTGCCCGCCGCGCAAACCGCACTGGCTGGCCTGTATCTTGACCATCGGCTACATACACGCGGGACAGTCGACCGGCCTTTTGTATACAGTAATTTCATAACGTCACTGGATGGTCGCATCGCCATCGCAGCCGCGGATCGCGATACCCGCGAAGTGCCCCGCTCCATCACCAACCTGCGTGACTGGCGCCTGTACCAGGAACTCGCCGGCCAGGCCGACGTCCTGATTACCAGTGGCCGTTATATGCGCCAGAGCGCAAACGGCGAGGCACAGGACTACTTACCGGTGGGCAGTCAGCCCGTATACGATGACATCCGGCAGTGGCGACTTGAACAGGGACTGTCGGCACAGCCGGATATTGCCATCATGAGCGGCAGTCTCGATATACCACTGGACAGCCTGACACCCTACCGACAAAGAAACATCATTGTCGTTACCGGTAATGCAGCCGACCCCGATCGGGCCAGGCAACTTGAGGAGTCCGGTGTACGGGTTATGTATGCCGGTGATGGTGTACGTGTCGATGGTGCGGAAATGATCAAACAGCTCGCGATTGCCGGGTACCGCAGCATCTACGCGATTGCCGGCCCGGGCGTATTCCACACACTGGTCGCCGGCGGGATACTCGATCGTTTATACCTGACCCTCGCATGCCAGCTACTGGGTGGGCGGGATTTCGACACCCTGCTACACGGCGACGCACTGCTCCCGGCTGCCGGCCTGTCGATGACAGCACTGCATCATGACCCGATTGCACCGGATGGTGGTCAGCTATTCGGGGTTTTCGAACCCGCACCGCTCAGTCAAACTGC
This sequence comes from uncultured Halobacteria archaeon, assembly GCA_963847565.1. Taxonomy (GTDB): domain Bacteria; phylum Pseudomonadota; class Gammaproteobacteria; order UBA9214; family UBA9214; genus UBA9214. The sequence goes on from CAWKAE010000005.1 coordinate 25,044, forward strand.
TCCTCGCACTGCCTGACGGCACGTCGAATAACGGCACGCGACACTACCGGACCATTACCTATTCCCTCGCAGCGCAGGGCTTCGCGCTGCCAGTCACGCCGGTCCCCCGCAACTTCAGGCCAGAAAGGATATGTTCGACACTGCAGGGGACGCACCGGGTAAACCCTGCAGCGCCCGGCCTGGTCGAGAAACACGCAGCGTTCGTCACGACCGGGGCCCAGCACCAGGTCACCGTCTTCCAGGCGGTTCAGATAACGTCGCCTGAACCACGCGCGTGACACACCGAGATGGTTACGAATGAGTGAAGCCTCTTTCAGCGTCAGATAGACATAGTAATCCCCGGCTGTTTCGCAGCACTTGCCACAGCCCGTACAGGAAAAACGCAATGACCCGGATTCAAAAAAAGGCTGCATGGCAGCGCCTCGATATAATGAACGTGTACACCCGGAATAGTGTCCAACTTCTGTGTAATATACTATGCATAGCTGCACATTTTTCCACTGGCCAGGCAATTTCCAACAACCATGATCTATTGCAGTAATTGCGGCAAACAGGTCGTCCAGAAAATACCCGCCGGCGACTCACGACAGCGGCATGTCTGCGATGCGTGCAATACCATTCATTACCAGAACCCGAAGATCGTCGCCGGCTGCATACCCGTCTGGGATGACCGCCTGCTGTTGTGCCGGCGCGCTATCGAGCCACGCCACGGGCTCTGGACCCTGCCGGCCGGCTTCATGGAAAACGGCGAATCGACGGAACAGGCCGCTGCGCGCGAGACCATGGAAGAGGCCTGTGCCACGGTCAATGATCTGAGCCTCTACGGTGTCTTCAGTATTCCGCATATCAGCCAGGTCTACATGATGTTCCGTGCCAAACTCGCCGATGGCGAATTCGCAGCCGGCGATGAAAGCCTCGAGGTCCGGCTGTTCAATGAGGATGAAATCCCGTGGGACGAGCTGGCGTTCCCGGTCATCAGGCTGACCCTTGAACGCTACTTCAAAGACATCCATTCCGGGAATTTTCCGATCTACGTGGAAGACATCATTCGACATACACGCTGAGACACCTGGGCACAGCCAAGGAGACCGTCATGAAATTACCATCACTGTTTTTCGCACTTTGCATGATCATCACCAGCCAGCAACTTGCCGGCATGGAAACCGGTGGCGCCAAGATACCCGACACGATTTCACTGCATGGCACTGATCACGTCCTGGTACTGAACGGCGCCGGCATTCGCAAGAAATTTTTCATGAACATCTACGCAGGCGCACTGTACCTGCCGGCAAAGACAAGCGATGCAACAGCCATCATCAGTGACAATGGTCCGGCTGCCGTCGATATGCATATCATCTACAGCAAGATCAGCAAGGAAAAGATCACCGACGGCTGGGAAGATGGCCTGAAAGCCAACCTTGACCAGGGCCGACTGGACGCGCTGCGACCCCGCCTTGACCGGTTCAACGCACTGTTCGCCGAAGTACGCGAAGGTGACATCATCCGTATAGCCTACCTGCCGGCATCCGGCACAGAGGTGCGCATCAACAACGAGCAACGCGGAATAGTTGAGGGCAACGATTTCTTCCGCGCCCTGCTGGAAATCTGGCTGGGTTCCAGCCCGGTCAGCAAATCGCTTAAAGCGGAAATGCTCGGTCTCGACTGACAGGACCCTGCCATTCCATGCGCGGTGTTTTCCTTGATACCAGTACAGTCACGGATGGTGACATTGACCTGGGGCCGATTAATGCCAGCCTGGACGCGTGCGCATACAACACGCTAACAGCGCCCGGTGATATTGCTGCGACAATCCACGATGCGGATATCGTGATCAGCAACAAGGCTATCCTGGACAGCGCCGCGATCAGTACCGCACGCAACCTGAAGCTGGTCTGTATTGCCGCAACCGGCACCAACAATGTCGACCTGAAAGCTGCCCGCGCAGGAAATATCGACGTCTGCAATGTCCGCGCCTACGCAACGCCGTCTGTCGTAGAGCATGTATTTATGCTGTTGCTTGCCCTGAATCGCAGGTTGTCCGAACATATTGGCGCAGTCAATCGGGGCGACTGGCAGCACGCCACCCGCTTCAGCATGCTCGACTTCCCGTTCAGGGAGTTGCACGGCCAGACCCTGGGTATCATCGGCTACGGCGAACTCGGCCAGGCAGTTGCCACAACAGCACGCGCCTTCGGCATGAATGTCCTGATCGCCGAGCGGCGCGGCATGCCGGAACGTCCGGGACGGTGCGCACTCGATTCCCTGCTGGCAACCGCTGATGTCATATCACTGCATTGTCCGCTGACACCGGCAACCGAAAATCTGCTGGACATGGCGGCCTTCAGAAAAATGCGGCCGGGCGCCATCGTCATCAACACGGCACGCGGCGGCATAGTGAACGAGGCGGACCTGCTGGCTGCGTTGCAAGCAGGGATAATCGCCGGTGCCGGCATCGATGTACTGGCCGATGAACCACCCGTTGCAGGTAGCCCGCTACTGACTGCGCAGCTACCCAACCTGCTGGTCACACCACACGTGGCCTGGGCCGCTGTAAATGCCAGGCAGCGCCTGGTCGATGAGATCGCCGAAAATATTCGTGCATTCATTGACGGTAGTCCACGCAACCTGGTCAATTGAATGCTCACACACGCACATGCAACCTGTTAACGCGATAGCCGGCAATATTGAACATATCCGGCAACGGATCGATGCTGCTGCCCGTACTGCAGGTCGCTCGGCCGACGACATCCGCCTGATTGCCGTCTCGAAAAGGATGCCACCGGAAAGTGTTGCCGCCGCCATAGCCGCCGGACACCGGTGTTTTGGTGAAAACACGCTGCAGGACGCCGCAACCAAGCAGCAACTGATTGACGATCCTGCAATTGAGTGGCATTTCATCGGCCACCTGCAGTCGAACAAGGCCGGCGCCGTGGCGGAAAAATTCGACTGGCTGCACACGCTCGACAGCGTGAAACTGGCAAAGAAACTCGCCGCTCACCGGTCGCCACAGGTGCACCCGCTGGGTGTGCTGCTGCAGGTGAATATCGCCCGCGACCCGGCAAAGTACGGACTATTGCCGGAAGCGGTATATTCCGTGACTGACACCCTGTTAAACACTGCGCTACCGGGCATCAGTCTTCAGGGGCTCATGACAATCGGCCAGCAAGGTGCAAACGATTCGCAACGGCGGGCCGAATTTGCCGCCCTGCGCGATCTTGCCGCAGATTGCGCCATCCGTTTCGGCCAGCAGCACTTCAGCGAGCTGTCCATGGGTATGAGTGACGACTTCGAACTGGCGATTGCCGAGGGTGCGACCATGGTCCGCGTCGGCAGCTCTATTTTCGGTTCGCGCGAACCGGTCGGCTGATGCGGCAACAGCAGGCCTGATGTGCCCGGACAAATCCTGCCGTTCGATGGCAGGCAATACCGGTCAGTCGATCATCTTTGTATGATGTCATCCGGATACAGTACAATGTCGGCAACTGAACGCTCACACGGAGACACTCAATGATTGCACTGGACGGATCTACCTCTCTCTGGGTCATGGGGCTACTGAGTTTTCTGCTGGGTTCGTTCATTGGCTGTATCCTGACCTACGCCATCGTCGCGCGGAACAATCGCACGCATCAGTTGCAGCTGGAACTGAACGAGCTGACGAATGATTTCAGGGACTACCGCGACCAGGTCACGCACCACTTCATGCGCAGCTCCGAACTGGTCCAGGAAATGACCCAGAGCTACCGCTCCGTCTACGAACACCTCGCCAGCGGCGCCCAGCACCTGTGTGGTGATAACGAGGCCGCCGCGCTCCACCATGCATCCACGTCACAGGTCACAGCAGAAGGCGCGCCATCCGGCAACACGGAATCCGATGGTGACTACGACGAGCTGGAGGAACTGTCGAAAATCAGGAACGATATTGACGAGCTGCTGGGCGAGTCGCCGCGCATCTCGGATATAAAGACAAAGCCCGGCGACGACAGCTCGCTGCAGCACTAGGCTGGCATTTTTATTCGCCGGTCACTGAAACCGTAATTTGACGCCGGTGTCCCCGCGTCCTGTGTTCCCATAAATAAACCCCCTGCCATGTCCCCAGGCTGCAGCGCCCTGCGCTGACCGGCAGGGTCAGGTCTGTATGCGTCAGCATCGACCGGACATGTGCCGGCATGTCATCAGGCCCTTCCGCAACATGCTCGAACAGTGAGTCGCCATCAGGTACTAACCGCACCAGGAAGCGTTCCATATCGGTACGCACATCAGGATCGGCATTTTCACACAGCACCAGCGAGGCACTGGTGTGATGCAGGAATACGTGACAGAGACCACGCGTTATGCCGGCGGCAGCGACATGCTGGTGGATGGTATCGGTAATCTGGAAACTGCCCCGTCCGGAGGTACTGATTTCGAACGAGGCCTGGTGAATTTTCAACTACTGCACTTGCCCTGGTAGACCGACATAATTGACACAAGCTCTTCAAGAACGACAGCGCGCTCGTCATACGTGAGCGGGTCCAGCTCTGGCATGGGCTCGTTATTTTGCAGTGCCTCGATAAAAGAAGACACTTTCATACAGCCCTGCTCACACAGGTATTCGACATACTGATCAACGGTCGACTGCTGCTTCTGAAGCGGATTAGCCTGCATGTAAATACCTGTCATTTACGGCGGGAATCAAACCTCAAAAACCCACCTGCATCACGGTTTGCCGACCACGACCTGCCTAGACTGGATAACAGGTCGCAGCATTCGCGCATAATTATATCAGGATTTACCGGTATAGGTAAAACAGGCATATGAAACAGTTAGTTATAAAGACATTACCGGTGCTCACCCTCCTCTTCATGCAAGCCTGTAGCCACCAGCCGACAGCACACCTGCCGACCAGCATGATGAACGCCAGCGCCCTGCCGGCCTCCAACCCGGGACTTGATCATTACATCGCCTGGGTGCCGACTGAAGCGGCGCAGACAGCCACGGTCGCGGAGGCCATGGTGCATATCTCACTGCAACATGCGCGCGAACAGGTCAGCGAGGAGCTGTGTGAGGGGCAACCGATAGCAAGGGGGATCGTGGTCGAGAAACACGGTCCGGTTGCCGTGCGCAACCCGGCCAGCATGGGCGCCACCCCGGCCTGGTATTACCGGATCAGCCAGCGCCCGGGATTACAGGGTTGCGGTACAGAATCTGCACACAGCCTGTACCGCGCGTTAGAGTCCAGGTTGCCAGCCTGGATAAGCGTTACACCCGGCAGGACGGGTATCAGTCGTACGGCCGTCCTCGAGATAAGCCACTAGTCACCTGCTTGCCGCAGGCAATAAATCGACACTGCCGTCTTCATGCTCGGCCGACAATACCAGGTCTTTCAGAGTACGGGCTCCCAGCAAGGTTTCGTTTGATGCGTGGATCTCCGCCATCAGCCTGTCAACCGCCGTCACCGGCGTGAGCTGGTCGATACTCAGGAAACGACTCTCACCGGCATCGCGTACGGCAGTCAGTATATCCACCAGCCGGATCGAATCGACATCGTGCATCGGCAGATATGAAGTGCCCGAGTCTTCAATATTCTCCACCAGAAATTTCCCGTTCACGAGCACATTCAGCATGCGGCTGACCGGCTCATCAGGCAAAGCCAGATGCTCTATCAGCTGATCCAGCTGCCATGGATCCCGGTTATGCATATGGTTGTATCCGACCAGGTACATGATCTGCAGTGAGAGCTGTTCGCGCAAGCGATTGCTCAGTACAAACTCGACACGATGCAGCGTCATGAACTTGGGATTCTGTACGAAGTAGGCAATCTGCGAGCCCACCAGCAGGATCAGCCAGCTGAGGTACATCCAGATCAGCAACAGGATAAGAATCGCAAAACTTGAATAAATCGCCGCATATTTCGCCGACGAGGCAATGAAAGTGGCGAATCCCCAGCCGGTTACTTTCCACAGCACGCCGGCAATCACACCCCCGACCAGTGCGGCACGGAATTGCACCCGGGTATTCGGGATCAGGATATAAATAAAGGTGAATGCCAGACAAATCAGCAGATAGGGCAGCAGCTCACCGGCATACAGCATCAATGTACCAAACGGCTCCACCGCCCCGATTTGCTGTGCAATACCGGTATTCAGCATGGTGGCAGTAATACCGACAGCGCTGAACACCAGTACCGGCCCGATGGTTATCACGCTGAGGTAATTACTGAATCGCTGCGACATGGAACGCAGACGATCAATCTGCCAGACAAAATTAAAGGCCGCTTCTATTTTCTGCACCAGCGCAACCACGGTATAAATCAATAGCGCGAAGCCCAGCGAACCCAGCATGCCGACCTTGACGTTATCGACAAAGCCCATAATTGTTGCGGCCACTTCAGCACCACTCGCGCCCAGTGGCTCAAGCATGATCTCGAACAGGTAAGATTCGAGCCGTGCGTGGAAGCCAAACCCTTTCAACACCGAGAAGCTGACCGCGAGCAGCGGTACAATCGACAATAGCGTGGTGTAGACCAGGCTCATGGCGCGCAAGTTAAGTTCCCCGCCGAGCAACTCCTTGAACAACATGTGCGCCACGCGCAACACGAACACGACAACCCGTCGCACACCTGTCAGTCGGCGCAGATCATCATCCCAGACGAAGGCGGTGATACTCGCGAAATTCATACCAGTCAAACGCATCATTCAGGCCTGGCTTTCCATGGTTGGTCACGACTGACGACGGGCAGTCCAGCTACCTGTCTCTCCCTGCATCGGCAGGACAATACTTGGCTGAATGCCCCCTGAACCTTCGCCTCATAATAGCACCACTTCGTTGCAAGCACCGGTTTCAGCATGGATTTTTCCCCAAAACAGCTACCCGGACATGGGTCGTGGTGGTTAAAGATTAAGGTCGGCACGCCGATACGAATCCATGAACCTGCACCTGTACTGGACTGCCAAATGAGTGACGCACCCGGAAACAAACAACGCCTCCTGATTGTCGATGATTCCAAGGTTATCCGGGTAACCGCGCGGAAGATCCTGCAAAATCATTTCGAGACCGTTGAGGCCGTTGACGGCAACAATGCATGGGAGGTGCTTGCCAGCGACGAGCCTTTCTCACTGGTCGTCTCTGACCTGACCATGCCGGGCCTGGACGGTTTCGGACTGCTGGAGAAGATCCGCAGTTCACACCTGCCCCACGTCAACAAGATCCCGGTCATCATAATTACCGGTGCGAATGATTCCGAGTCGACCAAGCAGCGCGCCACCGAAGCAGGTGCAACCGATTTCATCGGCAAACCGTTTGACGCCGTCCATCTCCTCGCCAGGACCCAGGCCCATGCCGATGCTTACAGCACCGAGCAAACGCTGACACAGGAAACCATGACACTGGAGGACCAGGCCCTGGTCGATCCGTCGTCCGGCCTGCCCAACGAAATGGCGTTCCTCGAGCGCGGCCACCAGCAACTGTCCTATGCAGCACGTCATAACTCTACACTGGCGCTGTTCTACATAGACATAGACAACTTCGGCGAGCTGTTCATGAAACATGGTGAAGCAGCAACCATCGAGGCTGTCAGGGCAGTAGCCGGCGTCCTCAACGCCTGCATACGCCAGGAAGATATTGCCGCACGGACCGGAACGTCGCGTTTCGCGCTGTTACTGCCCGGCATGAACAATGATGGCATCCGCAACCTGGCAGAGCGGATCATCAGCGATGTAAGCACACAGCAAGGCAGTGGTGACGGAGCACCCGTTCCACTGACTGTCAGCATTGGTGTCGCGACACCCGCTATCAGCAGCGAGACGGAATTCGATTCCATTCTGGCAACAGCAGCGGGCAACCAGCAGCAGGCAGCCAGTCAGGGTGGAAACCAGGTTGTGTTTACTGTACCCGCAGCACCTGACATCGCGCCTGACCTGCCGTCTCTGGATGAAACCCCGGCGTCTCCACCAGGAGGTTCGGACATCCCCGGCATTGAGATGGATGAAACGATTATCGAGACAGCGGTCGACTTACTCCCGGACCTTGAACTCGTCGGCGCTGAAGCCGGGATTCAGGAAAACCTGCAACCGGAACATACCAGCAGTTCTCCGTTCACAGACGGGGCCTTTGATGAAGACGAAACCATCATCATTACCGCACCGGGTGACTACTACGCCGAGGACTGCCGTGTAGCCGCAGCAGCCGGCGAAACGTCCAGCTTGTCGGAAGCTCAAGCTACATCGGCAACACAAACCGATGCCCAGGGCGATGAGGCGTCGCCCGTCATCATGCCGGCATCGGACAACGCCGACGATTTGCCTGAGGGTGAGACTGAACGACGCGGGATCTTCTCCCGTTTCTGGTCAATATTCAGACGCAAACGCTGAAGAGTCACCAGGCCGGCATGACTTGATCGGTCACTGCATTCCAGTCACTGCACAAATTCAATATAATTCCCGCCAGAGTTGCCCCCTGCAGGCGACGTGGAGACCGGGATGCCATCATTTGACGTCGTTTCTGAAGTCGATTTACACGAGATAAGCAACGCGGTCGACCAGGCCAACCGTGAAGTCGGCAACCGGTTCGACTTCAAGGGGTCCGATGCCCGCGTCGAACAGGCCGATCACGTACTGACCGTCCACGGCGACAATGAATTCCAGATCAGGCAGGTCGTCGACATTCTTCACAAGAAACTGGCAAAGCGTGGCGTGAACATCGCTGCACTGGTTGAAGGCGAGGTTATCGTCAGCGGCAGCAAGGCACGCATTGAAATTTCCGTACGGCATGGCATCGACCCGGACACGGCACGCGCCCTGATCAAGCAGATCAAGGCCTCCAAAATCAGGGTGCAGGCCAGCATACAGGGTGACAAGGTACGGGTGAGCGGCAAGAAGCGCGATGATTTACAGAACATAATCAGCAACTTGAAAGAATCAGCACCCGATCTGCCACTGCAATATATCAATTTCAGGGATTGACCGGCTCGTACACACCGCATTGATGCAGGCACAGGCCAGCCGGCTCACGGCAGGCATACAAGCGCACGTAAAATAGACTAGAATACGCGACTTGAATTCAACAGGTTTCGCACCGTCCATGACTAATATCGACGCACCGGCATCAACCCCGGAGAAAAACAGCTTCACTTACGAAGAGCTCCTCGACTGCGGACATGCGCGCCTGTTCGGGCAAGGCAACGCCCAGCTCCCGCTTCCACCAATGTTGATGTTCGACCGGATTATCAAAATCAACAACAACGGCGGTGAGAACGGCAAAGGCGAAATCATTGCTGAACTCGACGTCAAACCCGATCTCTGGTTTTTTGACTGCCACTTCGAGAATGACCCGGTCATGCCCGGTTGTCTCGGCCTGGATGCCATGTGGCAGCTGGTCGGGTTTTACCTCGGCTGGGCCGGCAGCCCCGGGCGCGGACGCGCACTGGGTGCCGGTGAGGTCAAGTTCACCGGCCAGGTAACACCGAAGAACAAGCTGATCACCTACCGGATCAGCATGAAGCGTGTTATTCAGCGCAAACTGAATATGGGTATCGCCGATGGCGTTATGGAAGTTGATGGCCGCGAAATCTACAGTGCCAGCAACCTGCGCGTCGGCCTGTTTACATCAACGGAGAATTTCTAGGAACTGGATTATGCGTCGTGTAGTGGTTACCGGGTTGGGTATTGTTTCAAGCATTGGAAATAACCGGGATGAGGTTCTTGACTCCCTGCGTGCAGGCAAGTCCGGCATTGAACATGTCGAGGAATACGCGGAACTCGGGTTCCGCAGTCATATCGCCGGCACGTTGAACATCAACACCGAGGAGTTGATTGACCGCAAGTTGCGCCGTTTCATGGGCAACAGCGCCGCCTACAATTACATTGCCATGCAGGAAGCTGTCGCAGATGCCGGCCTGGCTGACAACATGGTTTCCAACGAGCGCACCGGGCTGATTGCAGGTTCCGGTGGCGCGTCTACCGAGAACGTCTCGCTCGCCGTCGACCTGCTGCGGGAAAAAGGCCTGCGTCGCGTCGGGCCTTACATGGTGCCGAGAACCATGTCGAGCACGAACTCCGCCTGCCTGGCAACACCGTTCAAGATCCACGGCGTTAACTATTCCATCAGTTCGGCCTGTTCCACCAGCGCCCACTGCATCGGCAATGGTTACGAACTTATTCAATGGGACAAGCAGGATATCGTGTTTGCCGGTGGCGGCGAGGAGCTGCACTGGACCCTGACCCTGATGTTCGATGCGATGGGTGCCCTGTCCTCGAAATACAATGATGCGCCGGAAACGGCATCACGGCCATATGATGCCACCCGTGACGGTTTCGTTATTGCCGGCGGCGGCGGCATGGTCGTGCTTGAAGAACTGGAACACGCACGTGCGCGTGGCGCAAAGATCTACGCGGAAGTAGTCGGGTACGGCGCAACTTCTGATGGCTACGACATGGTACAGCCGTCGGGCGAAGGCGCAGTGCGCTGCATGCAGCAGGCAATGAAAACTGTCGACGAGCCGATTGACTACATCAACGCCCACGGCACCAGCACCCCGGTCGGCGATATGCGCGAGCTGGAAGCGGTACGCACCGTGTTCGGCGACAACGTTCCGAAAATCAATTCAACCAAGTCACTGTCCGGCCACTCACTGGGTGCTGCCGGCGTTCATGAAGCAATATTTTCATTGCTGATGATGCAGGATGATTTTCTCTGCGCATCGGCAAACATCAATGAAATCGATCCATTGGGCGCTGACTTCCCGATTGTGCGTGAACGCATCGACAACGCGGGCGTCAACACCATGATGTCCAACAGCTTCGGGTTTGGCGGCACCAACGCGACACTCGTCTTCCAGCGCTGGCAGGACAGTTAACCGGCAACACAACACCTTGCAACGCCGGCTTATTTTTTAAATTCCTGTGGCCGGCGTGATTCACGCCAGCGCTGGAACGTCGCATGCTCGCGATAGCCACCTGAATTGATGTAGTCGAGTACGTTACGCAAGCGGTAGAACTGCACCACGGAATCCACCCGGATAATCTCGCTGCCGTCAGTATCGAAAAAGATCAGGGTTGGCGTATAAAAAAGCCCGAGTTGCTCCGCCCACTTTCGCGCAGTCGTACGCTCTCCGGACGGCGTGATCACCGGTGTATCCGACCAGTAAGACAACTGCACCGATTCCATTCGCTCGAGTCTCGAGCGTATCTCGGCATCCTGCAACGGACCGGTATGCAGCACATCGCAGGCATGGCAGTTACCCTGCTCGAAGAACACAACCAGCGGTTGCTCACCCTTGAAGCGACTGCGATCAAGCATATGCGGGCCGGCGAGGAAAAATGGCTCGTCACTCAGGTCCCCCGGCTCAAATATCAGCGGCACATCGGCGCGTGCCAGGTATTCGGCGAACTTCTCGTTACGGTAATGACCGTCCGCGATATATTCCAGTGCCGCCCTGAAACGGTATGGCGGATAGTAACCGCGCAGACGCAAAACCTCCTCGCCTTCGGTGGAATAAAACACGACTGACGGCGTGAAATTGGTTTCCTCGCGAACCGCCAGCAGCGTCTCGTTCAGAATCTTGCCATCAAAATCGGTGACAGAGCGGTGACCGTGGATATCGATGCCGATAATATCGTAGCGCTCCGCCATGTAGGTCCGTATGTCATCCTGGACCAGGTCTTTCTCCAGGAACTGACGGCAGTAGGCGCAATATTTCTGCCCGTAATAGATGATTAATCCGTCCTTGCCGGCCTCTTTGGCCTCAAGCAGATCTTCCTTGAGGTCCAGAAAACTGAGCTTGAACCAGTCCGGGAAACCCAAAGGCTCGGTAAGCGGACTGTCGTCGAACAGCAGGAAATCCTCGTCGGGCGCGTCAACAGCCGCCCACGATGCCGTGGAAAATAACAACAAGGCCAATAGAATCCGCAACGTACCCCCGGAACCTGTTTTGTTTTTAATCATTTAGCACAGGCAGGCACATCGGTACCTGACATGGCTCAACCATCCCGCCCGTAACTCGCGTAACTTGTGTCTGTCTCCCACAGGGTCACATCGACCACCGGGTAACCCTCCGCTGCCACATAGTCAAATATCATGCGCGCAATATTTTCCGCCGTGGGATTGAAGTCAGTTACCCGCACGCGTTCGCCGGCTGCCTGTAACACCGGCAGCACCGGATCATCCCGGTGCAGTAACAGGGTGTGATCAATTTCGTTGTCCAGCCACTCCCAGACCAGTTGCTTGACGCGGCTGAAGTCCTCGACCATGCCGAGCGCATCCAGCTGCTCGCTGGCGAGCGTGATGACCGCGCGCGCATTATGACCATGCAGGTGTGCGCACTTGCCATCGTAATTCAGCAGGCGATGCCCGTAACAAAAGGCGACTGACTTGGAAACCTGGTACATAGCGAGCACCCACTTTCATGTAGTTATCAAAGAGACATGAAAGTCAGCTTCCGCTTTCACGCCTAACTGGCTGCGAGCTGCTGCTTTACCCGCCAATGGTTTCATTTTATGAGGCCTATCCAACATTGGCTATACTTTATGCAGACAATGTCATTAGAATGACCAGCATGTTAATGATTACCCTGGCTTTCGCCCGCGCATGATGGCTGGCATGCCGACCTGGACCATTCTTGGCGGTGGGTATCAGTCCTACCTGAAGGGCGAATACAGCGACGCCTACGAAGAATGGCTGCCGCTGGCTGAGCTTGGCGATGCCGAGGCACAGTACAATCTGGGCGTTATGTACGACGAAGGCGCCGGCCGGGAAGTTGATCTAACCCTGGCGGCAGAGTGGTATCAGAAAGCCGCTGAACAGGGTTTCATCGACGCACAAACCAATCTGGGCATCATGTACCTGGGCGGACAGGGCGTACCGAAAGACCTCGACAGCGCCCGCAAGTGGCTGCAGAAAGGCCGCCGAACAGGGCGATACGGAAGCCACCCAGCTATTGCAGGACATGGTCACCGGGCCAGCCTGACCACGCGCTGGCAACCCGCAGATTGAACTTATAAATCAATAAGTTGTATAATGTATTATAAGTTTCTTATCGAGGACACCACGGCAAATCATGAGTGTAACCCGCGACATTGAACTGCCGCCTGTGATCGCTGCCCCGGACTACCCCTTACCCGGCAGCGTTGGCCCACCTGACTATGCACCGGGCGAACGTAGCGCCCTGATCGAAGAGATCAGGACACTGCTACAGGAAAAAGACGCCGTGCTGGTGGCGCACTATTACACTGACGAAGACCTGCAAATAATCGCTGACGAAACCGGCGGGGCGGTGGCCGACTCACTCGAAATGGCGCGCTTCGGCAGCAACCATCCGGCCAGCACACTGGTCGTTGCGGGTGTGCGCTTCATGGGCGAAACAGCAAAAATCCTCAACCCGGAAAAACGCGTGCTGATGCCCACCCTGGAGGCCGAGTGTTCACTTGACCTGGGCTGCCCGCCGGAAAAGTTCATCCCCTTCTGTGATGCGCACCCCGATCGCACCGTGGTCGTCTATGCGAACACCTGCGCCGAGGTAAAGGCGCGTGCTGACTGGGTTGTCACATCCAGCATCGCGGTTGACGTAGCCAGGCACCTGAAGGAACAGGGGAAAAAAATAATCTGGGCGCCGGACCGTTTCCTCGGCAGTTACGTACAACGCACTACCGGTGCCGATATGCTGCTCTGGCAGTCGAGCTGCATTGTGCATGAACGCTTCAAGGCTGCGGCTATTGCCAACCTGTCCCGGCAATACCCGGATGCCGCCATCCTCGTGCATCCCGAGTCGCCCGACAGCGTCATCGAACTCGCCGACGTGGTCGGCTCCACCACGCAGTTAATCAACGCGGCCAGGGATTTACCCAATCAACGGTTTATTGTCGCAACTGACAATGGCATTTTCTACAAAATGCGCCAGGCGGCACCGGACAAGATTCTCATGGAAGCGCCGTCTGCCGGCGAAGGCGCAACCTGCGAAAGCTGCGCACACTGCCCATGGATGGCGATGAATCATCTGCGCAACCTGGCCGATGTGCTGCGGCACGGTAATAACGAAATACATGTGCCGGAAGACATTCGTGTCCGCGCCCTCAGGGCAACCCAGCGCATGGTCGACTTCGTGGCCGCCAGGAACTGAGCACGCCCGAATGCCGCCGTCACGCAGCGGACAGATCAAGCGCTGGACCGCCTTCCTGCTCGTCTCGCTGCTGCCCGTTCTGGCCGCCTGCGACGGTCTATCACCAACACCGCACACCAGCACCACGGCAACACCCAGCGCCGCTATAGGTGCCACCGAGCTCGGGCTGGTCGTCAATACGCGCGACCCGATTAGCCGCCGGATCGCCGACTACTACATTGCCAAACGGCGCATACCGGCTGCCAATGTTGTTCGCGTATCGTTTGCGCCCGGTAGAAATATCATGCCACCAGGGGAATTCCAGCTCCTGAAAACAACAGTCGACCGGCAAATGCCGGCCGGCGTACAGGTACTCGCACTGGCATGGACCGCGCCCTACCGGGTTGGCTGCATGTCCCTGACTACGGCCTTCGCGGCAGGGTTCGATGCCGAATTCTGCGCCGCCACCTGCACCCCCACCCGCACCAGCCCGTACTTCAACAGCAACAGCCGGCGCCCGTTTGATGACTTCGGCTGGCGCCCTGCCATGCTGCTCGCAGGCAGGGATACCGCCATGGTCGAGGCGCTGATCGACCGCGGCATTAATGCGGACAACAGTCACCCGCCCGGGACCGGCTACCTGGTCAGCACCAGCGACCGCGCACGCAATGTCCGTGCACGCTACTTCAACGGAATAAAACTGTTGCAGTCAGACCGCTTCCGATTACTGATCACCCGGCGCAACATCCTGCAGTACCGTGACGATGTCATGTTCTACTTTACCGGCCTGAAACAGGTGAAAAAACTCACCACAAATACCTTTCTCCCCGGCGCCATCGCAGACCACCTGACGTCATCAGGCGGACAGTTACTCGCATCCGGCGGGCAGATGAGCAGCCTGCGCTGGCTCGAGGCAGGCGCAACAGGCAGCTACGGCGCTGTTACCGAACCATGTAATTTCGTGCAGAAATTTCCCACGGCCAGACATCGTTATCGACCGTTACCTGAACGGGGAAACCCTGATCGAGGCTTACTGGAAAAGCGTCGAATGGCCCGGACAGGGGGTATTTATCGGTGAACCCCTGGCAGCACCATTCAGGCAAGCGCCTGCAATGTAGTACCTCGGGACAATAGTCATTCCCGCCACCGCCCGATACCCTGTTCCCAGGTAAGAGAAAATATTAATAATAAACAGGGAACATCGCCATGCATAAACGCAAGTCGCGTCGTAGCGCAGAAAAAATGTCCGTCTCGAAACCCGGCGTGTTCTCGCTCCTGGTAAACATACTGAAAGGCACCTTCTTCAACGGCATGCAGCTACCCGCGTTGTTTTGTATCGGCCTTATCGCAGCACTCTATTATGGGGCGTATCCGTATCACGCAGCGATCTCCGGGCTCCTGGCGATCGGACTCGTATTCATCGGCCTGCTAAGGGGTTGCTCCAACTGGCAGCAGGATATGGTTGAATACCGCCGGGAACTTACCAATCTTTATCACCAGCAACAACTCGGTGAAGCCAACCGCAAACAGGCCATCCCGGGCTTCATCCCCTATACCCATATCCGTCGATAGGCATCCGCCTGTCCTGACATTTTTCCGGTACGAACACCCGAAGAGGTGTTCGCAGCTTTATCGGTATGGCGTTTCAAACAATCACCATACCCTGCATTGGTGTAACCAGAAAGTAGTTTCACAGGTCTATTATCGTTATTATCCACCTCAGGCACATCTTGAAGCCATAGCAGTAAATGGCCCTGATGATCACAGGGGGTGATTATGGTTCTGCCAGCGTCTAATAATTATTCGACACAGCAACAACATGACAAGCTACGGCTTGCCATACTGGAGAAAATTGCCTCAGGCGGCGTATTGCAGGACATTCTCGACAGGCTGGTATTGACTGTTGAAGCGGAACTACCCGATATAAGCTGCTCCATCCTGCTGCTTGATCCCACCGGACAATTCTTCCAGGGGGGGCTCGCACCCAGCCTGCCGGACGCATTCAACGCGGTTTTCCAGGGTTGCCGTATCGGGCCCGATGTCTGTTCCTGTGGTGCATCCGCTTACACCCGGACACGCGTTATTGTGGAAGATATCCTTGCACACCCGTTCTGGAGAAATCACCACGAACTGGCCAAAGCTGCTGGTGTTGCTGCATGCTGGTCTGAACCGGTCATCAGCAGCCAGGGCGATGTACTCGGAACATTTGCAATATATCACCGCCAGCCACGGGCACCCGATGAGAGCGAAATCCAGCTGATAACCCACATGGCGCACCTTGCCGGGCTTGCCATCGAACGCAACCGCTTTGACAGCGCACTGACTGCCAGTGAAGTCCGCTACAAGACGTTGTTCGAGCAGGCCAATGACGCCATTTTCCTGGTGGAAGACAGGCATTTCGTCGAGTGCAATGACAAGACGCTGGAAATTTACGGATGTACACGTGAAGACATCCTTTTCAAAAAGCCCACTGATTTCTCACCAGCATTCCAGCCCGATGGCCAACCATCTGCGGTACTGGCAGAGAAACGAATCAACGATGCATACAATGGCACGCCGCAGCGTTTTGAGTGGCGCCACCAGCGCCTTGACGGGACACCGTTCGATGCAGACGTCACACTGAAGGCCATCAACCAGGATGGCCGACAAATGCTGCTGGCAGTTGTACGCGATATCTCCGAAAGCAAACACGCTGAACGCGAACTCTGCGAACACCGTCGGGAATTACTCGACCTTGTCGAGGCGCGCACTGCCGATCTCGAGGAAAACCGGAGCCGACTCGAGGCGATACTTGATAATTTACCGGTCATCTTTTTTCTAAAAGATGTCGAGGGCCGCTACCAGCGTATTAACCGAAGGTGCATAACTGAAATCGGCATGAGTGAAAGCAACTTCATCGGCCGTACAGATATGGAAATATTTCCGGCCGAAACGGCAGAAATTATCCAGTCAGTAGACAAACAGGTTTTGGAAAGCGGAAATGCTCTGACTTTCGACGAACAGGTGCACCATAGTGATGGCACGCTGCATGATTACCTGACCACCAAACTCCCGCTACGGGACAGCGATGGCAACATCAATGCACTGATTGGCATTGCAACCGATATTACCGAACAAAAGGCACTACAGCGCGAACTGGCCGAAGCCAGGGATGAAGCAGAGCGACTGTCACGCATCAAGGGCGAGTTTCTTGCCAACATGAGCCACGAAATCCGCACGCCGATCAATGCCGTCCTTGGACTTTCCCGGATTGGACTCAGGGACAGTCAGAATGCCCGGGAAACAAACCTGTTCGAAAATATAAACAAGTCAGCCAATTACCTGCTTGCCGTGATTAATAATGTGCTTGACCTGTCAAAGCTGGATGCAGGCATGCTCGACATTACCCGCCAACCCTTTCAGCCAGTCGCGCTCATGGAAAATGCCATTAGCATGATTTCAGCGATGGCTGCGGAAAAAGGGCTGGACATCCGGCTGGAAACCGAACCCACGCTTCCGGAATGGCTGCTGGGCGACACCGACCGAATCAGCCAGATCCTGATAAACCTGTTATCCAATGCCGTAAAATTCACCCGGCAGGGGCATATTCACCTGGCGATTCGCAAAACGGAAGAATTTACGCTGTTTGAAGTCAGCGACACCGGCATGGGCATGACCGAGCAGCAACTGCCAAAGCTGTTTACACCGTTTCAGCAGGCAACCGACACGACCGCACGCGAATTCGAGGGGACCGGCCTTGGCCTGGCGATCAGTATGAACCTTGCCAAACTGATGGAGGGCGACATTGAAGTCGTAAGCAGGCTCGGCTCCGGCAGCACCTTTACCCTGCGCTTGCCACTTGAAACCTCTAAAAAGCCCAAAGAAGCATCGGGATATTCGAACCGTGTACAGGAAACCGAAGGTCTCGCTCTACAGGGCATGCGCATCCTCGCAGCGGAAGACAATGCACTCAACAGAGAAGTACTTGCAGACTTGCTGACACATGCAGATGCCGATGTCACGTTCGCCATGAACGGGAAAGAAGCGGTTGAACTGGTGCGGGATCGCGGCGTGAACGGGTTTGACGTGGTACTAATGGATGTACAGATGCCGGTTGTAGACGGTTATATTGCAACCTGGCAAATCAATGCCATAGCGCCCGGCCTGCCCGTCATCGCACTGACCGCCCACGCACTCGACGAGGAGAAAAAACGCTGCCTCGCTGCCGGGATGGTTGACCGGATTACGAAACCGGTAGATCCGCACCAGCTCGTAACTGTCATAACACGACATGTCAACGCGAGCAGGACGGCCACCCGCCCGGACGAACAACCGGCACTCAAACAAAGCAGCAGGAACCTCATAAACTGGACGGCCCTGGATATACGCTTCGAAGGAAATAACGATCTGATGAAGCGGTTGGTCGAAATCACGCGGGAAAGCGAGGCAGACACACCTGGCAAGCTGATCGCTGCAGTTAAGAACCAGGACTACGATTTCCTGTTCGGCGCTGCACACAGCCTGAGAAGCGTCGCCGCTTATATCGAGGCCGGTCGTCTGCGTAACGCCGCAGAAAAAACCGAAGCCGCCGCACGCACCAGGAACAAGGAGGCATTGACGCTTGCAACCGACATGGCGCAGTTGCTGGATCAGACGCTGGCTACGCTTGCAGATGCAGACGAGCACCGATCTACAAATAATTAATGAAGCACAAGGAACAATTCAGCCGCCCGGTTTAAGCGTAGCAAATCCAGGCTGCAAGCTGCCTTTAAACAGGTGGCAGTTTTTACGTACCGACCCGCAACCAGGCGTGCATTCAGGTATTGACGGACCCCATCACCAGTCAGGCTTGTCCAGCCATGCGATCATGTCGTCAACGGTCATGGGCCTGGCTATAAGATAACCCTGCCCGTATTCACAGCCAAGCTCAACCAGGCGATTGTTGACCTCAACGGTTTCAATCCCCTCGGCAAGAATGCTAACGCCGAAGTCCTTACCAAGCGCTATCATTGAGCTGACAAGCTTCTCACTGCTTGCATCTGTCAGCAGTGACTGGATAAATGATTTGTCTATTTTCAGCTCGTTTACCAGGAACTGCTGCAAGTATGAATAAGACGAATAACCGGTACCAAAATCATCGATCGACAGGATAATGCCTGCTTCGCTGAGCTTTTGAAGATTTTCAATTGCTGCCGCATGATCAGCAATCATGGCGGTTTCAGTCACCTCGAGTATCAAGCTTTCATGTGGTGTTTTCCAGGTCTTCAGGGACTGCAACACCAGGTCCACCAGGTCAGGACTGGCCAGCAGGCCGGGAGATAGATTGACCGCAATCTTGAATCCCGGGCATTTCTCCCGCATCGCATTTGACTGGTTCAGCGCGGTATTCAGGGTCCATAGCGTGACATCCTGAAGCAATGGCCCGCGCTCGATCACCTGTACCAGCAACTCCGGGTCCACCTGGCCAAGCTCGCTGTGTTTCCACCGGATCAATGCCTCCGCGCCATATATTTCCCTGCTGGCTATATCAACTTTTGGCTGATAATAAAGCTCAAACTCAGAGTTCAGGAATGCCGATTCGAACTCTGATTCGATCAGCTTGCTCTGGTTGATTTTCAGGCACTCATCGCTCCCGGCGCGCATAACATCAGAACCGGATACATGCGCCGCCTGTGCAGCCGTGTCTGCTTCCAGCAACAGCTGCTCTGCGGTTTTTCCATGTTCGGGATACAGGGCAATACCTGTCTTTGGATAAATTGTCGTTTCAAGACCGGTCAAGCCGCGCAGGCCGTCAAGACTTTCGTGCACCTTGTTGACTGCCAGATCGACAACGGCAGGAAACTTTATATCGGGCAAGATGAGCGCGAAACGGTTCTCGTCAATACGCTCCAGCAAATCTGACGGTCGCTTTATATCAGAAAGAATCGAGTAGACACCATCAAGTATTTCACTGACCTTGCGGTAACCGAGCCGGGAATTCAGCATATTTACATGCGACAGATCGATGAACAGCAGACCCATTCGCCTGTTCAGGTTATTTGCACTTATCAGTGCGTTATCCAGCGTATCCAGGAAACCAGCACAACCGGTGATGGTGCTGACAGACGCCGTACTTGCTGTTTCCGGGTAAGTTGCCATTCCGTCTTTACCCGCGCCTACAGGTAGTATTCCGAAGGATCAATATCTATTTCTACTGCATCGATTACCTTGTCGATATCCAGCGGCTCATTGACTGACTTCTCGGCATGCTCCCACAGATCCAGCATAAACGGTGTATCGTAATTGACGCCACTATCATCCTGGACTATTAATATCTTGGGGTACAGACGGCGGATCCTGTTTTGCGACATCACGATGGCAACCTGACCCGAACTCAGACGCACCAGTGAACCCGTTGGGTACGCACCTATACACTGAATAAACTGCTCAATGAGTTCTTCATGGAACAAGACATTCCGTGAGTTATACATATCGCAGATTGCTTCTGTCGGCGACATCCGCGCCCTGTGCGGGCGCTTGGAAACCATTGCATCATAGCTGTCAACAATGGACGCGATCCTGCCGCTCATCGGTATCTGATCACCTTTTAATTGATGCGGATAACCCGTTCCGTTTACACGCTCATGATGCGACTTGACCATATCAATAACAGTTGCAGATACATTATCACTACCGTCCAGGATGTTTAGCCCGAAATCGACATGGTGCCGCACAAGCCGCAAAGACAGCGAATTCAAATTGCCCGACTTTTCCAGTAATTCCTTTGGCAGCCTGATCGTACCTATATCAAGCAACAGGGCGCCCATGGAGATATCATGGATTTCCTGCTTGCTAAAACCAAGATGGCGACATAATACTGCTGCCAGTGAACAGCAGTTTACAGCGTGAGAATAGCGGTATTCGCTTTTTTGCTTTGATGTGCTGCAACAGCATAATCGCATCCGGATTACGAAGTACGCTGCCTACAATAGCTGTGGTTGTTTGTTTTACATTCGGAACGTCCAGATTACCATTCTCAACGGCACCGGCGTAAATATCCGTCATGATATTATAGCCATCTTCATAAATTTCTTTTGCAACTACAAGCTCCTGCTCTACCGGAACCGTTTCTTCGTAATGAACCCTGGCGACCGGCTCCCGGGCTATCTTCCTGACATCCGCCTGCGAATCATCACCACGCTCAATCTGCGCATGTTTTATGCTTACATCAATGGTACTTTCCACCTTGTTGACATAAACAAACTTGCAGTATTTTTTGAGTGCGTCTATCTCGCGATCGCTGCCAAGCAGAAAGCCCTGGAACATAAAAGGCGTTTCAACCCAGGGCCTGTCCAGTTCCTGGACATACATCCCCAGCTTAAGGTCTTCACAAGAGACCTTAACCATATAGTCACGCGTTTCCTCAGCCGAAATAGTCATGTGTTAATCCCTGATCAGTCGTGCGTCCGGATAACCGGCCTGCAATACAATTAATAACCACCCATTCAAGCCATGGTTTAGCCATTCGTATACGTGGCCTTGCCATTAGTTTCCTTGTCTTCATCTTCCGAACCTGGCATTTCCATATCCGCTTCTCCGGACGGCTCGTATATGAAGAACCCTTGTGCCTGCGAAACACCGAGCTCCCAGAGCTTCGCGAGGTCTTCAGGTTTTTCAACGCCCTCCGCAATCGTCAGAAAGTCTCTGCTCCTGGCCAGCTCCATGATTTCTGCCACCTTGCCGAAATGCTCATTATTACTGTCGATGTCATGCACCAGCTGCCGGTCTATTTTCAGGTAATCCACATGAACCTGGTCCAGGCATTCCGGGGCCGATTGCATACGGTAATGCTCAATTGAAACCATGCAGCCCATGGCACTTAATGCCCGCGACAACATCGACAGGTTCTTCAGCTCTTCTTCCATGGTCTTTTCATCGACCTCGAACACGAGCCGGCCTGCCTTTACTCCATACTCCTTGAGTTTACCCATTACCCAAACCGGGAAGTCGTGATCAGTTACCGACTGCCTGGTTAACTTGACAAACAACTTCATATCGCTAATTTCGGAATCAGCCAGTTTAATGATTGCCGCCTCAACAATACGTCTATCGAGCTCTGCCGACATAGCGGCACTGCCGGCCTTTTCAAACACTTCACTCGGCATGATTAACCGCTCATCCGACCCTACAAACCTGGCAAGCACCTCGAAGCAATTATTGATATCAGCAACCAGGGCAGGGATTGGCTGGAAATATAGTCTCAGCCGGTTACATTCGAGAATGTCCCTAATATAATCGCCGAATTCGTTCCCGCCGTCGGGAATCGACACATCAACCGTTGCCGTATCATTACCTGACAACTCTTGCTCTCTCACGTCTTCCGCAACTGCTACTTCCTGCACATCCACCGGCGCGATTTCATAATCGCCGCCTGTTTCCATGGCAGGCACAGTCTCGCTGTCTTGCACCTGTGTATCAGTATCAGTGTCTGCGGGTAGTACGGCATCCAGTGACTGTACTTCCACTACGTCTTCGACTTCCTCGTCCATTAATGCCAGTGAGCTCTCCACGACAACATCACCTGACTGTTCATCAGGCACTGCATCGCCGAAATTCAGCTCTTCGGCAGGCAATTCTTCCTGTGTCACAACCGGCTCTTCCAGATCAGGCGTTAGAGACTCTTCCGGCGCATGAGCCGCTGTAGCAGGCTCATCAATCTCCATCACAGGCATTTCTGTGACAGGACTTTCCGTGACAGGCATTTCTGCGACAGGCATTTCCGTGACAGGACTTTCCGTGACAGGCATTTCCGCGACAGGAATTTCCGTGACAGGACATTTCCATGACAGGCATATGTTGCGGAGTCTGTTGTTCACTTTCAGCGCGTTGTGCTGTCGACTGGTCAAGCCGCAAGTATTCGCTCAGCTGTGCTGCCAGTTCATCCCGCTCTGTCAAAACCTGACCCAGGTCAGCCGCAAGCTTGTCAACCTTATCCTGCATGGACTGGGCAGCCTCGGCTACCGCAAGCTGCTGCGCCCCTTCCGCTTTAGCTTCCGTAAGCTCCCTGGATAATTCCCTGACACGCACCTCGAGCTCTGCAGCCGAGGCTGCACGACCGGCAAGCGCCTGGATTTCGCTATCTTTCTCATGCAAACGTGCATCCCTGGCATCCAGTTCTGCCTTCAACCGTTCGCTCTCGGCAGACACAGCCAGCGCACTTTCATCTGCGCCGTGAGACAAACGTTCTTTCAGCGCACATATCATGGATTCCTTTTCTTCCATGATTTTCTGATGAAGCGTATTTTCCGAGATCGACGATTCGTGCAGTGCACGATTCAGTGACTCGATTTTCTCCCGGTGGCCAAGCAGCTCATTGACAGATCCCTGCAAGGTCGAAATCTCACTCTCCTGCAGATGCGAATCTCTCATTCTGGGAGGCCATAGCCACTGACTGTTTGTCAAACCTTTCCCGCAGGTCATCGAGCTCTGCATTCAGCTTTACAATCGTTTCACTGCCGGATTCCAGCTTTGCCTGGCTGGTATTAATTTCCTGTTGCGCCTCTTCAAGCCGGTAGCATGCATCGTTATACAGTTCCTTCAGTTTGGCGATGTGACTGCCAAGCTGGCTGCGCTCACGCGCGTATTCCTCTGCAACCTGCAAACCTGCCGACTTGTGCTGGTTAATTTCGCCGGTCAACTCTTCCACTTGCGCTGACAGGCGATTGACCTGCTCGAGCTGCATGTCCTGTGACCGGGACTGCTCATTCAATTTTGATGTCAGTGATGCACATTCACTTTCTGCTGCGGCAAGCTGTTTTTCCAGCGCATCAACAGCCTGCGACTTCGATTCGGTCTTGGCGGCCTGTTCAGCAAGTGCGTTATTCAGGGCAACAATTGACTCATTTAAATCATCGATTCTTGCAGCCCGCTCACCAGCCTGTCGCCTGGATGTTTCCAGCTCGTATAGCGCAGTGTTAAATGCGGCCTGGAATTCATCCGCAGCTGACTGCAGCTGCGTAATCGACGGCTGGTCCTGTATGGAGGCATCGGTGCTTGCGTCCCGGGTTTCGGTATCTTCTCCATCACCCCGGATGTCCTGCTCTGACTGTTCATGATGACCCGTATGCATGGTTGCTAACCCTGACCTGATTCAGTTGATCAACCCCGTTTCGCTGACTGTGCGACCGTTCCGCGTCCAAGGATCCGCCGGGGCGACTCGTATCCTCCCTCCTGTAGCGGCAATAACCCGCTAATCTTTATCTGATTTACTGTCCTGCCAGGTAATGCTGGAGAGCGGACATGCCCTCGTTTTTCATATAGTTAGCGCCAGCCCGCCGCTATAGCCTCATTCAGGCAAGTGCGTGGGCAGCGAACCCCTGTGACGGGAATTTCATGGACGCACATAAAGCGCCCCTGCAGGCAGCTAGCCGGGAATTTCTCACCGGCAAAAGGGAAATAGTGGACAGACTGAACCACCCCGGTTTTCATAAGAAATAGGGGACAGACTGGACTGCCCCCTATTTCCTGTTTCTTCTCCCTATTCTCCCAAAAAGTAGCCAAACGTTTATTCAGGCCGCAACCGGGATGCGGATAGTATGGGCAGCTGCCGGGCCGGACTAAAGCAGCAATCCGCCCGGTACCGTCGCGATATTCCAGCGTAATTGACCAGCATCAATACCCTGATTCCGGCGTTGACTAGGATGCAACACCATACATACGGTTTTCTAACCTTTCAGGAGGAAGATATGGAAAAAGCACACGAGTTGATTAATGCCCGCAGAGGAAAAGGCGAGATACAGAACTGCGGAATACAGGACTGGCTGTTCACGTTTGTCCCGCTGGGCGTTGCCTTCACGTTTTATGTTGTCTTTATCATGGCCACCAACATCGAACCCAAGACGCTGTTCCTGGCGGGCGGTGCCGCGGCCGGCTTCATCGGCCTGCAGAGCTACTGGGTCTTCCGCGGCTGGTGTAAAAAACGCCCCGTCATTATCGTGGCCGCCCTTATTGGCATCGCCGTGACCATCGGCCTGCTAAACCTGTACATATCACTGCTCTGAGGTATCGCTTGTAGAGCTGCCGGGCCACCGTTCGAAAAAAGGGGACAGATTTATTTTTTCATATTTTTCACAGCAAAAATAAATCTGTCCCCTTTTTCCTTTTTCAATCGGCGACGAAACTGCGAAACCTGCTAGAAGCGGCCAACCGGTCTGCGGGAAACCCGTGCGGACAAGACCGAGCCTGTGATGCTGCGCCGGGCCTGATGTGGCGTCGCCGGGAATGCGAACCCGTGCGGATAAGACCGGGCCTGTGATGCTGCGCCGGGCCTGATGTGGCGTCGCCAGCGCAATGTCCTGTTTAAAAAGGAAGATTGTGGTGGCTACGGGTGGACTTGAACCACCGACCCCAGCATTATGAGTGCTGTGCTCTAACCAGCTGAGCTACGTAGCCAAAGGGGTGCAAAGGGTACCCGAAAACGGTGTGTCCCGACAAGTTCCGCCGGGATTCTCACACACCGGCCGGCCTTCCGGTCAGAGTCCGAGTGACTCGCCCCGGTCGTCATGCTCCCGGTCCTGATCGGCCTCCCGGGCATGCTCCAGCGTTACCAGCAGGCGGGCATGTTCTTGTTCTGCCATACCGCTGTTCAGGTAGTTCTCCACGTGTTCGTACACATCCTCGAGCTGCAGGTTGCGGTCATGCAAGTAGAGGAAACAGCGAGCCAGCTTGCCTTGCGCCGATTCTTCGCCGCTCAACTCACGGGCCGCCAACATTGCCTGGTGGATATCATCCGCATTCGGTTTAGCCATTCATCACCTCGATTGTCAGTTGAACAAGGCGGCAATCGCGCCTACACATTGAAGCGGAAGTGCATTACATCGCCATCCTGAACAATATACTCCTTGCCCTCGAGGCGCAGCTTGCCGGCTTCCCTGGCGCCGTTCTCGCCATTGCACTCGATGAAGTCGTCAAAGGCAATTACTTCCGCGCGAATAAAACCCTTTTCGAAATCCGTGTGGATTTCGGCCGCGGCACGCGGCGCCGTGGCCCCGATCGGCGTGGTCCAGGCCCGCACTTCCTTTACCCCCGCGGTAAAGTACGTTTGCAGACCCAACAGACGGTAGCCGGCCCGAATCACCCGGTTCAGTCCCGGCTCATCCAGTCCCAGCTCGGCCAGGTATTCATTACGCTCATCCGCATCCAGCTCGACGATCTCCGCCTCGATAGCCGCACAGACGGCAACAACCTGTGCGCCCTCGTCTGCAGCACGCTGCTCGACAATTGCCAGGAACGGGTTGTTGTCAAAGCCGTCCTCACTCACGTTGGCAACATACATGACCGGCTTGGCCGTCAGCAGGTGCAGGTCCTGCAATAACGCGACCTGTTCTTCATCCAGCCCCAGAGCGATGATCATGCGAGCCTGGTCGAGCTGATCGCGAACCACTTCCAGCAGCGACAATTTTGCTTTTGCTTCCTTGTCACCACTCTTGGCAATCTTGCCGACGCGCTGAATCGCCTTTTCCACCGTCTCGAGATCGGCCAGCGCCAGCTCGGTATTGATCACCTCGATATCACGCAACGGATCGACACTGCCGCTGACATGCACAACATTGTCATCTTCGAAACAGCGCACAACCATGCAAATCGCATCGGTCTCACGGATATTGGCGAGAAACTTGTTGCCAAGACCCTCGCCTTTCGAGGCGCCCTCGACCAGCCCGGCAATGTCGACGAATTCCATCGTCGTGTTGATCACTTTCTGTGGTTTGACGATATCAGCGAGTTGCTGCAGGCGCGGATCCGGCACCGGGACGATGCCGACATTCGGGTCGATCGTACAGAACGGGTAATTCTCCGCCTGGATTCCCGCCTCGGTCAGCGCATTGAACAATGTGGACTTGCCGACATTGGGCAAACCGACGATACCGCATTTAACGCTCATTTCAGATTCTTAAACACTGCCACAAAGATCACCGGGCACACAGAGGAATATCACTGCAATCCGTTCATGGTTAATCTCTGCGGTTTCCGTGTCCTCTGTAGTAAATGTATTATTAACTGTCCGCATCCTGTGTATGCAGAACCTTCATTGCATGCTCGATATTCCCGGCAATGATATCGGGAACAACCTGGACAGCCCTGTCTATCGCGGCGTCGATCAGCGCACGATCTGCCGATGACGGCGACTTCAGCACATAACCCACCACCGCATCACGATGGCCAGGATGCCCGATACCGATACGCAGTCGCAGAAAGTCCTTGCCACCCAGTTGCGGAATCAGGTCACGCAAACCGTTATGCCCGCCATGACCACCGTCTTTTTTCAGTCGCACCGTACCCGGTGGCAGGTCGAGATCATCATGCGCCACCAGGATGCCGTGCCGGGGAATCCGGTAAAAACCGGCCAGCGCGGCAACCGGCTGACCACTGCAATTCATAAAGTCCATGGGTTTCTGCAGCCGACAGTCCGACCCGCCAATGCTGCAGCGCGCCGTATCACTTTTGTACTTGCTCTCGGCACGAAACGTCGCACCGTATTGACGGGCAACCGCATCCACAAACCAGAACCCGGCGTTATGCCGGGTCTGTTCGTACTTGCTGCCGGGATTTCCGAGTCCGGCAATCAGCTGTATAGCTTGCGCCATACGCTGGATCGCTTAGCTTTCGCCATCGGACTTTTCTTCATCCTTCTCATCTTCTGCAGCCTCGGCTGATTCGCCTTCTGCAGCCAGCATCTTCTTCCGGCTCCTCAACGACACGTGGGAGATAGATCGAGACCACACCGTGATCATGATCCTCGCCCTTCTCCAGGTCGGTCAGGGTAATGCCCTCGGGAACAGTCAGGCCGGACAGGTGAATGGAGTCGCCAATCTCGAGCGCGGAGATATCCACTTCAATGTATTCCGGCAGTTTGCTCGGCATACATTCGATCGCGACTTCCGTCAATTCGTGTGATACACGGCCACCCGCCCTGATACCCGGCGCAACATCCTCGCCGATAACATGCACCGGTACATTGGTCTTGAGACTGGCGCTCATGTCAACACGCTGCAGATCCATGTGCATGATAATGGGCTTGCTCGGATGACGTTGCATATCACGCAAAATGGCCGGCGACTCACTACCATCGAGCTTGATAGTCAGAATGTGCGAATAAAACGCTTCGTGCTCCAGGTTACGCAACACCTCGTTATGCGCGAGCGTGATCGATTGCGGTTCCTTGTCACCGCCATACATGATGGCAGGTACCTTGCCGGCACGACGCAGGCGGCGGCTCGCACCCTTACCTGTATCCGTGCGCGACTCTGCAGTTAAATCAAAACTGATAGCCATGTTACTTCTCCAAAATACACACCTTGCGGTGCTGATTACGCTCTCCCGCGACCAGGAAAGCAGGTTTACGGTGTACCCCGAAGGGAACACCGCGGTTAAATTATGTCAGTCCATGTACAGCGAACTCACGGACTCCTCGTTACTGATGCGGCGCATCGTTTCCGCCAGCATCTCGGCAACACTCAATTGCCTGATCTTGTCACAATTCTGTGCATCCTCACGCAACGGAATCGTATCGGTGACGACCAGTTCATCCAGTTCCGATGCCTGGATATTCTGCACAGCGGACCCGGACAGGACCGGGTGCGTACAATAGGCCACAACGCGTTCAGCCCCCTGCTCTTTCAGCGCCATGGCGGCCAGGCACAGCGTGCCGGCCGTATCGACCAGGTCATCCACCAGCACGCAGGTGCGGCCTTGCACCTCGCCGATGATATTCATCACGCGCGCCTCGTTCGGACGCGGACGGCGCTTGTCGATAATCGCCAGGTCTGCATCATCCATGCGTTTTGCCAGCGCCCTTGCGCGTACAACACCACCCACATCGGGCGACACCACCACGATATCCTGGTACTTCTGTCGCCAGACATCGCCGAGCAATATCGGTGATGCATATACATTATCCACCGGGATATCGAAAAATCCCTGGATCTGATCGGCATGCAAATCAACCGTCAGCACACGGTCGGCCTTGACCGTACCGATCATGGTGGCAACCACCTTCGCCGTAATCGGTACGCGCGCCGAGCGCGGACGTCGATCCTGGCGGGCATACCCGAAATACGGAATAACCGCCGTAATCCTGTATGCAGATGAACGCCGCAATGCGTCGATCATCACCAACAGCTCCATCAGGTTGTCGTTGGTCGGTGCGCAGGTCGGCTGCACGACAAATACATCCTTGCCGCGCACGTTTTCCATAATCTCGACCTGGACCTCACCGTCGCTGAAACTGCTGACGTGTGCCGCGCCCAGTTGCAGCCGTAACTGGTCTGCAATCGCCTGCGCCAGTCGCGGGTTTGCATTTCCTGCAAACACCATCAAGCGGCTGTCTGAATCCGATGGAGGTATGCCGTTCATCATGACTTCCAGATCGTTTGGTTAAAGCTTGCGCCGCGTTAATCGTGGTTACTTAAACTTGTGTCGCTTCTGGCTGGGACGGCAGGATGACTCGTCACTCCCGTTCCTCGCCCCTTCGGGGCCGCTGCCGCTGCGCGGCAACGTTCTCTCGCGCTGCGCGCTCGAGTCGAACCTTGAGGTTCTCATCCGCCGTGTTGCTGCCAGCATTGTTTATCTGGCTGGGACGGCAGGATTCGAACCTGCGAATGCGGAGATCAAAACCCCGTGCCTTACCACTTGGCGACGTCCCAAAAACTTTCAAAAAACCTGCAGGACCCTGTCATACCATGTGCCATCGTCCAGGCCGCTCGGCAGGATGCTGCATGCTGCCACCTTACCCCGGGATCATCGCAACGCAATGTGCAGGGGTGACTGGTTCATGCCCCGCGCTACAAACGCGTCCCAGTGGTCCGGCACGCGGTCTGCAACCGCCTGCGCATCCGACTCGGCATCAAACGCGGCAAAGATACAACTGCCGGTCCCTGTCATGCGGGCAGGCGCGTATTCGTTTAACCAGTTGAGAGCCGCCGCCACTTCCGGATACCGCCTGCAAACCACGGTTTCGCAGTCATTCCGGCCACCCTCCGAAAGAAGGTCGGCTATTGTCATCCGCGGCGTGTCCCGTGTCAATTCAACGTCAGAAAAAATATCGGCAGTTGATACGCTTACAGCCGGATTCAGGATCAGGAACCAGGACTCAGGCAGATCCACCGGCGTGAGAATTTCACCAACACCTTCGGCAAACGCCGCCTGCCCGTGGACAAAGACCGGAACATCGGCACCGAGCGCCAGGCCAATCTCCGCTAACTCATTGATATTCATATCCAGCTGCCACAGTCGGTTCAGCACCACCAGCGTGGTGGCGGCATCCGAACTACCGCCGCCCAGTCCCGCCCCGACAGGCAGGCGCTTGTCATTGTAGATGGTCACACCGCTGCGGCAGCCGGCATGTGCCTGCAGCAGGCGTGCCGCCTGCACCGCCAGGTCGGCGTCCACGTCAACCCCGGCCGGGGCACCGACTACGCTGATACCGGCGCTGTCGTGGATGTCGAAATAGAGCCAGTCAGCTACCGTGAGAAACTGGAAAACCGTTTGCAGCTCATGGTAACCGTCTGACCGGCGGCCGGTTATATGCAGCAGCAAGTTAAGCTTGGCCGGGGCCGGCCAGGGTCCGCTGGCGGCCGGCGGCACAACCGGCTGGTTCATGGCCCAACCTGCGGAGTCTGCCCGAATCCCCACCGGTCGATGACCAGCCGGACGGACACATCATCCCGTACCAGGCCCAGTCGCGCTGGCCAGAAAAGCTCGCCAACGGGTTGATAGCGTGTGTAGCGGATCGTCCAGCCGGATTGTGAGAGCTGCGCCAGGCGACCGTCTGCACCCATGACCGCCTCGAAGGAACTACCCGGATCGGGTATCCCGCGCACCCAGTAGCGCAAGCCCTCAACCGGCAATTGCCAGCCGGTAACCTCGGCAAGCAGCGTATCGGCATCCGGTGCCGTGAATACCTGTTGCCCGGCATCGCGCAGCAAAACGCCTGTCCCATCCCCGGTTAACAGAAACCCGCCCTGCCCCAGCGGCCCGGACACACGCAGCTGGAAACCATCGACCTGTTCATCCCAGTCAACACCGGCATGCCAGCCGGATTCACCCTGTGTCAGAGAGATTCGGCCATGCAGCTGCCAGTTCGCCGGCAACATGGACGCGGCGGGAAAATCAGTATGCGAAGCAGTAACAACGTCCGGGACCGGCGTGGTGGCACAACCCGCCAGTAACAGTACCGGCAACAGGAACCTGATCAGTCTCACGGGTTAAGGCGGTTGATGACTTCCAGCAGAACCGGGTTGTCAGGTGTCGCCTTGCGGGAAGTATTCCATATCTCTTTTGCGGCTGCGTGTTCGCCACGCATCCACAGGACCTCACCGAAATGTGCGCCGATTTCGCTGTCACTGGACATATCCCAGGCCTTCTGCAGATATTCACGCGCCTTGTCCAGATCGCCCATGCGGAAATGCACCCAGCCCATACTGTCGATAATTGCCGGGTCATCCGGCTCCTGCTCGTATGCCTTGCTGATGTACTGCAATGCTTCCTGGTGGCGATCTGTGCGATCGGCAAGCGTATAACCAAACGCGTTCAGCGCGCGGACATTGTCAGGATCAATGGCAAGGATGCGCCGCAGGTTGGTCTCTGCAACATCCAGCTTGTCGAGCTTTTCCGCGGCCAGCGAGTAGGAATACAGGAGATCAAGGTCATCCGGACTACTCTCCAGCGCGGTTTCATACAGGCTGTAAGCCTGCATATGCAGGTCGGCATCCGTCAGCGCCTGCCCTTCAATAATGTAGAGCTGTGAGGCCAGCTGGGGATTCTTCTGGCGCAGCGTACGCATGTGTTCCTGCATGCGCACGAAATCGCCCTGTTTGACCATCAGCCCGGCCGCACGCAACTGTGCCTGGCTCCAGTAATCACCGGACTCAACTTTCAGATACCAGTCCAGCGCCTCCTGCGCCTTGCCCTGTTCAACAGTGGCGTAACCCAGGTAATAATAGGCATTTTGCACATGCTGCTTGAGTTCCAGCAGTTGCACGAGATGCTTCTCGCCGGACTGGAACGCGCCGGTTTCCAGCTCAAGTAGCGCCAGTGAGTACAGGGCATCGGCATGCGTTGGGTCTATTTTCACGACCTTGCGAAATTGCTGCTTCGCGCCTTCCAGGTTTTCACTGTCCAGCAACATGCGCCCGTAGGCGAATATCAGGTCGGTATTTTTCGGTTGCAGGCGCACGGCGTCACCCAGCAGTGCGGTCGCCTCGGCCTTCTGCGCTTGCCGCACCATGACCTGCGCCTTGAGAATGATGATATCGGGTGAACCCGGCTGCAGCGCCAGTGCATGATTCACAGCATCCAGCGCAACATCCGGCTGTTCTGCCACGATTGCCAGGCGACTCAGCGACGTCCAGGCATGCGGGCTGTCCGGATGACGGTCGACCAGCTTGCGAACGGCGGCCATGGCGGCCTGCTTGTCCTCGTGCCGCGCCAGCACCGCGGTCACCATGCGGAAACTGTCTTCCGGATCGCTGCTGTTGATCAGCATGTAATCCATCTGGGTGATCACTTCGTCCAGGTCACCCTGCTGCAGTGCCAGTGCCGTCAGCGCCTTGCGTGCTTCCATGTTGGCACCATCGAGCGCTACCCAGCGCCGGGCCGCGCCGATTGCAAGGTCGTATTGCTTGGCGAACGACGCGATCTGCACCGCCCGCTCCGCCACCCGTGGGTCCTGCGCTTCAGCTGCAGCCTGCAGGTAACGGGCCACGGAAACATCCATGGCACCGCGCTGACCGGCAATTTCGCCCAGCAGAATGTCATAAACCATGTCGCCGGAGAGTCGCTGCGCAGGCGTAACCGGGCCCGGGGTACCCGCCGCTGGCACCGCCACCGGGGTGGCTGACGGTTGCGGCGCAGGCGTGGCCACCTGCTGGTTGCCGCCAATGGCGGCACAGGAGAGCAGCGTTACAGATACGGCCAGCACCGGCAAAATGCGTGCGTACAGCCCGTTTGAAAAGATCATTTTGACATCCATTCGCATTATTCTATCAGTCTCGTGAAAACCCTGTCAGGTGAATGGGTAACAATTTACCCGATATTTATGCCGGACGCGCCCATGCGCATACAGAGTGTGGACAACCCTGACACGTAATTGATTCAACTTGTGTAAACTCTTCAGGCCATGCAGAATTTCGCGTTTGCTCCGGAAACCATCCCAAACTGACATGTATCTGACTGTCCTCGGCATTAACCACCGTACCGCGCCCGTCGAGCTGCGCGGCCAGGTGGCGTTCCCGCCCGACAAGGTGGGGCAGGCACTGGCCGAACTGCGCGCGCTTGACGGTATCCACGAAGCGGCGATTCTGTCGACCTGCAACCGTACCGAGCTGTACTGTGCTCGCGAGGAAACCGGCACCGACAGCCTGGCCGAGTGGCTCGGCAATTTTCATCGTCTCCCGCCGGACAGGCTGGTGCCACACCTGTATGCCTACCAGGACGAATCTGCCGTACGGCACGTGTTCCGGGTGGCGGCCGGCCTGGATTCAATGATCCTCGGTGAACCGCAAATTCTCGGCCAGATGAAGGACTGCTACCAGCAGGCACTCGACTCGGGCAGTATCGATACCCTGGTAAACCGGCTTTTCCAGCACACGTTTTCAGTCGCAAAACAGGTTCGCACCGACACCGCCATTGGCGCCAGCCCGGTATCGGTGGCCTTTGCGGCAGTCAGCCTCGCGCGGCAGATTTTCGGTGACCTGGCCCGCCACACCGCGCTGCTGATCGGCGCCGGTGAAACCATCGAGCTGACCGCGCGCCACCTGCATGACCGGCAGACCGGCAAACTCATCATCGCCAACCGCACGGTCAGCCGCGCACATGACCTGGCTGCACAGTTTGGCGGCTACGGTATCGGCCTGGAAGAAATCGCCACACACCTTGCCGAGGCCGATATCGTTATCGCCTCGACCGGCAGCACCTCCACGCTACTGGAAAAGGCCACCGTCGAAAATGCCCTGCAGAGCCGCAAGCACCGGCCGGTACTGATGATCGACATCGCGGTACCCGCCGATATCGATCCGGCAGTCAGAGAACTCGATGACGTCTACCTGTATACAGTCGACGACCTGCAGCAGGTCATTGAAGACAACATGCGCTCACGCCAGGAAGCGGCAGACCAGGCCGAGGAAATAATCGAGGCACAGGCCGGGCGATTCATGGCGTGGACCCGCTCGCTGGACGCAGTACCCACGTTGCGCGCTTACCGCGAACATGCGGAATCGCTCGGCGAGGCCGAACTCAATCGCGCCCGACGCTTGCTGGCGAGTGGCACTTCACCCGAAGACGTTGTTGAGCAGCTGACACGCAACCTGGTACGAAAACTCACGCATGACCCCAGCGTAAATATGCGTGACGCCGTTGCCGATGGCGAAACCGAACTGCTGGAAGCCATCCGGACACTGTTCCGGCTGGACAACGGTAACGACCGCAAGTAAATATCACCATGCAAGCCAGCATCGTAAAAAAACTCGAGACGATTGAAGAACGCCATAACGAGGTTGGCGCACTGCTGTCCGATGCCGACACCATCTCGGACCAGGACAAGTATCGCCAGTTGTCGAAAGAATATGCACAGCTTACGCCGGTGGTGGATGCCTTCAGTGCCTGGCAGCAGGCAAATGGCGACGCGGACTCCGCTGAAGGCATGCTCAGGGACCCGGACCCGGACATGAAACACATGGCCGAGGAAGAGCTGCAGCAGGCGCGCGGACGTATCGAGGCCCTGGAACTGGAATTGCAGAAACTGCTGTTACCGAAAGACCCGCATGACAACAGCAACATCTTTCTCGAAATACGTGCCGGCACCGGCGGCGACGAGGCCGCTATCTTCGCCGGCGACCTGTTTCGCATGTACTCTCGCTATGCGGAACTGAACAACTGGCAGGTCGAAGTGCTGAGTGAAAGTACCGGCGAGCACGGCGGTTATCGTGAAATCATTGCCCGCATCATCGGCCAGGGCGCCTATTCGAAACTCAAGTTCGAATCCGGCGCACATCGCGTACAGCGGGTACCGGAAACCGAATCGCAGGGCCGCATCCACACCTCGGCGGCCACCGTGGCGATCCTGCCGGAAGTGGAAGAGATCGATGCAATCGACGTTAACCCGGCAGACCTGAAAGTCGACACCTTCCGCGCCTCCGGCGCCGGCGGCCAGCATGTCAACAAGACCGACTCGGCCATTCGCCTGACGCACCTGCCAACCGGCATCGTCGTTGAATGCCAGGATGAACGCTCGCAACACAAGAACCGCGCGCGCGCCATGTCGTTGCTGTCCGCAAAGCTGCTCAGCGTTGAGCAGGAAAAACAGAAGTCACAGGAATCGGCAACGCGGCGGCAACTGGTCGGCAGCGGCGACCGCTCGGAACGCATTCGCACGTATAATTTTCCACAGGGTCGAATGACCGATCACCGCATCAACCTGACAGTCTACAAACTGGATGACTTCATGGCCGGCAACCTCGACCTGGCCATCGAGCCGCTGGTCAACGAATACCAGGCCGATCAACTCAGCGCACTGAATGAACAAGGCGCCTGATACATCACCGATACGCGAACTGCTACGCCAGGCGGCACAACGGATAAACAGCGATTCGCCCCGCCTTGACGCCGAGGTTCTGCTTGCCCACGTACTCGACAAACCGCGCAGTCACCTGCTGGCCTGGCCGGACAGGATCCCGGATACGGCACAGCAGGCACGTTACCGCGAACTGATCGAGCGCCGCGCTGATGGCGAACCGGTTGCCTACATTACCGGTGAACGTGAATTCTGGTCATTGCCTGTTACCGTCACGCATGACACGCTTATCCCGCGACCGGAAACTGAAACACTGGTCGCAATGGCACTCGAACAATTACCACCTGACAACCATGCACGGGTAGCCGATCTCGGCACCGGCAGTGGCGCCATCGCGCTGGCCATTGCGCACGAACGACCTGCCTGCCATATCCTCGCCTGCGACCGGTCGACAGCCGCGCTGGCCATTGCCGCACACAACGCCCGTCAACTGCAACTGAACAATATCGACTTCGCCAGCGGTGACTGGTGCGAGGCACTTGCCGGCGGATGCTTTGATCTCATTGTCAGTAACCCGCCGTATATACCCGCCGCTGACAAACACCTCGCCTGCGGCGATGTCCGCTTTGAACCACAGGACGCGCTGGTGGCCGGTGATGAGGGTCTTGATGACATACGCCGCATCGCGGCCTGCGCACGCAGCCACCTGCGCGACAACGCCGTGCTGATACTGGAGCACGGCTTCGACCAGCGCGAACCGGTACGGCGGATACTGGCAGCACACGGCTATCGCGACATCGTCTGCAACAACGACCTGGCCGGTCAGGCACGCGTCACATTGTGCCGATAACGGCGGTGATTAACTGCCTGATTTCGGTAAAAACCACACCGAAAGCTTGCTATTTCCACGTGCCGGGGTCAGGATCAGGATGTGCTTGAAAAACTGAAACAGCGCACCATCTGGCTCGCCGATTCAGACAGTCATCCTGACATCATCGAGTCCGCCGCCGCCCTGCTCCGCGACGTGAAGGGCGTTATCCGCGTTCGCATCAAGACACCTGACAAACTGGTCGTCAGCTACAACGTTCGCCAGATCACCCTGCAAACCATCACCGCACTACTCGAGGAATTCGGCTATACCATGCGCACCAGCCTGTTCTGCCGTGTCATGCGCAGCATGTGCTATTACATTGAAGATATCGAGTGCAATGAAAGTAAACATGACCAGGCCGAATGCACCCGCGATGCCTTTATCAATCGATACCTGACCCGCGAGCACGGCTGCCGCGATCACCGGCCGGATTACCTGCGGCGGTATTTGTAACAGTCTGACAAATGCCCGACTGGAAAGTCGGATTGAATCACGCGACCAGGTTTATAACATCCGTCCGTGCCACCGCCTGGTACACAATCACAACCACCCTTTATTCCCGCGCACTCTTCACAAACCTCGTCATTCCCGCGCAGGCGGGAATCCAGCCCTTAACATGCCTCCAACAAGATTCATACACTGGTAATTCATCAATGCGATACAGTCGCTCTCCGTAAATGATCGGCGCCAGTTCTGGAATTAAGGCTGGATTCCCGCCTGCGCGGGAATGACGCTTGTTGATGAATTAAACGAGGTCCGTACCCGGAATGACGCTTGTTGATGAATTAAAAGGGGTCAGTACCCTTTTATTCCAATATCAAGCACGGGCTATACTGCCCCCATGAACGACGACCAGTTACTCCGTTACAGCCGGCAGATCATGCTGCCGCAGGTCGATGTCGCCGGGCAGGAGACGTTACTCGCATCCCGCGTATTGATTGTCGGCGCCGGCGGACTGGGTTCACCGGCCGCGATGTATCTTGCAGCCGCCGGCATCGGCCAGCTGGTCATTGCGGATCATGACACGGTCGAACTGTCCAACCTGCAACGCCAGTTGCTGCATCATGACAGCGACCTTGGGCGCAACAAGGCGGCTTCGGCAAAAGACACACTGGCCGCAGTCAACCCGGGTATAGCGATCACCGCGATCCCGGAAAAACTTGCCGGCAAGCGACTGGCAACAGAAACCGCGGCCGCCGACGTGGTACTGGACTGCAGCGACAATTTTGCCACCCGCTTCGCCATCAACCGGGCCTGCGTGGAACATCGCACACCACTGGTGTCGGGCGCCGCCGTCCGCTTCGAGGGTCAGCTATCGGTATTTGACAAGCGACAGGATAACAATCCCTGCTACCGCTGCCTGTATGAAGAAGGTCGTGACGAAGATGAAACCTGCACCGCCAACGGTGTGCTGTCACCCGTGGTCGGCATTATCGGCGCCATGCAGGCGCTGGAAGCTCTCAAACTACTGCTATCAATGGACAACATCACAGCTGGCAGCCTGCAGGTATTTAACGGTTTAACCAGTGAGTGGCGCACGTTGACACTGTCACGCGATCCCGCCTGCCCGGTGTGCGGCGAGGAACAGTCACAGCAACATACGACGAGGATAACCCGGGTTTGTCTACGTTGACACTGTCACGCGATCCCGCCTGCCCGGCGGGCGGCAAGGAACAGCACAGCAACATACGATGGAGTAACCCGGGTTTGTTTAAGCCGTGACCGGCACTGCAGACAATTTAAAACCGAGCGCATCCAGCATGCGACGCAACTCCGGATCATCCGTTTCCAGCACCAGCTCGATCTCCGAAAACTCCCGCCTGACCGGGTACTCTTTACGCAGTTGATCGAACCTGGCCGCCTGCGCGCCCTTATCAAGCTGTTTAATCGCACGCAGCGCCGCGTCATCCGCACGGATATCGTACGTCGCCAGCACGGCCTCACGCACCGCTGACAGGCGGTCATGACGGCTATCGATCGTCAGGGCCGGTGACACCGGCACGGCATCCGCTACCTGCCAGCAGACTGTCTCCCCGAAAAATTCGCAGGCGGCATGGTAAATCATGTCGGTGCCACGCAATTTGCCATCCAGGCTATAGCCCGCGATATGCGGTGTCGCGAGCGCAACCCTGTCCATCAGCGACAGGCTGATCGACGGCTCGCCTTCCCAGACATCCAGCACCACCGCCGCATTACCGTGCGCAGCCAGCCAGGCTTCCATTACCGGATTATCGGCCACCGCACCGCGCGAGGTATTCAACACGATCACATCCGGCCTGAGTTGCGCCAGCAGGTCGGCATTAACGAGGTGGTGCGTCGGCCAGCGGCCAGCGCGCGTATACGGCACGTGTACAGTAATAATATCCGCCTGCAGCACATCAGCCAGGCTCACAAAGTCGTCGTGGCCACCCTGCGCCTGCAGCGGCGGGTCATTCACCTGGCAACGCATCCCCAGCGCCTCAAGCCTTGCACGCACGCGTGAACCAACATTGCCGTGACCGATGATACCAACGGTTTTGTCAGCCGGATCAAATCCCAACCGTTCCGATAGCACCATGATCGCACTGACCACATACTCGGCAGCAGAGGTGGCATTGCTGCCGGGCGCCCTGGCAAAACCAATCTCACGTCGCGACAGGTAGTCAAGGTCGACATGGTCAAAGCCGATCGTGGCCGAGCCGACGAACCGCACGGATGAATCCGCCAGCAACGTTTCGTCCACACGGGTAACCGAACGGACCAGCAGGATATCCGCATCACGCACATGCACCGGTTGCAGGC
Organism: uncultured Halobacteria archaeon; assembly: GCA_963847565.1. Taxonomy (GTDB): domain Bacteria; phylum Pseudomonadota; class Gammaproteobacteria; order UBA9214; family UBA9214; genus UBA9214. The sequence continues at coordinate 64,287 of CAWKAE010000005.1, forward strand.
TGCGGCCATGCACCAGCGACACCTCACCCAGCGAGGCAAACGCCTGTTCAACACAGGGGATGTTTTCGTCGGCAACTATTTTCATTTATCTATTGTCATTCCCGTAGCAGAAAAATCCGCAATTAATCGGATCGGACGCATCAGCCGGTAACTTTCTGTATCCGGGTCGTGGCGATTATAACCAGGCATTATGTAGTCCCGTTCGACACGCTCATTCGTCCATTGTCATTCCCGCGCAGGCGGGAATCCAGCCCTGGATCTGGCTGACGACATTAAAATCCGACACAAATCATCGTGGTAAGGACCTGGATCTGCGATATTGGATGTTTACGTAATCTTCCATGGGCTGGATTCCCGCCTGCGCGGGAATGACGTGATTTTATTCAGACTTGTGCTGTAGCCGTAAAATGCTGAATGCAGAACATACATCGGCAACCCGTCATTCCAATGCGCCTGTCTGCACCCAGAACAAGCCATCTTTCCAGAGTTGACCTACTGTTTCTAATGCAAACGGGTACTGTTGACGCTACGCATCCAGCTGCTGCTTCAGCAGGTCATTCACCTGCTGAGGATTGGCCTTGCCCTGCGTGGCCTTCATGACCTGGCCGACGAAAAAGCCCAGCAGCTTCTCCTGGCCACCGCGGTACTGCTCGACCTGCTTTGGATTATTGTCCAGCACTTCACGGATGATTGCCTCGATGGCCGAGGAATCGGAAATCTGCTGCAAACCTTTCTGCTCGATAATCTCGTCGGGCGCGCCCTCGCCGTTCCACATGGCCTCGAACACCTGCTTGGCCAGCTTGCCGGAAATGGTGCCGTCGTCGATACGCTGCAACATCTGCCCCAGTGCCTCGGCACTGACCGGGCTGTCAATAATCTCCGTATCCTCTTTATTCAATGCCCCGGCGAGCTCACCCATCACCCAGTTGGCGGCCAGCTTGCCAAGACCGCCGGACGCCTTCACTGTGTCCTCATAGTATTCCGCCATGTCACGCGACGCCGTGAGTACGGCCGCATCGTAGTCGGACAGTTCAAACTCCGTGACAAAACGGGCCTTCTTCGCATCCGGCAACTCCGGCAACGTCGCACGCACGGCCTCGATGAATTCGGGTGTAATCTCGACCGGCAACAGGTCGGGATCGGGAAAATAGCGATAATCGTTCGCCTCTTCCTTGGAACGCATGGGCCGCGTCTCATACTTGTCCGGATCAAACAGGCGCGTCTCCTGCGCCACCACGCCACCGCCTTCGATCAGCATTACCTGGCGCTCGACCTCGAGGTTGATGGCCTGCTCCACGAAACGGAACGAGTTTATGTTCTTCAGTTCGGCGCGCGTACCGAACTCTGCCTGCCCTTTCGGGCGCACCGACACGTTGGCATCGCAACGAAACGATCCTTCCTGCATATTGCCGTCACTGATACCAAGATAGCGCACCAGCGAATGAATCTTTTTCATGTAGGCGATGGCCTCTTTCGCCGAACGCATATCCGGCTCCGAAACAATCTCCAGCAACGGCGTGCCGGCCCGGTTCAGGTCGATCCCGGTCATGCCGTGGAAATCCTCGTGCAGCGACTTGCCGGCGTCCTCTTCGAGGTGCGCACGCGTAATGCCGATGCGCTTGGTCACGCCGTCTTCCAGTTCGATATCCATGTAACCGTCATGCACGATCGGTAATTCAAACTGGCTGATCTGGTAGCCCTTCGGCAGGTCCGGGTAGAAATAATTCTTGCGCGCGAACACGGACAGCGGCGCCACGGTGGAATGTGTCGCCAGCCCGAACATCGCCGCCATGCGCACCACCTCGGCATTCAACACCGGCAGCACACCCGGCAGACCGAGATCAACGGCGCAGGCCTGTGTATTGGGCTCGGCGCCATAGGTCGTCGAGGCGCCCGAAAAGATCTTGCTGTTGGTAGCGAGCTGGGTATGAATCTCCAGCCCGATGACGGTTTCCCATTCCATATATAAATAACCTGTTCTTTAACCCCCTCTCCCTCAGGGAGAGGGTTGGGGAGAGGGAATCAGAAACATAAGATCAGTCAATTTATCCCCTCTCCCTGACCCTCTCCCGGAGGGAGAGGAACTCATAGTCGTCAATACATTTCTATTCATACCCTGCCGGACTCTGCGAGGCGAGTCAGTACCTCTGATACTGAATCCAGCTGCTGCTTCAGCAGGTCATTCACCTGCTGGGGATTGGCCTTGCCCTGCGTGGCCTTCATGACCTGGCCGACGAAAAAGCCCAGCAGCTTCTCCTGGCCGCCGCGGTACTGCTCGACCTGTTTTGGATTGTTGTCCAGCACTTCACGGATGATTGCCTCGATGGCCGAGGAATCGGAAATCTGCTGCAAACCTTTCTGCTCGATAATCTCGTCGGGCGCGCCCTCGCCGTTCCACATGGCCTCGAACACCTGCTTGGCCAGCTTGCCGGAAATGGTGCCGTCGTCGATACGCTGCAGCATCTGCCCCAGTGCCGCGGCACTGACCGGGCTGTCAATGATGTCCGTATCCTCTTTATTCAATGCCCCGGCGAGCTCACCCATCACCCAGTTGGCGGCCAGCTTGCCGAGACCGCCGGACGCCTTCACTGTGTCCTCATAGTATTCCGCCATGTCACGCGACGCCGTGAGTACGGCCGCATCGTAGTCGGACAGCTCAAACTCCGTGACGAAACGGGCCTTCTTCGCATCCGGCAACTCCGGCAACGTGGCACGCACGGCCTCGATGAATTCGGGCGTAATCTCGACCGGCAACAGGTCGGGATCGGGAAAATAGCGATAATCGTTCGCCTCTTCCTTGGAACGCATGGGCCGCGTCTCATACTTGTCCGGATCAAACAGGCGCGTCTCCTGCGCCACCACGCCACCGCCTTCGATCAGCATTACCTGGCGCTCGACCTCGAGGTTGATGGCCTGCTCCACGAAGCGGAACGAGTTTATGTTCTTCAGTTCAGCGCGCGTGCCGAACTCTGCCTGCCCTTTCGGGCGCACCGACACGTTGGCGTCGCAACGAAACGATCCTTCCTGCATATTGCCGTCACTGATACCAAGATATCGCACCAGCGAATGAATCTTTTTCATGTAGGCGATGGCCTCTTTCGCCGAACGCATATCCGGCTCCGAAACAATCTCCAGCAACGGCGTGCCGGCCCGGTTCAGATCGATCCCGGTCATGCCGTGGAAATCCTCGTGCAGCGACTTGCCGGCGTCCTCTTCGAGGTGCGCACGCGTAATGCCGATGCGCTTGGTGACGCCGTCTTCCAGTTCGATATCCATGTAACCGTCATGCACGATCGGTAATTCAAACTGGCTGATCTGGTAGCCCTTCGGCAGGTCCGGGTAGAAATAATTCTTGCGCGCGAACACGGACAGCGGCGCCACGGTGGAATGTGTCGCCAGCCCGAACATCGTCGCCATGCGCACCACCTCGGCATTCAATACCGGCAGCACACCCGGCAGACCGAGATCAACGGCGCAGGCCTGTGTATTGGGCTCGGCGCCATAGGTCGTCGAGGCGCCCGAAAAGATCTTGCTGTTGGTAGCGAGCTGGGTATGAATCTCCAGCCCGATGACGGTTTCCCATTCCATATATAAATAACCTGTTCTTTAACCCCCTCTCCCTCAGGGAGAGGGTTGGGGAGAGGGAATCAGAAACATAAGATCAGTCAATTTACCCCCTCTCCCTGACCCTCTCCCTGGAGGAGAGGGGACTCATATCGTCAATACATTTCTATTCATACCCTGCCGGACACTGCGTATGCCAGTCCGTCACCTGCTGATACTGGTGCGCAACATTCAGCAGGCGACCTTCCTCGAAATAATTACCGACAATGTGCAGACCGGCCGGCATGCCAGCCGCCATTCCGGCAGGAATCGACATGGCCGGCAAACCGGCCAGGTTGACCGCGATGGTGTAGATGTCCGACAGGTACATGCTCACCGGGTCGTCCGCTTTCTCGCCGAGTTTGAAGGCTGTCGACGGCGCTGTTGGCCCCATGATGACATCCACCTGCTCAAACGCCTTGAGGAAATCCTCGCGAATCAGGCGGCGCACCTGCTGCGCCTTTAAATAATAGGCATCGTAATAACCGGCCGACAGCGCGTAGGCGCCGATCAGGATGCGCCGTTTGACCTCGGCACCGAAACCCTCGCCGCGCGAACGCGTGTACAGGTCGGTCAGGTCAACAGGATTCTCGGCCCGGTAACCGAAACGCACGCCATCGAAACGCGACAGGTTGGACGAACACTCCGCCGGTGCCACCACGTAGTAAGCCGGCACGGACAGGTGCGTGTTTGGCAGGCTGATCTCCGTGACCGTGGCGCCGAGTTTTTTATACGCGTCAATGGCCGCCTCCACGGCAGCCGCCACACCGGCATCCAGGCCCTCACCGAAATACTCTTTCGGCAGGCCGATTTTCAAACCCGCAAGTGACGCGCCCAGGCCTGCGCGGTAATCATCTACCGGCCGGTCAACACTGGTGGAATCGCGTTCATCGAAACCGGCCATGGCGGCCAGCATGATGGCAGCATCTTCTGCGGTGCGCGCAAACGGACCGGCCTGGTCGAGGCTGGAGGCAAACGCGATCATGCCGTAGCGCGATACGCGCCCATAAGTCGGTTTCAACCCGGTGATGCCGCACAGTGCTGCCGGTTGGCGAATTGAACCACCGGTGTCGGTGCCGGTACTTGCCGGTACCAGCCGGGCCGCCACCGCAGCGGCGGAACCGCCCGAGGAACCACCGGGAACCGTGTCCGTATTCCAGGGATTTTTCACCGGCCCGTAGTAACTGGTCTCGTTCGACGAGCCCATGGCGAACTCGTCCATGTTGGTCTTGCCCAGCATGACAGCACCGGCCGTGTGCAGTTTCGCGGTGACGGTTGCATCGTAAGGCGCGTTGAAATTGTCCAGCATGCGCGAACCGCAACTGGTGCGAATGCCCTTCGTGCAAAAGATATCCTTGTGCGCAAACGGTATGCCCGTTAATGGCCCGGCCTCACCTTTTTTAATACACGCATCCGCAGCGCGCGCCGCCGCCAGCGCCTGTTCTTCGGCGATGGTAATAAACGTGTTGAGCGTGCCATCGAAATCATTGACGCGCGCGAGGCAGGCACGGGTCAACTCTTCGCTGGAAAAGTCACCGGCCTGCAGGCCGGCAGCCAGTTCGACCAGGGTTTTCTGATGCATGGTCAAGGCGGCCTACTCGAGAACCTTCGGCACCAGGTACAGACCATTCTCGGTCTGCGGCGCCACCTGCTGGAAGTTTTCCCGGTCGTTCGTTTCGGTCACCGTATCGGGACGCAGGCGCTGTGTTGCCTCCAGCGGATGGGCCAGCGGCTTGATGTCCCGTGGTATCCACCGCGTCCAGCTGCTCGACGAAGGCGAGAATATCGGACAGATTGCGCGTATAGCCGGGCACATCATCAGCATCGATGCCGAGACGTGCAAGGTGAGCGATTTTTTCGACATCCGAGGCATCAAGTGCCATGTGTAACTCCGTAATACAGGTTGATCGCGTAAAAACAGCGGACGCAAAGGTAGCATAATCGTTTGTCGAGAACACCACTGACCACAGTTGGCCTGTTCACATCAATACACGATTTTCTGTGTATTTCCTTGCTCCGAACGTCCCTCGTTGTTAGATTACCTGCTTTGTTTTTGACGATGCGCGCACGCGGGACTGAATCTTGATTAAAAGCCTGTTCGGGATGTTCTCCAATGACCTGTCCATTGACCTGGGCACGGCTAACACACTGATTTACGTGCGCGGCCAGGGCATCGTCCTGAACGAGCCATCGGTCGTGGCGATCCGCCAGGACCGTGGACCGGGCGGCCCCAAGAGTATCGCGGCCGTCGGTCTCGAGGCCAAGGCCATGCTCGGCCGGACACCGGCCAACATCACGGCCATTCGCCCGCTCAAGGACGGCGTGATCGCCGATTTCACCATTACGGAGAAAATGCTCCAGCATTTCATCCACAAGGTCCACGAGGCGCGCTTCTTCAAGCCCAGCCCCCGTGTCCTGATCTGCGTACCCTGCGGTTCGACCCAGGTCGAGCGCCGCGCCATTCGCGAATCGGCCGCCGGCGCCGGCGCGCGCGAGGTTTACCTTATAGAAGAACCCATGGCAGCCGCCATCGGCGCCGGCATGCCGGTCGACGAGGCGCGTGGCTCCATGGTGCTGGACATCGGTGGTGGTACTTCAGAAGTCGCCGTTATCTCCTTGAATGGTATTGTCTATTCATCCTCTGTTCGTATCGGTGGCGTACGCCTTGATGAGGCCATTATCAATTATGTACGGCGCAACTACGGCACGCTGATTGGCGAGGCCACGGCCGAGCGCATCAAGCATGAAATCGGCTCGGCCTACCCTGGCAAGGAAATCAATGAAATGGAGGTCAAGGGGCGCAACCTGTCCCAGGGCATTCCGCGCAGCTTCACGCTGAACAGCAACGAGATCCTCGAGGCGCTGCAGGAACCACTGGCAGGTCTCGTCGGTGCCGTCAAAACCGCGCTGGAACAGACGCCACCCGAGCTGGGCGCAGACGTGGCCGAGCGTGGCATCGTCCTGACTGGTGGTGGCGCGCTGCTGCGCGACCTCGACAAACTGCTGATGGAAGAAACCGGCCTGCCGGTGGTGGTCGCGGATGACCCGCTGACCTGCGTCGCCCGTGGCGGTGGTCGCGCGCTCGAACTGTTCGACGAGCGCGGCGGTGACGTGTTCACTGTGGAATAACAGCTACGACTCCAACGCATCATAACTTTCGCGCATTCACGCGCAGCATACGTATAATCCACTCTCAGGTTTGCATTACCGTTCCTTCTCCCGGAAGGAGAAGGTCAGGACAGGGGAATAAAAACAGATTTCGTTATCCCCTCTCCCCGACCCTCTCCCGGCGGGAGAGGGAGAATGCAGAATGCGCAGAAACTGCGCATTACCTGTTTAAGGGGTGCCCGATCAAGCTCATCTTTACACAAGGTCCGTCCATCACAACACGCCTGATCGTGTTCGTCGCCCTGTCGACGGTACTCATGGTGATGGACCACAAGTACAACAACCTCGAATCCCTGCGCGCCGGCCTGTCCCTGATCGTCTATCCCCTGCAACAGGTCATCGAACTGCCCGGCACCGTCTCCGACTGGTTCGGTGAATCACTGTCGACGCGGCGCAAACTACAGGAAGAAAACGACAGCCTGCGCACCCAACAGTTGATGCAGAAGGTGCAGATGCTGAAGCTGGCGTCTCTGGAAGCAGAAAATATCCGCCTGCGCGAGTTGCTCGATTCGTCCTTCGAAGTGGGCGAGAAGGTGTTGATTGCAGAGCTGATGTCGGTCAACCTCGATCCGTACAAGCACCAGATCGTGGTGAACAAGGGCGAGCTGCACGACATCTACCCGGGGCAACCGCTGCTGGATGCCAAGGGCGTCATGGGCCAGATCGTGCATGCCGGCCCCTACAGTTCGACCGCCGTACTCATCACTGATACCTCGCACGCGATTCCCGTGCAGGTGAACCGCACCGGCCTGCGCACCATCGCGCTCGGCAGCGGCGCCATCAACCGGCTGGAACTGCCTTACATACCCAACAACGCCGACATCCGGCCGGGCGACCTGCTGATCACGTCCGGACTGGGCGGACGCTTTCCGCCCGGCTACCCGGTCGCCACCGTCACCGCCGTGCAACACGACCCCGGCCTGACCTTCTCGCAGGTGGTGGCAACACCGATGGCCGAACTGAACCGCAGTCGTGAAGTGCTGCTGGTCTGGCCCGGGGTGTCCACGACACTGGAACCGGACAGGCCCGCCGATGCGGCAAACACCGCGTCGGTCGACGTGGTGAGCAGTGACGATGCAGCGACGGATGCCCCGCCGGTCGAACCGGACACGGCCGCCAGCACGCCGGCAGGCACAGCAACCGCGACGGAGGCAGGCACGCCATGAATCTTGCACGACATCACGGCGGCGGCATCATCGTGATTACATTCATCATCGCCCTGTTGCTGACGATCCTGCCCCTGCCGGACTGGGCACGCTACGCACGCCCGGACTGGGTCGGACTGGTGTTGATCTACTGGTGCCTGGCATTGCCCGACCGGGTCGGCGTCAGCACCGGCTGGTTCAGCGGACTGCTGGTTGATCTCGTCACCGGCACTATCCTGGGTCAGCATGCACTGTCGCTCACGATCGTGGCCTACCTCACCCTGCGCCTGCACCAGCGCATCCGGCTGTTCCCGCTGCTGCAACAGGCCTTCACCGTTATGGTGTTGCTGATCCTGCACCAGCTGCTGGCACTGTGGATCAGTCGCATCATCGGGCGACCGGGCGCACCGTGGTATTTCTGGACGCCATCGCTGCTGGGCCTGGCATTATGGCCGGTGGTCTATTTACTGCTGCGCAACATTCGCCACCGCTTCCGCGTGCGCTAACCACAATCCGCACGATGATTATGGCCGACCGGCTGACACTCAAGGACCACTTCTTCGAATCGCGGCTGATTATGAACCGCAGCATCCTGCTGCTGGTATTCGCCGGTATCCTGATCATGATTCTGTTCAGCCGGCTGTTCTACCTGCAGGTCGTTTCGCACGAGCACTACACCACGCTGTCGGAAGACAACCGCGTCAAGCTGCAACCGATACCGCCCAATCGCGGCCTGATCTTCGACCGCAACGGTCTCATCCTGGCCGAGAACCTGCCCTCCTACCGCCTGGAAATCACGCCGGAACAGATCGACGACATGGGCGCGACCCTCAACGCACTCGGAAAAATAATCGACATACGCGAAGCCGACCGCACGCGTTTCAACAAACTGCTGGCGCGCAAGCCCGGCTTTGAAGCCATTCCGTTGATGTTCAATCTCGACGATGAGGAAGTGGCGCGCTTCTCCGTCAACCGTCACCGTTTTCCGGGCGTGGACATCACCGCCGGCCTGGCACGCCACTACCCGCATGGCGAGATCGCGGTCCATGCACTGGGATATGTCGGGCGCATCGACGAACAGGCACTGAAGACACTCGACCCCTCGAACTACCGTGGCACCACCCATTTCGGCAAGATCGGTATCGAAAAAACCTATGAAGACCTGTTGCATGGCAAGGTCGGTCATCAGCAGGTAGAGACCACGGCACAGGGCCGCGTACTGCGAGTACTCAATCGCAACCCGCCGGTATCGGGTCACAACCTGTACCTGACGCTCGATACACGCGTGCAGCAGGCCGCCGAAGCGGCCTTCGGCGATTTTGCCGGGTCGGCGATAGCGCTCGACCCGGACAACGGCGACATCATCGCCTTCGTCAGCCTGCCGACCTACGATCCGAACCCGTTCGTCAACGGCATCGAGTACAAGGCCTACCAGGCATTGCGCGAAAACGAACGCGAGCCGCTGTTCAACCGCGCACTGCGCGGACAATACCCGCCGGGATCAACCATCAAGCCGTTCATCGGACTGGCCGGCCTGGAACTGGGCACTACCGGCGATCACTCCAAAACCTATTGTCCGGGTTACTACACCCTGCCCGGCAATACCCGCAAATACCGCGACTGGAAACGCACCGGGCACGGCACGGTCAACCTGAATGTTGCAATCACGCAGTCCTGCGACGTGTATTTCTATGACCTGGCGCTGTCACTCGGCATCGACAACATGAACAGCTACCTGCGCCATTTCGGTTTCGGTCGCGCAACCGGCGTCGACATTGTCGGTGAACTGTCCGGCCTGCTGCCGTCACGCGAATGGAAACGACGCCGGCATGATCAGCCATGGTTTCCGGGCGAGACCATCATCACCGGTATCGGACAGGGTTTCTTCCTGACCACGCCACTGCAACTGGCTGTTTCAACCGCAGCACTGGCCAACGGCGGACGCATGCTGAAACCGAACATTATCTACGCCGAACAGGCGGCCAATACCGATGCGCTGCTGCCGCATTTACCACGTCCGCAGGAGAACATCAGCATCGGCGAGCAGCAGCATTGGGATAGCGTGATCGGATCGATGATCGACGTGGTGCATGGCGCACGCGGCACGGCACGCGCCATCGGCAAGAACAGCCCCTACCGCATCGCCGGCAAGACCGGCACCGCCCAGGTGTACGGTCTCAAGGAAGAAGAAAAATACGACGCCAGTGCGATTGCCGAGAAACTGCGCGATCATGCGCTGTTCATTGCCTTCGCACCGGCAGAGAAGCCGCGTATCGCGGTGGCGGTTATCGTGGAAAACGGCGGCAGTGGCGGCGCCATAGCCGCGCCCATCGCGCGCAAGATTCTCGATGCCTTCCTGCTGGACCCGGAAGATCAGGAAAAACCGGACGAACAGGCTGACACGGCGCAAGCCGGGGAAGCCACACCTGACGAGGAACTGACGGAATGAACATCGCCCTGTCCAGCCGACACGAAGATGCCAGCCGGCGTGGCTGGCAGCACAGCCTGCACCTGGATGCGCAGCTGTTGTTCAGCCTCATCGGACTGTCGGCATTCGGCCTGGTCGTGCTGTACAGCGCCGGGGGTGGCGACATCGCCCTGGTTGAACGCCAGCTGATCCGGCTCGGTATCGCCTTTACCGCCATGTTCGCCATGGCGCAGATACCCCCGCGCCTGCTGCTGCGCCTGACACCCTGGGCCTTCCTGGTCGGTGTCCTGTTCCTGGTGGCGGTATTGCTCACCGGCGAAATCAGTGGCGGCGCGCAACGCTGGCTCAACCTGTACGTGGTGCGCTTCCAGCCGTCGGAGATCATGAAACTGGCTGTACCGATGACGGTCGCGTGGTACCTGGCGGAGGCACGGTTGCCACCGAATCACTGGCAACTGCTGGCCGCAACCGCGCTGATCGCCGTGCCGATGCTGTTAATTTTAAAACAGCCTGACCTGGGTACTGCCCTGTTGATCGCGAGTTCAGGTATTTTTGTCATATTCCTCGCCGGCCTGCAATGGCGCGTACTCGGTTTTTTTGCCGTGGTCGTGACGGCGGCGGCACCCGCCATCTGGCATTTCATGCATGACTACCAGCGCCAGCGGGTCATGACGCTGCTCAACCCGGAGAGCGATCCGCTCGGCTCCGGCTACCACATCATCCAGTCGAAAATCGCCATCGGCTCCGGCGGACTGTTCGGCAAGGGCTGGATGAACGGCACACAATCGCAGCTGGATTTCCTGCCGGAACGTTCCACCGACTTCATCTTCGCCGTACTGGGCGAGGAATTCGGCATGCTCGGCATCGTCGTGCTGTTTACCTTCTACATCTTTATCGTGGTACGCGGCATCGTGATTTCCATCCAGGCACAGGACACATTCACGCGCCTGCTCGCCGGCAGCCTGTCGATGACCTTTTGTGTCTACTTCATGGTCAATACCGGCATGGTTACCGGATTGTTACCGGTGGTGGGACTGCCGTTGCCGATGATCAGTTACGGCGGCACATCAATCGTGACATTGATGGCCGGTTTCGGCATTCTCATGTCTATCCAGACACACAGGAAACTGTTGGCCACCTAAGCCGTGCGTAAATGCTAGAATCGGGTCCATTGAAACAGGCCACGTTTTTTTATGCTGACCGGAAACATCCAGATGACAATCAAATCCAGAACGTGGTGCATCCCCGTTTTACTGTTAATCGCCACCACGCTGGCCGGTTGCGCACCGGTACAGGCCAAATCGGACCGTCCCAGCTACGCCAACCATGACAAGGCGCGTTCTTTTATTGACGGCATGGTCAAAGACCACGGCTTCGACCGCGCCGACCTGGAAAGCCTGTTTAGCGAGGCCAAACGTCGCGACGACATCATCGAACTGATGAGCAAACCGGCGGAGAAAAAACTGCGCTGGTTCGAATACCGCAAGATTTTCCTCACCAAAAACCGGATCGACGGCGGCGTCGCCTTCTGGAAGACACATGCGGACATCCTGAGCCGGGCGTACGAGACTTTCGGCGTCGACCCGCAGATTATCGTTGCCATTATCGGTGTGGAAACCCGTTATGGCGGCAACACCGGGCGTCACCGGGTGCTGGACGCCCTGTCCACACTGGCGTTCGATTATCCGCCACGCAGCAAGTTCTTTACCGGCGAGCTGGAACAGTTCCTGCTGCTGGCGCGCGAGGAGAACATCGACCTGCTCAAGACCACCGGCTCCTATGCCGGCGCCATGGGCTACGGCCAGTTCATCCCGAGCAGCTATCGAAACTATGCCGTCGACTTCAGCAATGATGGCAAACGCGACCTGTGGAACAGCCCGCAGGACATCATCGGCAGTGTCGCCAACTATTTCCGCGCCCATGGCTGGAAACAGGGCGAGCCGGTCGCGACCCTGGCACAGGTAACCGGCGATGATTTCCACACGGTGCTGGAACTCGGCTACAAACCGAACACCGTGCTCGACGCGCTGCGCCATGATGGCATTACGCCGCGCGGCGACTACCCGGATGACCTGGTGGCCGCGCTGATCAAATTCGACCAGCAGGAAGGCCCGGAATACTGGCTGGGCTTCAATAACTTCTACACCATCACCCGCTACAACCACAGCCCGCTGTACGCCATGGCGGTCTACCAGCTGAGCGAGGAGATTCGTACTGCCTATGAGGCCGGGGTGAACGAATAAGCTTTCCGGTCATAATCGTCATTGCGAGCACAGCGAAGCAAGCTTGTAATGACGAGGCATATTGCAAAAATTGCTTCGCTCTGCTCGCAATGACGGACATTTATTTATGCACCTGACATTTTCCAGAACAGTTTGCCTGCACCTCAGTCTGCTGCTGGTTGCAATCGGTCTTTCAGCCTGCTCGAAATCCAATGTGTTCGAGCCGAGTGATGCCGCACCCGCCAACCCGCGCGATGTATCAAACGTGCAGAATGCCGTACCGCGCACAGAAGCACACAGCCGCTACGGCAACCCGGACTCCTATGTCGTCTATGGCAAGCGCTATCACACCCGTAAATCCAGCCAGGGCTATAAGGAAAAAGGCGGCGCCTCCTGGTATGGCACGAAATTTCACGGCCGGCGCACCTCCAGCGGCGAACCCTATGACATGTATGCCATGACGGCCGCGCACAAAACCCTGCCACTGCCGAGCTACGTGGAAGTCACCAATCTCGATAACGGTCGCAAGGTCATTGTGCGGGTGAATGACCGCGGCCCGTTCCACGACGGTCGCATCATCGACATGTCCTACGCCGCGGCCGTCAAGCTCGGCATGCTCGGCAAGGGCACTGCGCACGTGGAAGTACGCGCCATCGATCCGCGCACGCAAGCCGCCGCGCCGGCACCAAAAAAGACATCAACAGCAGCGGCCACATCCCGCGCCGCCACACCGTCACAACCGGTCGCGGCCACTGCACCTGCCACACAGACCGCCACCACCGCTGTCCCGGTACCGGCCTCCGCCCCGCCGGTGCGCATCGATCAATGCACCCGTGTTTCTGCAGGTCGGCGCCTTCGCAAGCCTGATCAATGCAGAACGACTGCGCAGCGATATCGCGGACCAGAACATCGGCGCGGTACGAATCGTCGAGGCGGATACGGAAAACGGCAAGTTTTTTAAAGTACAGGTGGGTCCGCTGGCGGATCATGGCGAGGCCGAACGCATCGCGCAGACACTCAAACCGCTGGGTATCAAGGCCGCACGCACCGTAGTCGATTAGCGACAACACCGACCGTTGCATTGCGGCAACAACATACGGACAATGCACGCAGTCACCGTCAAAATTACGTAACAGGATAACCATGCATACGCGTTTGTTTCAGCTGGTAATACCTTTTTTCCTCGCTATCGCCTTCAGCACCCTGCAGGCCGCTCCGTTGCCGATCCCGAAGCCACCGTCGACCGGCGCCAAGGCGTTTATCATCATGGACTTCGACAGCCAGCGCGTGGTGGGCGAGCAGAAGTCGGATGAATCGGTGGAGCCGGCCAGTATCACCAAGCTGATGACGGCCTACGTGGTGTTCAATGAGCTGGCCTCCGGCAATATTGCACTGACCGACCTGGTGACCATCAGCGAAAAGGCCTGGCGCACGCCCGGCTCGCGCATGTTCGTCGAGGTCGGCAAGCAGGTCTCGGTACAGGACCTGTTGATGGGCATGATCGTCCAGTCCGGCAACGACGCCACCGTCGCACTGGCCGAGTTTATCGCCGGCAGCGAAGAGACATTCGCCGCCATGATGAACAAGACCGCCGAGGACATCGGCCTCAAGGGCAGCCACTTCGTCAATTCCACCGGCCTGCCGGACGATGGCCACCACATGACGGCCTGGGATATCGCCCACCTGGCGGCACTGGTCATCCGCGATCACCCGGAATACTACAAGTGGTATTCAGAGAAAGAATTTACCTTTAACGACATCACCCAGTACAACCGCAACAAACTGCTGTGGCGCGATGACAGCGTGGATGGCGTAAAGACCGGGCATACCGAGTCCGCCGGTTACTGCCTGGTGACCTCCGCGCAGAAAGAAAACATGCGCCTGATCACCGTGGTACTCGGCACCGGCAGTGCCAGCGCACGCGCCGACGCCAGCCAGGCGCTGCTCAACTACGGCTTCCGCTTTTTCGAGACGCACAAACTCTACGATGCCGGCGCCACGCTGGCCAGTTCACGCATCTGGAAAGGCAACAGCGATACCGTCTCGCTCGGACTTGATCGCATGCTGTATGTCACCATCCCGCGCGGCCAGTACAAGGCGCTGGATGCCTCGATGAAGGTGGACAACCGCATCATGGCACCGGTCAGCGCCGGTACTGCACTGGGTAGTGTGCAAGTACGACTGGGTGAGGACATCGTTGCCGAGCAAGCGCTGGTGAGCCTGCAGGATATCGAACGAAGGTTCGTTCTGGCAGCGCATCACCGACGAAGCGCTGCTGTATTTTGAGTAACACCCGGGCAGTCCTGTGAGCACCGCCTGGCTCAATGGCCGCTTCCTGCCACTCGCTGACGCACACGTTTCGGTACTCGATCGCGGCTTCCTGTTCGGTGATGGCATCTACGAAGTCATCCCGGTCTACGGCGGCCGGCTGTTTCGACTGCCCCAGCACCTCAAGCGCCTGAGGAACAGCCTCGACGGCGTGCGTATCACCAATCCCATGAGCGACAGTGAATGGGAGACCATGCTGAAAGAACTGGTCACACGCAATGAAGGCAGTGACCAGGCCGTCTACCTGCAGGTGACACGCGGGGTGGCACCCAAACGCGACCATGCGTTTCCAACCGGCATCCAGCCGACCGTGTTCGGCATGAGCAACGTGCTCACCGTTAACCGGGAGGCCGCCGCCGAACAGGGTGTGCGGGCCATCACGCTGGACGATATTCGCTGGTCACTGTGCAACCTCAAGGCCATCACCCTGCTGCCCAACGTGATGCTGCGCCAGCAGGCCATCGAAGCGGACACCGCGGAGGCCATCCTCATCAACAAGGGCAAGGCCATCGAAGGTGCTGCCAGCAACCTGTTCATTGTTAAAAACGGCCTGCTGATCACGCCACCGAACGGCAACTGCCTGCTCCCCGGCGTCACCCGTGACCTGGTCATCGAACTCGCTGCGAACAACAGCATCCCCTACCGCGAAGCCGACATACCTGCCGCTGATCTTTTAAAGGCCGACGAAATCTGGCTGACCAGTTCCACGCGTGAAATCTCACCGGTCATACAGCTCGACAACACGGCAGTCGGCGACGGCAAGCCCGGCCCGCTGTGGCAAAAGATGATCGTGCTCTACCGTGACTACACCGACGCCGTCCGGCGCGGCGAGGCAGAGTAAGCCAACCGGCAACGGCAAACAGGCAGTTAGCCGGAAAACCGCCCTGGATTTGCACCTTGTCCAGACTGGCAGTCGACGGACGTGAACCCGGTAAAGATCGAATAGACCGGGTTATTGCTTATTTCTTATAGACATTCACATACCAGCAGGTAATCTTGGCCTGTTGCCGCACCCTTCTGCTTACCAGCGACAACATAAAAGCATCTTCAGCGCTTTTAATTAAATCTGCATAACACGCAAAAATATAACTGGTTGATTCAGGGGGACCACAGAGTGTTATTACCGCATCGTCATCTTTCCAATAAATGCATTCGTCCACCGAATTGTAGTTAGAGCGATTCAGATGAAGAGTGGCCATTAGAGATTGCTCATCGCAAAACGGTTACAGCTACGAACAGTGTTACATTCAGACATTGATCTAGTCTGGTCGGCCTCGCGCACTCCGGTTTTAATGATGGTATGGCTTCGGGATCCACCTGACAGAGTATAGGATGATCTAATTCCCATTACAGAAAAGAATATTGCGTAACAAGGTAAATCGGTTACTTTTACTATCGAATTAGCCGAAGAAAATATTCCAATTGGGCGCGTTGCAATTAGATATGGAGACGAGCCAGGTGTCTGGGATATAGGGTTACTGGATTCACGCTAGTTATTGGTAATAAAGGCTATGCAACAGAAGTGCTAGCGCGGTCATAGAATTCTAGGTTCGTGGAACTCGCTGCTTCAAGAATGCACTGACGTGCACATGCACTTTTGATACGCGAGTAAAAGCAGTAATCGATAAAACTTGGTGTTTCAGTTTACTGGCGAGAATCCGTGTGGATTCAAAAAGCAGGGTAAGCCTGTTGCTGAGTATGAATACGCTATCGAAGCAAAATCGCTCTAACAAGGCACTCGTTCGGACGCAAACTACGCTGCGCTCCGTTTGCGCCGTACTAGCTTAATCGTTATGTGCTTAAAAGAATTGATGAAGCGTCTGAATCAAATTCGAAAAATGTGGAAAGAGTTGATAGAAATGGCCTTACCCGTAAGCTTCATTCCAGGTTGGCGGGTTAAAACGGTAACACCACCGCCGAATCGCGAGTGTATCGAGTCAAGATGTTCGAACAAGCCGGGGTGAGCCTGACATGATGAAAGTGTACTCCAAACGATTGCTGCAACCGTATGTCGGTGTCGTCCAGGTCGCCGAAATGGGCTGGGCGCGTGCCCTGAGCCTGGACGGGAAGAACTGGGCAATACGCTATGCGCAGGACGAAAGCCAGAAAACACTTAATGAACCCTTCAGCCACGATCCGAGAGTGAATCCTGCCTTTATAGTGACTATCGAAGGTGATCAGCACAAGACCCGCGTCATTCGATCCTCGCTGGAACCTGAACGGGTTCGCTCAGACAACCAACGGCTTTTCAAGGCGATCAGCACCGTCCGCGTGCCTTTCGAGGCGGCGGATCGTTACGAATACTGGCTGCTGGACGGCAGCGATGAAAGCCCCCTCGCACTGCTACATTCCTGCGTCTATGAGGAAGATATGAAGCGGCCTGTGCCACCACCTGAGTGGCTTCCCATTCCGGCGGCGCAACTCGCGGTGCCGGATCCGGACTCAGAGGCGCAGGCTGCCTACCAGCCGCCGGTCAACTACCGCCTGCAGCAGTTAGTCGAAAACCGAGCAGGCAGCAAGCCGCGGGCTGCATGGTTCGAACGACTTAAGACGACAGCGGACGACTTTCCGCCCTGTCTTATCAGAGATGAGTGGGAGGACCCGGAATGGCAGCGGCTTTGCGATCTCTATCTGCAGCGGCTCGCACCACGGCTGTTGATGATGGATGGCCTGCCCCTCACGGTGAGGCAACGCCTGGAGCAGGCCGCATGCGATTACGTTTTCGATATAGAAAAATTTTATCCCCTGTATCCCGAAGTGGTCGACAACAGCCGGTTAAACAACGCCCGGGTCGAGGCCCGTCTGCGGCGCGCCAACGAAGCGTAACCCGGCCTTTATTCAATGTGGTCAAAACGCAGAGTGTTATCCAGTCTAGTGTCCGGTATATCTCGAGGCACATATAATGGGTGACCCTGCTCTCGATTTAATCTTAGAGGATAGTGATCGAGAAGGGATTTATACTATTGTGGCGCAAGTAACAAACTTAGTGGCCGGCAAAAATGCGGATAACTCATATACAATCAGGTTCATTAAAGATGGGTTATAACAAGTCGTTCGTGTGTGAACGCTCCACTTCACTGCGCAGCCCCA